>JBPCPA010000093.1:0-32690 GCA_050999655.1 Jatrophihabitans sp.
ACATGAGCACTTCACCTCCAGTTGGCCCAAGGGTTGGCGTACATGATCCGATAGCGCTAGGACCCGCAGCTTGGGTAAGTGGGCGCCAGCGTTGCCGCAACTGACTGTCAGACGTGCCTCTTCGGGCACATCAACAGCTCGCTCTTGGCGTGTTATACGGCAGAGTGTCATTTTTCGTTCGTGGACATTGCCAGGAGGGTGACTATCGTCGCTCCCGCTGGCTCGTCACTCGGCGCAGCGATGCAGGCGGCGTTGGTCGCGCGAGGATGGTTGGCCACGTTTCAGGCCGGCGTTTCGGGACCATCGGGTGCTCTCGGGGCCGACGGTTCACCGCCGCCGCCGACCCTGATGGTCCTCGAGGACGACGCCGGATAGACGCAACAGCCTGCCGCACTCGCGTCGGGCGCGGCTGTCTGCGTCGGCTCCATTCAATCGCTGAGCATTCTCGTATCGCTTGCCATCCGGGGGGTGGTCGTGCTGAATCAGGCGGCACCCTTTCTGGTCTTGATTGGTGCTGTGGAGGATGCGTTGCTCTCTCCGGGCCGGTCGGATTCCGAAGGGAACCGGGTAAGCCAAGTCGCCGAATTGCTCCAGCGCCAGGCCGAAGTCGCGTCGCTGGCCACTCTCACCCACGCTGAACGGGACGCATTGCGAGGCATGGTGGCCGGCTTGACGGTGGCCGAGATCGCTATTCGAAGCCACCGCTCCGTGCACACCATTCGAAGCCAGATCAGGGCGGTGCTTGGCAAGCTCGGGATACAGGCGCAGATTGCCGCAGTCGCCACAGCGCATCGCTCCGGCCCGGCGGCCTGGCTCGGAGAGGCGTTGGCACATTTTCACCAGTTCTGGTGATGTCACCGGGAAGCACCGGACCCGCTTTAAAGTGCGTGCAGCAGGACCCGCAACTCCGCTGAGCCGACCAACCGACCCGAAAGGTGAGCCGATGACCGCCACCCTGCCCGACTACACCGACCTCAAGGCGTTGTTCATCAACTCCACGCTGAAGCGATCACCCGAACCGAGCAACACCCAGGGCCTGGTCGACGCGAGCGCGCACATCATGCGCGAGCACGGCATCGGCGTGGACATCGTCCGCGCGATCGATCATGACATCGCCACCGGCGTCTGGCCGGACATGCGCGAGCATGGCGCCGCCACCGACGACTGGCCGGAGATCTTCGAGAAGGTGCTGGCCGCAGACATCCTGGTGCTGGCCGGCCCGATCTGGCTCGGTGACAACAGCTCGATCATGAAGCAGGTGCACGAGCGGCTCTACGGCGGTTCCCACCTGCTCAATGATGCCGGCCAGTACCTCTACTACGGCCGCGTCGCCGGCTGCTTCATCACCGGCAACGAGGATGGCATCAAGCACTGCGCGATGAACGTCCTCTATACGCTGCAGCACATCGGCTACACCATCCCCCCGCAGGCCGACGCGGGTTGGATCGGCGAGGCGGGGCCGGGGCCGTCCTACCTCGACCCTGGCTCGGGCGGTCCGGAGAACGACTTCACCAACCGCAACACGACCTTCATGACGTGGAACCTCATCCACCTGGCGCGGATCCTCAAGGATGCCGGGGGCATTCCCTCCTACGGCAACCAACGCTCGGAATGGGATGCCGGATGTCGCTTCGACTATGAGAACCCTGAGTACCGCTGACATGCAGTGCACGGTCGACGGTGTCCCAGTCCACTACGTGGAGCATGGCACCGGCACACCGCTGGTGGCGCTGCACGGAGCCGGTGTCGATCATCGAGAGATCGAAGCGGCCATCGAGGCTGTCATCCCCGACACCGGATACCGGCGGATCTATCCGGACCTGCCCGGGATGGGTCGCACGAAGGCCGACGGCCTGACGTGCAACGACGATGTGGTCGGCCTGCTCGGCAAGGTCATCGACCAGCTTGCCGGCGGGCCGGTGCTGCTGCTGGGCCATTCCTACGGGGCATACCTGGCTCGTGGACTGGCCGCGCACCGCTCCGACGTGGTGCGCGGCCTGGCACTGCTCTGCCCGGTCGCCGAGCGATCAAGAAACGTGCCTGGCCAGAAGGTCATCCGCCAGGACGACGACGCCTACGACAAACTCGACCCCACGTTACGGGCGGGCTTCGATGAGTACTTCGTGGTCCGCACAGCGCCGGCCGCCCGCCGCTATCGCGACCACGTGGCGCCTGGCACCACCCTGGTCGACGAGGCCGCGCTGGCTCGCGTTTTCGCCGGCTGGGCCATCGACCTCGGTTCGGACTTCTCAGGGCCCACGTTGATCGTCGCCGGACGGCACGATTCGGTGGCCGGATACACCGACGCGTTGGAGTTGCTCGACCGTTACCCGCACGCGACGCTGTCCGTCATCGAGGACGCCGGCCACGCGCTCATGCACGAGCGCCCGGAATTGCTCGCCGCCCTCGTCGGACACTGGCTGGATCGCTGCCACGAGGAGCTGAGGACCGTCTAGCTGCCCGCCCTGGGTCATTTGACACCGCTAGTGGCATCTGATGGCATTCTGGAGCGGAAGCGATCACCCGTCCCCAAGCGCAGGAGGCAGCGTGCGACAGACTGACCGGACTGCGCGCGTGATGCCGGCCTTGGCCGCGTGAGCGGCGTGAGACGCGTGAGCGGCGTGAGACGCGTGAGCGGCGCTGCGGCGCCGCGGAGCCGGCCGCATCCCCTGACCACCGACCGGGACATCTCCAGTGTCGCGTTCTGGTCACGTGGCTTCATCGAGCGGGACGAGACCTTCGCCTGGCTTCGCCACCATGCCCCGGTCAGTTGGCACCCGCCGCTCGAGGTTCCCGAACTGCCGCCGGAAATCCACGGCGAGGCCGGATTCTGGGCCCTGGTTCGCGCCGCCGAGGTGGCCTACGCCAGCCAGCATCACGAGCTGTTCAGCTCCGACCAGGACGCCTACGGCGCCGTCATGTTCAAGCCGACCGTCCCGGCCCTGATGCTGCCGCCGACCTTCATCGGGATGGATCCGCCGCGGCACACGCGGTACCGGCAGTTTCTGAGCGCGGCGTTCACGCCCAAGGCGATCGCCCGGCTCACCGGCCAGATCGACGACCGTGCTCGACAGGTCGTCCAACGCGTCGCCGAAGCCGGCGGCGAGATCGACTTCGCCACCCAGGTCGCCGGTCTGATGCCGATCACCACGCTCACCGACCTGATCGGCGTCCCGGACAGCCAGTTCGACTCGTTCGTCGACGCCGCGCGCAACTGGGTGGGCTCGCTCGATCCTGAGGTGACCGCCGGCGCCGACCCGGTTGCCTTCGCGGTCGAACAGATGGCGATCCTGCGCGAGATCAGCGTCGAGACAGTCCGCTACCGGCGCGCGCATCCCAGCGACGACATCGCCTCGGCGCTGGCCCAGGCCGAGCTCGATGGTCGGCCGCTGAGCCCGGACGACATCGCCTCGATCATCTTGCTGCTCACGGTCGCGGGCTACGACACCACCAAGCAGACGATCTCGCACACCGTCGTCCAACTCTGGCGCCACCCGGAGCAGAAGGCGTGGCTGGCTGAGGACTTCGAAGGCCGGATCGGGTGCGCGATCGATGAGTTCGTCCGGCACGCGAGTGCCGTGCTCGACTTCGCCCGGACGGCGACCGCGGACGTGGAACTGGCTGGGCAGACGATCCGGGCCGGGGACAAGGTGGTGCTGTTCTTCGGCTCGGCCAACCATGACGAGTCGGTCTTCCCCGATCCGCACCGCTTCGATCTGACCCGGCCGCGCACCCGGCACTACAGCTTCGGCGGTGGCGTGCACTACTGCCTGGGCAGCGTGGTGGCCAAGGCCGAGCTGACCGGGCTCTTCCGGCAGTTGCTGTCAGTACTGCCGGATCTGGAGGTCGGTGAGCCCGAACCACTGCAGCGGCACCGCGAGTTCATCCACGGCATCCGGCACCTGCCGGTGCGCATTCCCACCCCCCGCTAGTTCGCACCGGGCTCGCACCGGAGTCGCACGGGCAAAAAGGAGTGGACGGCCAGCGCAGCCATCCAGCAGGGTGCCGAGGTGGACCTTCGCATCCAATGCCTCTGCATCGACACCACCGACCCGGCCGGCCTGGCCTCCTTCTGGCAGGCCGCCCTCGGCTGGCGCCGCACCTACGAGCAGGCTGACCAGGTGGTGCTCGAGCCACCGGCCGGCAGCCGGGAGGACGGCGTGGTGCCAGATCTGCTCTTCCTGCGAGTGCCCGAGCAGAAGGCCGGAAAGAACCGGCTGCACCTGGACCTGCGGCCCCGGGACCAGGCCGCGGAGGTGGCCCGGCTGGAGCGACTGGGCGCCCGCCGCGTCGACCTCGAACAGGGTGGCGAGGTCAGCTGGGTGGTCATGCACGATCCGGCAGGCAACGAATTCTGCGTCCTGCGCGCGCTCACCCCGGCCGAGTTGGCCGAAGGCTGAGCCACCGGCCGACTGGCCCGCCCACCCGGCGCGACCCGCGGCCTCAGTCCTGCTCGCCCCAGCCGTCGGCGTCCGGCACCGCCGGGCGCAACCGGCCCTCTTCGGCCACCGAGTTCGACAATGCGTCCGACCCTGCGTTCGGCCCTGCTTGGGACGCTGAGTTCGCCGCGCCGCGCCCGTCCGGGTTCGGCACCGCCGAGTTCGGCCGGATCGCGCGCACCGACACCGGCACGCCGCCCTTGGGCCACATGGTGGCCACCCCGGTCGGCAGCACCGCACCCCCTACCAGCGACAGCTCGGTCCGCCGGGCCAGCTCGACGATCAACGCCCGCAACTCCAGCTCGGCGAAGGAGAAGCCGATGCAGCGCCGGTAACCACCCCCGAACGGGACGAAGCTGAACGGCACCGGCTCGCGGTAATCGGCAGCCGAGGTGTCCCAGCGCTCGGGCCGGAACACCTCCGGCTCAGACCACAGCTCGGGCAGCCGGTGGGTCACGTACTGGGAGTAGAGCACCTTGGTGCCGCTGGGTATCACCTGACCGGCAAAGGAGAAACTCTCGATCGCGGTACGTCCGGTGAGAACCCCCGGGGTGTAGAGCCGCAGGATCTCATCCACCGTCCAGCCGACGTAGTCCATCGCCGCGAGATGCTCGGCAGTCAGCTCGTCGTCACCGGCCACCGCAGCCACCTCGGCGCGGATCCGGTCATAGACCTCGGGATGGCTGAGCAGGGCGTAGAAGGCCCAGCTGGCCGCGGCGCTGCTGGAGTCGTAGCCGGAGGCGATCAGGCTGATCACCTGGTCGCGCACCTCCAGATCGGCCAGCCGATCACCACCGTGGTCGCAGCTACCGAGCAGGGCATCCAGCACATCGCCGCGATCGTCCGGCTCGGCCCGCCGCTTGTCGATCTCGGCCCGGACCCGATCGTCCACCCGGCGCCGGGCCGCCATCGCCCGCCGGAAGCCGGTGCCCGGCAGATCATGGTCGAAGCGCAGGAACGGAGAGCGGTTGATGTAGCGCAGCGCGGTCTCCAACTCCCGACCGATCTCGTCGGTGTGCGCCTGCAGCCGGTCGCCGAACAGCGAGCGGATCGCGATCCGGCGGATGCACGAGCGGACGTCGGTGAAGGCGTCCACCCGCTGACCCGGTTGCCAGCTGTCGATCATCCGGTGGATCTCGTCCAGCATCACCGGCACGTAGCCCTGGATCCGGCGGCGGGCGAAAGCCGGCTGTACCAGCGACCTGCGCCGGCGGTGTTCCTCGCCGTCGCTGACCACCATGGCGCAGGAGCCGACCACCGGAATGAGCAGGCTGAGCACGTCCCGCGAGAGGAACTTCGGATTGTCCGGCGAGTCGGTGAGCAACAACTGGTTCGCCTCGGCCCCGAACAGCATCACGTACTGCTGACTGCCGAAACCGAACTTGCAGACCGGGCCGTAGCGCCGTTGCAGGTCCAGCAGCGCGGTGTACGGATTGCCCAGCAGCCCCTTGAGGTAGCGCAGTTGCCCGAGGGGCCGCGGACCCGGCAACCGGCCTGCCGCGGTGGCAGCGGTCATGGCTGCTCCGCGGCGCTGATCACCGGCAGCCTGGGCAGGCCGAGATCGTCGAAGAGCGCCCGGACCAGCGCGAACCGGCGGGCGAAGGTTTTGACGTCGTCCAGCCGGCCGTTCCAGTACACCGCAACCACCAGATCGAACAGCGGATCGACCAGCAGGCTGGAGGTGTTGCCGCCGGCGTGCCCGAACACCCGGGGTGAGCAGCGCCGGCCGAGGATCGACGGCAGCGTCATAAAGCCGAGCCCGTAAGGGAAATCCGTATCGCAGATCGCCATGCTGGGTGTGCCCGGCCAGTGCGTGGCGGTCAGCGCCTCGACGCTCGCCCGGCTGACGATGGGCACACCGTGCTGGCTGCCACCGGCCAGCAGCACCTCGCCCAGCACCCGCAGGTTGCGCACCGACCCCCAGACACCGATGCCCGGCAGCGGCAGCGCGCTGGCCAGCTGCATCTGCTGCAGACCGGCCTGCGAACCCTCCGAAGTGCCGACCGTCACCCGCTGGTCGTCCGGCACCGGCGGCCAGCCCAGGCTGGCCTGCAACCCGAGCCGCTCGATCAGCGAGCGGTAGCTGTCGCCGGAACCGCCACCGCTGAGGGCGTTGAGCAACCGGTCCAGCACGAACCAGTTGGTGACCGGGTTGTAGATCATCGCGGTGCCGGGCAGCGCCTCGGTCGGGGCCGCGCAGATCACCGACCAGATGAGCGCGTCGATATCCTCCCAGCTCGACACGGAGGCGCTGCTGGCGTCGAAGGACAGCACCGGGTCGGACAGGCCGGTGGTGTGACCGAGCAGGTCGCGCACCCGGATCAGCTCGCGACCGGCGCCGGCGAAGTCCGGCAGCACCTCGACGACCCGGGTGTCGAGCTCGACCACCCCGGCGTCCCAGGCCTGGGCGAACGCCAGCGCGCCGAGCGGTTTGGACGAGCAGGTCCAGGGCACGTAGGTGTCGGCGGTGATCGGTTGCCCGGTGCCGTTGTCACCGACCGCCAACTCCTGCACCTGGCCGCCGTGGCTGATCGAGAGCTGCACGCCGGTCTCGACCCCGCGCTCGATCTCGGCATCGAGCAGCCGGCGCACCGCGGTCAGCTCGAGTTCGACTGCCGTCATTCGAGTTCCGCTTCCGCCTCGGCCACCAGCAGGTCGGTGACCAGCATCGCGTAGACCTCGCGCAATGACAGCCGGTCCCAGCCGGCGATGAGCGCGGCCTCGACCGCTGCCCGCTCGCGGCCTGGCCGGCACCGGCCCAGCGCCTCGTCGAGCCAGTCCAGCACCGCGAAGTCACCCGCCGGCAACCGGCTGAGCGCTACCCCATCGGTCGGCGCGGCGCCATGGTCAGCGGGCAGCGGCCGGATCCAGTCGGTGAACGCCTGCGGGCTCACGGCTGCCCCGTCATCGACCTGAGCACCGTTTCCAGCGAGCCGAAGCTGGCGAAGGTCTCGCGCACCAGCAGCTCTTCGGGAAACTGTGCTCCGAAGGTGTCCTCCAGCTCGATCACCAGCTCGATCGCCGACATCGAGTCCAGGCCCAGATCGGGCAGCGACGCCGTCGCCCAGTCGACGTCGGCCGGCACGCTGCGCAGGTGGCCGACAAGAACGGTGCGCAGCGTCTCCGGGATCGTCTGCTGCCTCAGCTCGGTGCCGCCCATCTGCCCACCATCTGGTTTAGTCAATAAACTTCGGGCCAAAGTAACACAATGGCACCAGCAGCTGAAAGGGTTGCCGGCCTCAACCGGCGGCGGCGAGCACCCTGAAGCCGATATAGGGCACGGTGCTCAGCTCATCGGCGGTGAACACCGTGGCGTTGTCGAAGCTCTCCGGGTTGCGCACCGTGTAAGCACCCCCTTTGATCACCCGCGAGCCTGAATCGGCTGCCCCGGGAATGCTCAGCGCGTCGGCACACCACTCGAAGACGTTGCCGGTCAGATCGTGCAGGCCGTACGGGCTGGGCCCGGCAGCACCGACCGGACGGGGGCCGGTCGCGGCCGGGGCATAGGTCTTGCGATCGAATTCGGCACCGAGCGCCCAGTGCCACCCAGCCGGCCCGGCCGCCGCGTACTGCCACTCAACGGCCGCCGGCAACCGGCAGCGCCGGCCCGTCCGGTCGCTGAGCCAGCGGCAGTAGGCCAGCGCGCCGTGCCAGCTCACGCCGGTCACCGGCAGCGTGGCCAGCTGTTCGTCCAACACCAGCGCGCCGGACGGGGTGCTGCGCAGACCGGTGCCCGCGGCCGGCGGAAACCCGTGCAACCGCGGTGCCGGTGCCCGGTGCAGGTCCTGATCGAGCAGGTAGTGCCAGTACTGGCCGACCGTGGTCGGAAAGACCGCCAGTCCGAAGCCGGCGGTGGGTTCGGCCGGCTGATCGGCCTGGTCCTCGGCCATCGCTGGCTGCAGGCCGGCCGGCACGTCGGCGAAGCTCGGCAGGTCGTCGATGACGGGCCGACCCGGCGCGTTCGAGGTCGTCACCGGGCCCGGGCCACCCGGAAGCCGTAGACCTCGCAGCGGGTGTCCTCGAAGGCCGCCAGCCGGCTGGCCGGACCGAGGCCGGCCGCCGGGTCGATGAACGAACCACCGCGCACCACCCGGAAGGCGCCCCGCGACGCGCCGCGGGGATTGCGCAGCGGTAGAACGCCGCCGGACGCGCTGCTGCTGTGACTGGCGCTGCTGTAACCGGCGGCGCTGTAACTCGCATAGCGGTCCTGGCACCATTCGCGCAGGTTGCCGAGCATCCCGTACAGCCCGGCAGCGTCGGCCGGCAGGGCGGCCACCGGCACCGGTCCCGGCTGACCCGGCACGAAGTTGCCCGCGCCGGCCGCACCCGCGCGCAGTGCCCGGCAGGTCGGGCCGGCGTCGGCCGAATTGCAGCGGTCCGGGGCCGGTAGCGCGCCGTCGGGGTGGCCCTGCCAGCACGCCGCCTCCCACTCGGCCTCGGTCGGCAGCCGGTAGCCGTCCAGATCGAGGTCGGCGGCGCGAGCGGCAACGTCATAGACCGCCGCCAGCCCCTCGACCCGGGACAGCCAGTTGCAGTAGGCCGCGGCCGCCCAGAAGCTGATCTGGATCATCGGGAAGTCCGCGCAGCCGGGCCGCAGCGCGAAGCCGCCGGCGCGGTGCACGATGAAGCACGGGTCGATGCAGTCGATCTGGGTGTGGTCCAACCCGCCACCGGACACCTCGCTCAGGAAGGCGTAGAAGTCCCCGGCGCTGACACACCGATCGGCCAGGCTGAAGGCGTCGATCTCCACCTCGATCGCCTGATCCAGGCCGGGGTCGGCGTCCGCAGGCTGGCTCGCGGCCGGTGGGCCGCCGAGTGTCAGCCGGCGACCGGCGAACTCGAGCATCGAGAAGTTGCGCTGGTCGACCAGCATCTGCGTCCCTTCCGGGCCGATCCGGTATGCCCGATCAGCCTAGCGCCGAGGGTCCGGGTTGCGGCAAGCCTCCGCTCGGCGCGACGATGGCCTGCTTGCCCGGAGCGCGGTGGTTCGGGCAGACTCGAACCACTGCTCGGCGGCCCCCGGTGCGGCACGGTGGTTCGGTGACCAGAGTGAGGAGCGTCCTACCGGTGGCAGATCGGCCCGCTTCGTTGAGCCCTACCACGGCACGCTTTCCCCGGTCGGTGAGCTTTATCGTCCCGCCGCATTCGGAGAGCTTCGGCCTCGGTCGCAAGCTGGCCCCCGCGGCCTACCTGGCCCGGTTGGGCGAACACCTGTCCGCCGCCGAGCAGGCCGGCCTCCTCGGCGCGTTCGTCTACGACTTCCCGGTCGCGATGGACCCGTGGCTGGCTGCCTTCGACGTGCTTGCCAGCTCCAGCAGGCTGCAACCGATCGTGGCCGTCCGACCCAGGCAGGAGAGTGCGGAGTCGGTCGGGCGCCGGGTCGCTGACCTGCACTACCGCTTCGGACGTCCCACCCACGTCAACGTCGTGGCCGGCGCGACGAGCCCATCACGCCAGGCCGCTGACCTGGCCGACCGGCTGGCCGCCCGGCAGCGGCTGGCCGGCTTCGTTGCCGATCTGCGGGCCGAACTGGATCGCCGGCTGGACGCCGACGCCGACCGACCGCTGCTGTTCACCCCGTCGTCCGGCACGCCCGGACTGGTGCCGGCGGACTGCGTGTTGATGATGGCCCGCCCGCGGCCGGTACTGGCCGCCGACATCGCTCGGGTCCGCGCCGAGCAGCAGGTCGAGCGGATCGCGATGCTGGTCGGTGTGCTGGCCCGCGACACCGAGCAGGCAGCCTGGCAGGCGGTCGCCGAGCTGTACCCGCCCGACCGGCGCCAGCAGGTGGCCGGCCAGCTGTTCCGCTCGCAGGTGGTGTCCAGCGAGCACCTGGCCAGCTACGCGCTGGCCGAGCAGCAGGACGTGCACGACGAGCGGCTGTGGTACGGCGCACCGGCCCGCGGCATCGACGCTCCGAAGCTGGTCGGCTCGGTGGCGCAGGTGGCCGGCTGGCTGCATTCCTGCCAGCAACTCGGCGTCACCGATCTGATCGTCGACCTGCCCGCCCAGCCCTCGGAGTTCGGCTGCATCGGGGAGGTGCTCGCAACGATGGCACCGGCCGGCGACGGTGGGCAGCCATGATCATCGCGCCCGCGCCGGTCGAACCACGCCTGGCCGCGACCGGTGGTCCGGGGGTGGTGCTCGGCGTGGTCGGGCACGACATTCACGTGGTGGCCAACCGGATCCTGGCCATCGGCCTGGCCGAGAACGGGTTCTGCCCGCACAACCTCGGCACCAGCAACGACCTCGACGACTTCGCCGACGCGGCGCTGGAAACCGGCGCGCGGGCGGTGCTGGTCGCTTCGATCAACGGCGAGGGTGAGCAGGCCTGCGCGGGGATCGGCGAGCGCTTCGCCGCGGCCGGCCTGGCCGACGTCCTGCTCTACGCCGGCGGCAATCTGGTGGTCGGTGACCGGCCGTCCGCCGAGGTCGAGCGGCTGTTCGCCGGTTACGGTTTTCATCGGGTCTTTCACCGGCCCAGCACCTTCGTGGCGGTCTTCGACGCACTGAGGCAGGATCTCGATGGTGCTCGGTCCGGATAGCGAGGCCTGCCTCGGCGACATCGACGACGAGCGGGACCGGCTGATCCAGGCCAGCGGCGCGGTGGAGCTGGACCCCTCGACCGCCCGGCGCTACCTGCGCGCGCTGCCCCGGGAGCGCTTCGCCAGCCACGCCTACCGCGGCCGCGGCGAGCGTCCTCACATCCAGCCGCGCGGTGGCTTTCCCGACCTGGCCCGGCAGCGTGCACTGACCCTGGCGCTGAGCGAGGCCGGCGCGGACTTCATGCCGCTGACCATCGACAGCCACACCCGGCACAACGACTACGCGGGCGCGGCGCGGTTGCTGGCGGCCGGCCTGGCCCAGGGGCACGACCTGCTCAACGGCTACCCGCTGATCAGCCACGGAGTGGCCCGTACCCGCGAGCTGTTCGCCGACATCGCAGCGCCGGTCAGCCTGCGGCACGGCACCCCGGACGCCCGGTTGCTGGCCGAGTACGCCCTGGCGGCGGGCATCACCGAGATCGAGGGCGGCGCGCTGAGTTACACGCTGCCCTATGCCAAGGCCTTTCCGCTGGACCGGGCGCTGGTGCACTGGCAGTACGTGGACCGGCTGTGCGCGCTGGCCGGGCCGGCGGACGCGCCGATCCACCGCGAGTCCTTCGGCCCGCTCACCGCCACCCTGGTGCCGCCGGTGATCACCATCGCGGTACAACTCTGCGAGTTGCTGCTGGCCGCCGAGCAGGGAGTGCGATCCTTCGCGGTCAGCTTCGGCCAGACCGGCAGCTTCGAGCAGGACATTGCCGTGGCCCAGGTACTGCGCGAGCAGTCGGCGTCGCTGCTGGCCCGCTTCGGGTTCACCGGCGTCGAGGTCAGGCTGGTCTTTCACCAGTGGATGGGCGCCTTTCCCGCCGAGCCGTCGCTGGCCTGGCAGCTGATCGCGGTCTCGGCCGCGGTGAGCCGGCTGGTCGGCGCCGACAAGGTGGTGATCAAGACCCCGGACGAGGCCACCGGCATTCCGAGCATCGACAGCAATGTCGCGGCGGTGCAGGCGGTGCGCTACGTGCTGGAGATGTTCGCCGGCAGCAGCCCGGTGACCAACGAGGTGATCGAGGACGAGCGGACCCTGATCAGCAGCGAGGTCAGCGATGTGATGGCCCAGGTGCTGGACCGGCCGGCCGGCTCGCTGCTGTCGGCCGTCCACCAGAGTGTGCTCGCCGGGACGATCGACGTGCCGTTCGCGCCGCACGAGCGCAATGCCGGGCAGCTGCTCACCGATCGCGGGCCCGGCCGCCGGATCCGGATCCTGGCGCCCGGCGCGGTGCCGCTGTCGCCGGCCGACCTGGCCCGCGAGCGGGAACTGCTGGGCGCCCGATCCGCCGGGGACGGCCAGCTGTGGCAGCGGCTGCTGCGCGACGTCCGGATCCTGGCGTGAGCGGTGAGCCCAGCCTGATCAACGAGCCCAGCCTGATCGAGGGACCCAGCCTGATCGAGGGGCCCAGCCTGATCGAGGGGCCCAGCCTGCTGATCGACGTCGGCAGCACCGTGATCAAGCTGTGCACCCGCTCGGCAGGTGACGGGTTCGGCCCCGTCGAGCGGATCCCCCGGCTGCCCGGGGTGCCGGCCGGCGAGCAGGTCCGGACGCTGGTCGAGCAGCGCCGGCAGCATGGCGGGATCGGCTCGGTGCGCATCTGCAGCTCGGCCAACGGTGGTCTGCGGCTCGGGATCGTCGGGCTGTCCCGCCGGCACAGCGTGCAGGCCGCCGCCCGGGCGGTGCTCGAGGCCGGCGGCAACGTGGCCTACGCGCGGCTGCTGTCCGAGCAACCACCCGCGCCTCCGCTTCCGGTCGACGTCCTGGTGCTGGTCGGTGGCATCGACGGCACCGACCACCGCCGGCTGCGGGCGGCGTTGGCGGCCCACCGGTTGGCGGACTACCCGCGCGACGTGCTGGTCTGGGCCGGTGCCGATGCCCCTGAGCTGGTGGCCGGCCTGCCGATCGATCGCCGGGCGGCCAACGTCCTGGACCAGCACCTGCGACCGCAGCTGCGCGGGCTGGCCGACACCATCCGCGACATCTACGTCGAGGATCTGGTCGATCGCAAGGGGCTGGGCGCGCTGATCGACCTCGCCGAGGCGCCGATCTGGCCGACGCCGGCGGTGGTGGCGCTGGCCGCCGCGCGGATGAGCAGGCAGCCGGTGGCACCCGCTCCGACCACGCCGTTCGTGGTGATCGACGTCGGCGGCGCGACCACCGACAGCTACGCCTGCGCCGAGCTGCGGGCCGATCACAGCGCCCGCAGCTCGCCCGGTGAGTCCATCGTCCGGCAGGTCTTCACCGACCTCGGCGTGGCGTCCTCCGCCGCCGGCCTGCTGAGCCGGCTGGCCACCGAGCCGAACCTGTACGAGCTGGCCTCGGCGGTGGCACCGGCCAACCCTCGGGCGCTGTACCACGCGCTGTGCGAGGGCCGGGCCGAGGCGCTCGCGCCGCCGGTCGGCTTTCTGACCTGCCTGTTCCTGGCACTGCGCCGGCTGGCGACGGCCGAGGGCCCGCACCGGGTCGAGCTGGGTCGGGTGGCCAGCTTCGTGATCACCGGCGGCGCCTGCGGCCGGACGCCGCTGCCGGCGATCCGCCGGGTCATCGAGGCCGCCGGCGAGCTGCCCGGCGCCAGCTTCGCGGTGCTGCTGGACGCCGACTACCTGCTGTGGGCGCACGGCATCCAGGACGTGCCGGCGTGAGCGGGCCGGACTACTTCGCGGACCCGCTGGGCGGCCTGACCGACCCGGAGTGGGACGAACTGGCCGGCGACCGGTTCTACTCCTCGGCGTTCTGGTTGCGACTGTGCGGCTTCGAGGGTGGCGGCGTGGCTGGCGGCGTCCATCTGGACCTGGCCGGCGGCGGGCGGGCGGCGGTGCCGGTGATCGCAGTGGGCGACAACCCACATCCGAACTGCCAGTGGGGCAGGTTGCTGGCCGCCCGGGGGCTGCCGAGCCCGCCCGAGCGCGGCATCCTGGTCGGGCAGCGCCGCGGCTACCTGGCCCACCTGCTGGCTTCGCCGGCCGCGGATCGGGCGTCGGCGGCCGCCGGCCTACTGGCGGCGGTGCGGGCGGTCCGGCCACCGCTGGGCGCCGACGCCCCGGCCCGGGTCGCGCTGTACCTCACCACGCCGGACGTCCTCGCGCTGCGCGCAGCCGGGGTGCGCTCGCTGCCGGTGGCGCTGGCTGCCGATGCCTGGATCGCGATCCCGCCGGGAGGCTGGGATGCCTGGCTGCAGTCGCTAGGTTCGCGGCATCGGCTGCGCCGCATCCGCAGCGAGGTTCGCCGGTTCGCCCAGGCCGGCTACCGGGTGTGGCGGTGCAGCTTGCGCGAGTCCTACCGCGACGTTGCCAGGCTGGCCGTGCAGACCGAGCACCGCTACGGCAAGGCCGCCGACCTGGCCGGCTACACCGAAGCGTTCCGTCAGCAGGGCGAGTTCGCCGGCGACCGGGCCGAAGTGCTGCTCTGCGGCGTCGACGATGGGCCGCCGGTCGGTTGCTGCCTGTACTACCGCGACGACGACACGATCTATCTGCGCGCGGTGGGCTTCGACTACGACCGGCTGCGCGGTGCGGCCGAGTACTTCAACCTGACCTACTACCTACCGGCCCAGCTGCCGGGGGTGCGCTGGCTGCATGCCGGCATGTCCACGCCCGACGGCAAGGCGCTGCGCGGTGCCGAGCTGCGCCCGCTGTGGCTGCTCGACCTGACCGAAGACAGCGTGCTGGAACGCCATCCGGAGCAGGTGCTGGCCCACAACGCGGCCTACCGGACCGACCTCGCGGCCAGCTCGCCCGCGGTGGCCGGCGCGCTGCGCACCGAGCTGTGGGACGCCGATTTCTGAGCCGAACCGCCGGGCACGGCAATGGCCCGGCAGCGTGGGGCTGTCGGGCCACTGTCGAGGCGGGGCCCGGCGCATTGCTGGCCGTCCGGGCTGACCGGTTCGCGCTAGGAGGCGGCGCGGGCGCTGCCGGACACCGGCTGGACCCGCGGTGCGCGAGTTGGCTCCGGCTGGGCGTGGACTGCTGCCGGGCCCCAGTAGGCTGCCCGAACGGCTGCCCTCTCCTTGTAGAGGTAGAACAGGCCGATCGCGAAGATGGTGGAGCCGATCACGTTGGCGATCGCGTGCCACCAGATCCGGTAGGTCCACAGGCCAGGACCGTTGGGCAGGACGCCGAACCAGGTCGACAGGCCGATCGCCCGCTTCGCGCCGAAAGCCACCGACAGGGTGAGCGACAGGTGCTCCAGGCCGTGGATGCCCTGCATCCACATACCCATCTTGCCCCACTTGCGGGCCTTGGTCTGGCGGGCACGGTAGGTGATCACCATGATTCCGGCGATGCCGGCCAGAAAGATGAAGTTTCCGGTCAGGTGCAGGATCTCCATACCCAACGACGGCTTGGACTGATCCACCCGACCGAAGCCCTTGGCCAGTCCGGTGCCCCACGGCGTCATCCACGGCTTGGCGTTGGGGTGCTTGACCCAGTAGCCGGCCTGCGCAACGTGCTCCTGTAGATGGCCGACCTGGCCGACCACGCCGACCAGGATCAGCGCGATAGATCCCTGGTAGACCCAGGGGCGAAGCCGGGTGTGGTTGGCGAAGGCGAGGACGCCCACCGCCGACCACATGCCGAGCGCCCACAGGACCATCAGGATCGCTCCGGTGGTGTCCCAACCGGACACCATGTTCATGTTTCCCATTGCATTCCTTGGGAGAGGGGTCGAGGTCGGGATGCAGGTCCAACACCCACCCGAAACACCCGGCGACAGCCTGCGCTGTTGCTTCGACCGATGAGCCACGCGCCGGGATGCAGGGACCATTGTTCGCAACGCTCGGTCGGCGGCACACCTTCGACCGTGCCGGACCGGTCGGCGCACCGCCGGCCACCCGGCGAACGTTCGTCGGATGGGGACCGACGACTGCTCGGACGCGCATGACCGTGAGCTCGCGATCATGCCGAGGAACTGGATACCAGGACACGCCATCGGTTGGGTCGTGCGCATGCCGCGCGGCCTGCCCGTCCGACTATCCGCACCGCGACCTGTCCAGCCCAGTCAAGCGTGGTCAAAAGCCGTCAATTCGGTCTTGGAACTACGCGGTATCCGGTGCTTGTGTGGGGTTTGGCGAAGGGTACGAACGATTCACGCCCTCGCATATCTACGTCCCTGCAACAACGAAGGAGCGTCTCATGTATCTACCACTCGCTCGCCACCGGAATCGCCTTCGCGTCAGCTCCGTAGTCGCTGTCGGTGCTGCGGTAATCGCCATGACCTCGGCCGTCGGCGCTGTCCAGGCGACACATGCAAGCGCAGACAGCATGACCTACCAGGTCACCAACTACGACAATGACGGCACGACTGGTGTCTATGGCCGGAACTCCGCTGATATCAACAACGTCAACCGCGACGCCGCGCACTTCCTCGGTTACGGCACCAGTATCAACCTGCTGTGCGGCCTGTTCGGAAGCGCCGTCGGCCCGTACAACAACACGGCGTGGGACGAGGTGCAGGTGGTTGACGGGCCAAACTCTGGCCTGACCACCTACCTGCCTGAGCACTGGCTGAACACTCCGGTCGGTTCCGACCAACACGTCTCTGGCGAGCCGGCCTGTGGTGGCGGACCGTCGTCGACCGCACAGGCAGCCATCAACTGGGCCAACGGACATCTCGGGCAGTCCTACGACTCGGGCTACTGCCTGGCCTTCGTGGCCGAGGCATACTCGGCGGCGGGCGTGAACATCGGTGGCTCCGACACCGCTGCCGACTACTGGAGCAGCGACCCCAACGGCTACCCCAGGCACTCCGACGCTTCACCGGAGGTGGGATCGCTCGTGTTCTGGGGCGCCACGGCGGCAAATTACGCAGGCCACGTGGGCATCTACCTAGGCAACGACACGGTCATCAGCACCAGTTCGTGGCCGGAATCGTCCAGCGGCACGACGGTGCACACCTGGTCGTTCTCTGGCCGGAACGCCGCCGGTTACCCATACCTCGGATGGATGCATATCGCCTGAGCATTGAGCGCCATCCCACGCCCGGCCGCCACGTAGCGGCCGGGCGTTTGGCATCGGTCGGCACCGCCATGCAGTGTTAGAGAAACATCGGACACAATGTGCGCAACGACCCGAGCCAGTGCTGGAGACCGCCCGTGAACGAGCTTCCCGTCGCCCCGGAAACGCCTGCCGAATTCAAGCAGGCATTGCGCGATGCCACCCGACTCGGCGGCTTTGACAAGCTCTCGGACCTGACCGACAAGGCGAACCTTTCTCGCGGGACCTTGTCACCGGCGTTCAGCGAGACCAAGCCGATGCCGACCGAGGCGACCATCGTGGCCGTCGTCCAGGCGATCCACGGCGACATTGGGGCATGGCTCGCCCGCAGCCGCAGGGTCGCCGAGCCTGCGACACCGAACGAGGATGCACCTCGGGTCGAGTCTGACCACAACGCCCCCACCGACGACCCAGCAAGGCTGCCGGTCGGCACACGGGTAACGCCGCCGTTCGTCCCCGATCGCGGCGACTTATTGGGGCTGGACGAGCCAGCCGCGGCAACCACACCGCAGCCGCTCAGCGGCATCCTTCGCGCCTGGCGTCGTGCCAGCAAGCACCTTGTCTGGACTGGTGCTGGCGCAGGTCTGGTGGTGGTCCTGGCACTGGCTGCCGTCCTGGTATGGCTTCTGAAACGAGACCACGGTGCGCCTGAGCGCACGCTGGTCGTGCAGAACGAAGTGGCGGTTGGTGCGTCCGGCCTGATCGAAGATGACAGCCCGTCGTACCTGGCCGCTCATCCCATCGCCAAGTGCGCGAACGTGCCAGGTTGCAAGCTGACCGGAACTGATCTTCATACCGGCGACACGGTTCAGGCGGTCTGCCAACTGCAAGGCGCGCTATTGACAAATGCGGATATCGAGTCAGCGGGCATCAAGACCAATCCCAACGTGGCGGCATCCGCGCTCTGGTACGGCATCAGATGGACTGATGGCCGTCGCGGCCTGATCAACGAGGTCTACATCAGACCGAGCTACCGCGGCGGCCTCGGGCTGCCTGGCTGCTAACCAGCCAGATTGGGGCGGGCGCGCGGCTCGGGGATGCTACCCAAGGACTGGGGCACGCTCGAGCCACAGATCACCCGCTCGCCGGCCAGTCCGCCAGCTTCGGTTTCCTGGCCGCGATTTGCTGAGCGGCGCCCAAGATCGGTCACTGGTCACGAATAATGTGAACGGCTGGGCGCTGCAGAGCCACGCTCAGGCGACTACTTGCGCCTTGGTCTAGCTTTTACAGAAGAGCTTGCGGCGCCGTATTTCTCGCCAGGTTTCGTCGCCGCCTGCCTCACGGGCTATACGTCTTCGGTCCTGACCGAAGCTAGGGTGCTTGAACTGCTGCGCGGCTTGCTAAGTGGTGAAGACCTGCCCGAAGTGGACGCGTTGTCACTAGACGCATACCGCCGGTCGTTCGAGCACCACACCAAGACGGCGTCGGATGCCTGACGCGGCAGCTTGGGTCGTCGACACGAGTGCCTACACCCACCTGTGTCGAGCCGGTCACGCAGAGATCCTCGCCCGGTTGGCACCTGGCGGTGTCATTCTGATTCCTAGCGACGTCGACACGGAGATACAAGCAGGACAACAGCGTTACGCCGGCATCCCCAGCCTAGCGACAACACCGTGGGCACAGTTGACCGTGCTCACGGAAGAGGAAGCATTGACCCAACTTGAGATCAAAGCTGCGATGGGCGGAGGCCAAACCCAGCATCTCGGCGAGTGCGCAGTGATCGCCTGTGCACAGCACCGAAATCTCATCGCGCTGCTGGACGAAAGAGCGGCCATCGCGCAGGCTACCGAGATGTATCTCCCCATCGGCTCCGGCGAGAGCCTCTTCGCCTGGGCGTACGAGAAGGGCCTGCTGCCGAGGGCGCAGCCTTCGTATGGCAGCTCAGCAGTGCACGCGAGCGGCGCCTAGGAACGTCGCCGGAGATCCAGTCGGTCAAGGCGTCGCGCGTCCATACCAAGTAGCGCGGATTGCATCACCTTTGTTGCACGCCGTCAGGTGCGCTCGGGATTTGAAGGCTGTCCTAGGAGATGCCTGCTTGGACGCGATTACACGTGTCGTCAAAGCCTGGGGTGACAACCGCCCTAGGAGCAACCGACAGCGGCAATTCCAGCGCTGCCAGGCGGGTCAGCGGCGGGCGTTGCGTCCCAGGTAGAAGGCACCGATCAGGAACAGCACGGTGAGCACGAACAGCCAGAACGCTCCCTTGATGATCGCTCCCGCGACCCCGGTGACGATGGCCAGGACGATCAACGCGATTACCAGCAGCATGCCTTCGAGGCTAGCCCAATCGGGCCCGACCGGGTGTCGCAGGCTGCTCAGCGGCGGCCGGTCACCCGGTGGCCGAGATGAACTCGCGCAGCAACTGGCTGAACCGCTCGGGCTGTTCCAGGTGTGGAAAGTGCCCGGCTCCCTCGAAGATCTCGATCCGGCTGCCCGGAAAGCCCTGCTGGGCGGCGGCGGCATGCCAGGACGGGATGATCCGGTCCCTGGCACCCCACACCAGCAGCACCGGGACCGGCACGGCCGGCGGCAGGTGATCGCGGGCGGTCACGGTCTGGCCGCCAGGATCGATGACTGCCCGGGTGGTGGCCAGGAATGCCCGCCGGCTGTCCGCTTCGCCGAGTGAGACGAAGCCACGCCAGGCCTCGGCCAGATCCGAGCTGGGCCGCAGGCCGATCCGTCCCAGGTAGCCGGCCAGCGTCGCGGCGCGGGCGCGGACCCAGCGCGAGGCGATCACCGGCAGCACCAGCTCGGCCCCGGGCAGCGTCGCCGAGCGCAGCAACAGGCTCACCTCGCGGCCCAGGCCACCGCTGCTGACCAGCACCAGCCGTTCCACCCGCTCGGGGAACAGGTAGCCGAACTGCATCGCCACCCCGCCGCCGAGCGAGTGCCCGACCAAGGTCACCGTGTCGATGCCGAGCCGGTCGAGCAGGTCACGCAGGGTGGCAGCGTGCGCGCCGAGGGAGTAGTCGCCCATTGGCTTGGCCGAGGCCCCGTGGCCGAACAAGTCGGGCGCGATCAACCGCCGGTCGGCGGCCAGCTCGCCCATCAGGTGCGACCAGTTCTGGTTCGAGCCGAGCAGGCCGTGGACGAACAGCACGGCCGGCCCGCTGCCCACGTCCACATAGCTGAGGTCGTGGCCGTGCAGGGTCGCGGTACTACTGACCGGACCGGTCATCGCGCCTCCTACCAATATGTTACTGGTGCGTAACCTACGCTACCGTAGGTTCGCTGCCGGCACCACCGCGACGATCCGAACTCGGCCACCGGTGCCAGGACGGGCTGCCGGCACAGCACCCGGCAGGTCAGTGTTTGCGCGTACTCGCGCCGGTTCGGCGCTGGCCAGCCATTGTGCCCCGACGCCGCCGGGTTGGCCCGATTCTGGACGTGGCCACCGGCTGAACCCGCAGGTGCGAGAGCAGCCGCCGGGCCGGCGGCAGGCTCCGGCGGATGCTGCGCCGCACGGCACAGTGCGCCTGCCAGGCCTCGTCGGCGTCCTTGGCCACGATCACCGCCTGCTCGCTGAAGGCAGCCTCGTCGGCGGCCGCCGCGACCGACCGGACGTGGCCGGCCGGCGCCGTCCCGAACCGCTCGTCGACCGCGTCGCCGACCTCGGTCCCGGTCATAGTGCGCAGGCCGCCGAGGCCGCACTCGGCCAGCAGGTCGAGGGTCTCCTGCCAGGCGGTGATCACCCGTAGCCGGGCATCGCGCACCCGGCGCCGGCGCAGCAGCCGGCCCCGCTTGCGGGCCAGCACCAGCAGCAGGCCGGCCGTCAGCAGCACGCCCGGAATCAGGTACCACAGCTTCGCCCGGTCCGCCGGCCGGTGCAGGCCCACCACGCTCCGGGGCGCTACCGCGTGTCCGCCGGCCGA
Organism: Jatrophihabitans sp.; assembly: GCA_050999655.1. Lineage (GTDB taxonomy): Bacteria > Actinomycetota > Actinomycetes > Mycobacteriales > Jatrophihabitantaceae > Jatrophihabitans_A. The sequence continues at coordinate 20,896 of JBPCPA010000093.1, forward strand.
TTCGGTGACCAGGGCTGCCTGGCTCGGTGAACGCGACGGTGTGCTGGATTTGCTCACCCCGACGCTGGGCTGGACGTCGGCGCTGGCATACCTCGACGGGGACGGATCCAGCACCACCCAACCGGCGCCGCGCACCGCGATCTCGACCCAGGTGTAGCCGTCCTGGCTGGTCACTGTGTGCGAACCGGGGCCCAGCTGGTGACCGCCGTCGCTGGTGGTGATCCGAAAGCCGCTCACCAGCCGGGCCGGCACGCCCAGGTCCCGAGCCAGCAACGCGTACAGCGTGGCGTACTGCTCGGGAGTGCCGCTGCGCTGTGGGCCGAGGATGGCAGCCAGCACCGCCGACAGGCTGCTGCCGCCGATCGCGGTACCGGCCCCCGCTGTGAGCCCCCCGGTGGGGCTCGCCGAACCCGACCGTCCTGGCTGCGGGCTTGGCGTGCCGGTGCTGGCGCTGGCGCTGGCACTGGCGCTGGCGCTGGCGCGCGGAGCCTGGGCGAGCAGGTAGTTGGCATGCAGGTCCTCGGCAACCGCCTGCAGAAAGCTGCTCGGGCTCGTCGAGCTCAACCCGGTCTCGGCGGCGAAGCCGGCCAGCACCCCGGTCAGGCCGGCCCGCAACTGACCGGGCAGCTGCTCGTCCAGCGGTGGTGCCGAGGTGGCCGGCAGCCAACCCCCCGGCAACTCGGTCAGAGTCTGGCTGCCGGCGACCGAGCGCACCTGGTAGCGCTGGTCCAGACCCAGCTGGCCGGTCGGCACGATCATGGCGCTGACCGGATCGACGCTCACCGCCAGGCCGGTGACCTTCTGCGCCCGGGTGATGGCCGGCATCCAGGGAGTACCGGCCAGCAACGTGCTGCGGATCCGGTACTGCTGGAGGACCGGGGCGAAGCTCGGTGCCAGGTCGGGATCGGGATCGGCGGGCAGCACCCCGCCGGACGGCCGGAAGCTCCGGTCGAAGGACCAGCTGTCGCCGTCGTAATAATCCACGCTGGCGATGGGCAGGTAGCCGGGTACCGGGCGATCCACCGACACGTCGAACAGCGGAGTACCGGCGCTCTGGTGATCGGGCGAGCGCAATGACGCGACGTAGGCCAGCGGCGTGGTCGGGTCGGCGGTGATCAACCCCGGTTGCCGCTTGAGCTGGCTGGGCTGGCCGGCGAACAGCGAGCCGCCGGCCAGGTAGCCGGCGACCAGCACCACCACCGCGGCAACCCCGGCGCCGCTCAGGATCCGCTGCAACGGAAAGGCATCCCGCCTTTGCGCACCGTCCGCGCCGGTCTCTTCGGCCGCCTCGGCACTGGCCTCGGCCTGCGCCCAGCCCTGCAGGACGCGCAGCAGGCACAGCACCAGCAGCAGCGCGCCGGCCACCGCGAGATCGACCCGCCGGGTGCTCGCCGCGTCGGCGCCGATCGCCCGCGAGCTGCCGGCGTAGCCGGCCCCGAAGACCACCAGCCAGCCGGCATAGGGCAGCAGGGTCAGCCGGCTACGGGCCAGGCTCTCACCGGCCAGCAGGCCAGCCAGCCAGCACAGCGCCACCGGCCAGACCATCAGCGACCGCGGGCTGACCAGCGGCAGTGCGAAGGACAGCAACCGGGCCGGACCGTCGACGAATCCGCTGACCAGGCCGGCAAGATCCAGTGGGCTGCGCTGCACCACCAGCAGCGTGTAGACCAGAAAGCCGAGCAGGCCGGCCGGCACCGTCCAGAGCATCGACCGGCGCGACAGCCGGACCGCCGCGGTGCTCACCAGCACGCTCACCGCGGCCGCCCCGAACAGCGGCACCGCCAGCGTGCTGGCCGGAAAGGCGCGCAGCCACATCGACGCGGACAGCGCCGTAGCCAGCACTGCCAACGGCAACGCCGAGATCGCGATCAGCCGGCCGATCATCGACCCACCCTGTTCCAACCGGCGCAGGCGGCGTCGGCATCGGCCGCCGAGATCACCCGCACGCCGGGAAACCTCACCGGCGGGCCGGCCCGCTCGTCGATCGAGATCACCACCAGCCGCTCGAAACGACGTCGAAGTCCTGCCACGAAAGGAAGTTCGGCCGGCTCGACGGCGCCGGTGACCACGACCAGTGCGGTGCCGCCGCGGGCCCGGCGCAGCCGCAACAGCTCGGCCCGCAACGACCCCTCGGTCGTGGTCTGCACCCCGGTCAGGTGATCGATCAGCGGGGTGACCGACCGCAACCGCGGGCCACCGAGGACGGTGCCGTCGGTGAGCCGCAACTCGACCGGCGCCTTGTTCGCCGCGGCCGACACCAGCACCGACGCGGCGACGTCGACCGCGGACTCGAAGGCCTGTTCGGTGTAGGCGGATTGGCGCTGATCCAACAACACCACGGTGTAGGGCTGGGAGGTGTCGACATTGTGCTTGACCACCAGCGTGCCGGTGCGCGCAGTGGAGCGCCAGTGCACCAGCCGCAGGTCATCGCCGACCACGTAATCACGCAGCCGGTGAAAGGTGATGTGGCCCTGCGAGGCGGTGTCCGAGGACGGCCCCTCCAGCGTCCGGGTCAGCCCGGTGGGCAGTTGCCGAAAGTCCAGCACCCTCGGGTACACCCACAGCCGCTCGGTGTGCCCGTGCTGGCGGGCGGTGCGAAACAGGTCCAGCGGGTCCGCGCGGGCCACCTCGACCGGGCCGATGTCGAAGATTCCCCTGCGGGTGGTGGGTAATCGGTAGGTGCGCTCGCCACGTTCACGGCCACGCAGCCGGGGGATCACCGTCCGGACGTCCCGACCGCCGTAGGGCTGGGTGGCCACCGTCGGCCCCACCGAGCGGCGACCGGCGTTATGAAAGCGCAGGAAGGCGATCGCGGTGGAGTTCTTGGGCACCCGGGCTGGCTGGATCTCGCGGTCGATCGACAGCCGCGACGGCCGGATGACCGACAGCAGGCCGAGCAGCACGCAGGCCAGCAGGCCGAGGCCGAGCAGGCCGAGCGCGATCCAGTTCAACGCCAGGCCGAGCACCAGCCCGACCAGACCGGCGAGCAGGGCCGCCAAGCCCGCCCGGGTCACTGTCGCGACCCGAACAGGCAGGGGCGCCCGGGCGGGCGGTGGCGCCCGAACGGGCGTGACCGGTACGGCATCGGCTCAGTTACGCGCGAACGAGCGCGGCACCGGCACCGACCCGACAGCACGGCCGATCAGTTCAGCGCCGGTACGTCCCTGCAATTCGGCGTCCGGCTGCAGGATCACCCGGTGCGCCAGCACCACCGCCGCCATCGCCTTGACGTCCTCAGGCGTGACGAAGGACCGCCCGGTGGACGCCGCGCAGGCCCGGGCGGCGCGCAGCAGCGCGAGGCTGCCGCGTGGTGAGACTCCGAGGCGCAGCTCGGACATCGAGCGGGTCGCCGAGGCGATGGCCACGATGTAGTCCTCGATCGGCGGGGCCACCTCGACGGCCAACACCCCGTTCATCATTGCCAAAATGTCATCGGCGCTCAGTACCGGGCTGAGCTGGCTGACGGTGGCGCCGAGCTTCTGGGTACGCAGCACCATCGCCTCGGACTCCGCACTCGGGTAGCCGACCGACAACTTCATCAGAAACCGATCGAGCTGCGCTTCGGGCAGCAGGTAGGTGCCTTCCATGTCGATCGGGTTCTGGGTGGCCACCACCATGAACGGTGAGGGCATCCGGTAGACCAGCGCGTCGGTGCTGAGGGTGCCCTCCTCCATCACCTCCAGCAGGGCTGACTGGGTCTTGGGCGAGGCCCGGTTGATCTCGTCGCCGAGCACGATGTTGGCGAAGATCGGGCCGGGCCGGAACTCGAATTCGGCCTTGGCCTGATTGAAGATCGACACTCCGGTGACGTCGGAGGGCAGCAGGTCGGGGGTGAACTGGATCCGGTTCCAGGTCAGCGAGAGCGAGGCGGCCAGCGCCCGGGCCAGCGAGGTCTTGCCGGTGCCCGGCACGTCCTCGAGCAGCAGGCGGCCGCCGGCGAGCAGGCAGATCACAGCATTGCGAATCACCTCCGGCTTGCCCTGGATGACGTGGCCGATGTTGGCGCACAGCCGCTCGGTGTGGTGCGCGACCTGGGCGGTCTCGTCGAAGAGGCTCGGCATCGAAATCCTGTCGGGTGGTGGAGGGTGGGTGTGCTGGTCGGGCCGGACGCCGGCTCAGGTCGGGGTGGGCGTCGGGGTGGGTGCCGCCTCAGGTCGGGGTGGGAGTTGGCGTCGGGGTGGGCGTCGGCGTCGGCGTCGGCGTCGGCGTCGGCGTCGGCGTCGGGGCGGTATAGGTAGGTGGCGTGCCGGTGATCTGCACGGTGGCCGTCTTGGCATCGGACTGACCGAGCGAGCGGTACTTGATCACCGCGGTCCAGGCGGTCGGATCGCCGCCCTTGTCGTCCACGCAGCTCTGCTTCACCTCGATGGTGGCCGGCGGCTTGCTGGTGGCGTTGCCGCACTGGGCCGAGGTGTTGTCCGAGATCTGCTCGGACCACGCCACCACGAACAGCTGGCCCGGGTCGCTGCCGGTCAGGGTGATGGTCACGGTGGACCGGCCGTGGTTGTCCGGCGCGCTGTCCCAGGCGGCGGCGAACGCGGACGGGCCCAGGCCGCCGCTGGGAATGCCCGGCATGCTGACCGAACTGGTGACCGTCGCGGACTCGGTGTCTCCGAACAGCGGCGGATCGGTCTCGCTGCCGGGGTCCTCGGCCAGCTGCACGGTGACCGAGCAGTCGCCGTAGTACTGCAGCAGATCCACCTGGGCCGTGATGGTGGTCGAGGAAGGATCGAACGGACCGGACGTGCTCAGCGGGAACGATTCGTTGCCGCCGCCGCAGGAGAACACGCTGTTGTCGGTGAGGGTGAACCGCTCGCCGCCGGCCCCCGAACTGGACAGCCCGCCCAGGTTGACCGCGAGGGTGCCCCTGGTCGGATCGCTGCCGGCACTGACCTTGGCGTTGAGGATCGACAGTCCCGGCCAGGACGATCGGGTGCTGACGGTGACCGGCCCAACCGTCACCGCCGCCTCGGGATGGCGCGGTGGCGCGACGATGGCCTTGCCGGTGTAGCTGACACCGGCGCTGATCCCGTCGAAGGTCGCGGTGGTGGCGGTGCCCGGACCCTTGCTGGCCACCACCCGGTTGCCGGCCAGTAGTTGAAAGCTGATCTGGGCGCCGACCCCACCGGTCGCGGCCAGCGGGTTGCTGCCCAGGTCCAGGGTGAACGTCGAGCTGGTGGTGGCGCCCAGCGAGGTCTGATCCGGTTTGCTGGCCCCGAGGTGCAGCTGGCTGGCATTCGGCGGGCTCCAGCTGTAGCTGCAGGCGGTGCTCGCGCTGGTAGTGCCGACATTGCCGGCCTGGCTGATGCCCTGCACCGAGAAGCTGAGCCCGCGACCCAGCAGCGCGGTGCCACCGGCGAAGCTGGTACTGAACTGGCTCAGCGTCGGGTCGCCGACCACCGGGATCGGCGCGGGCTGGCTGGACAGGCCCAGGCCGTCACAGAACCTCGGGATGACCGTCCAGTTCGCAGCCGGCACGCAGCCGGACTGGACGCTGCCGCAACCGCGCCAGCTCACCGCCCAGCTACCCGAGCCGTCGGCCGTGCCACTCACCGCGGTGGCGGCGGCCGGACCCTCCGGGCCGGTGCTGACGATCACCGGCGGCGACGAGGTGCCGCGCCCGTTGAGGTAGGCGGCGACCGAGATCTGGTAGCGGGTACTGGGGTAAAGCCCGGTCAGGTTGACGCCGTTCTGACCCTGCACGCTGACCTGCCCGGGTGCGTGCGGCGAGCCGTCGGTGAGGGTGCGCACGCTCACCAGGTAGGTGGACGGCACGCAATCCTGGCTGTCCAGCAGCGGATAGTTCCAGTTCAACAACACCGAGCGGGACGCGCTGGTGGCGGTGGTGATGGCCGGGACGTGCGGGGTCTGGGTAGTGGTCTTGCAGCTGAGGCGGTTGTTCACCGCCGGCCCGGTCGGGGTGATCGGTTTGGGCTGCTGGGGTTGGCTGCTGGTGCTTTTCTTGATCGTGTCGTTGTGCTTGGCGGTGATCGCGCTGGCTCCGCCGGCTGCGTTGAGATCGGCCGCCGAACTCTTGTCGATCACCGCCGGTGGGTGGCTGCCGTCGGTGAACGCCGCGAGCGCCAACACGTGGCCGGGTGAGTTGAACAGCACCCGGCTGCGCTCGGCGATCACCTGGGCGTCGGCGAAGTCGGCCACCTCGACCGGGTGCCCGGCCGCGTCCCGGCTGATCGGATAGCCGGCCTGGCCGGGCAGCGGCGCGCCGGTTCCGTCCGGATCGATTTGCCAGAGCGCGCCGGTCGCCTCGTCCATCGTGTAGAGCCGGCCACCGCTCATCGCCGGCGGTGTGAGCCGGACGCCGGGCGGCACCGCACCGATCCGCGCGACGCTGGCCGTGCCGGCCCCGGACCGGGCGGTCACCACGTACCACCCGTTACCGGCGTGGTAGAGAAAGGCCGCCTCCGACTGGGCATTGGTCACCGCCACGATGGTGTCAACCCCGCTCAGCCCGGCCACCGGCAGGGTGCGCGAGCTGCCGGTGTCGAACACCCTCAGCTGGCCGGCGCCGGCCAGTGCCACCTCGCCGTCGCCGGACGTACCGAGCGCCGAGACCCCTCCGGCGGTGGCCCGTACGGTGGCGCTCAGCTCGGCCCCGGCCTGCGAGCCGGCCGGCAGGCTCAGCTGCCGCAGGCTCTGCCCGCCCGGTGCGCCGGTGAGCAGCCACAGGTCACCGCCCCCCGACACCGCCGAACCCGCGGCTGCGCTGCTTGGCTGGTCGAGCACCACCGAGGCCCGCGGGGTGATCCGGGCCCGGCTGCTGGTGGCGGACTGGACGGTGGCGGCGTTCACCAGAAAGACCGAGGTGCCGACGCTGCTGGCGCGCACCACGTAGGCATCGGCACCGGCGGCCACCGCCATCGCGGCACCGGCACCGGCCTGCTTGGGCAACGGCACCCCACCGGCGGTGGTCTTGACCACGAAGCCGGTGCCATCGACCATGTTGAACTCGCCGGTACGCGAGTTGAGCAACAGGGTGGCGCCGGCCAGCGCGGTGACCGACAGATCGCTGGGGTTGCTCGCGGTGACCTGGCTGCCGGCGCCCAGCAGCCGGACGGTCGGCTTGCCGGTGGCCAGGTCGACCGCGACCGGCGCGCGGTCGTCGGCCAGAAACAGCGAGCCGTGGATCAGGTCGAAGGTGCGGGCCCGGTTCGGACTCACCACCGCCGCAGCCACCGTTACCGCGCCGATGGTGACCGCCAGGCCGGCCAGCAGCGCGATGGCCTGGCCACGGGTCAAGGATTCACCCAGCCGGCGGGGACGGCTGGGGCGGACAGCGCCGCGCCGCCAGGTCGTGCGCGTACGCCCCACTGCGACAATCCCTTCGAAACCTGCTGCCTTTACGTGATCTTAGCCTGGTAGTCGCGGGCCGGCCTGCCGTAACGAGCACCGAGCCGGGCGCCGGGCTCTAAGCTGGGTCCGCTACCGAATCTGGAGGTTTCTCACCGGTGATCGCAACCCATGCCGGCTCGCGGGTTCCGCGACCGTGACCGAGCCACAGGTCCTGCTGCGGGCCGACATCGACAACGCCACCAAGGACTCCACCAAGCGCTTCTACGGCAGGCTGGTGCTCACCGACCACGGCGATCACCTGCAGTGGAGCGACGGCAAGCGGGTACTGCGCTGGCGCCTGGCCGAGCAGGACGCCCACCCGGAATACCCGGTGCTGGCCGGCATCGTGCTGGCCCGCTTCACCAGCGCGGTCGGCCTGGGCCAGGGATCTGACCGGATCATCTTCGTCGACCCGGCCGGCGCCATCCTGGCCCACTACAGCCCGCAACGCCTGGTTCCGGTCGAGCTGCAGCGGATCATCCTGCCGCCGCAGGTATATCTCCCACTCGCCGCGCGTGGGGTGCCGGTCCGCCAGGAGAAGTACGTGACCGAGAAGGCCTTCTACGAAGCCCACCCGGACGCGTCGGTGGCCGGCTTCTCGCTGTCCCTGGCGCGGCATCCGTTCCTGTGGCTGGGCGGCGCGATGCTGGTGATCATCATCGTGGTGAACCTGGTGCTGGTGCTGACCGGCTACTACTCCTGAGGTAGCGGCAGGTGAATCGCCCAGCCCCAGCCCGGCGGCAGTAGCGCGTCGTGGATGTCGAGCAGCCCGGCACACTGGGTGGCCGCGTAGACCAGCTCGCCGGCATCGACCTGATCCATGCAGCCGGGCTCGTCCAGCGCGCGGCGAATGGCGAGCTCGAACAGGTAGGCCGGGCAGCTGAACGGCCCGTCCTCGGCCGCGGCCGACAGCGCCATCGCACCGTGCGCGATGGCCGCGACCATCCCGGTCTCGACGCCCTGCCGGCGCACCCGGTCGGCCAGCTCGCGCCTGGCCAGCGCATCAGCCGCGGCCAGGTCACCGGCCACTGCACGCTGGACCGCCAGCTGCCAGCTCTGCGGGTCACCCCGGCCGGCCGCGTGGATCGCCAGCCGGATGACGCTCGCCAGCTCGGTGCCAGCCTGATCCTGTGATGCCGGCACGAGGTCGCCGTCCGGCGCGGCATGCCTAGCCATCCAGGCGTCCGGCCGGCTCGTGCAGCAGGAAGGCGCTGTCGACCTCGGCGGTGTTCGGATCAGCGCCGATCAGCAGGCTGGCATACAGCAGGCCGAGACTGGCATCCAGCGTGCTCAGCAGGCTCGACAGGCCGACCACCGAGCGGGCCAGGTGTTCCAACACGACCAGGTTCACCTCGAAGATCGCGCAGCACCGCGGGTAGCTCGCGCTGACCTGCCGGTGGATCGCCTCGATCGCGGCCGGCGCATCGGTCGAGTCCTCGATCCAACGCCGCACCTGCCGATCAAGAACGGCCAGTGTCGATCGGGTGATCGCCTCGACGTCCGGATCGTCGAGCAGCTGGCCGTACCGCTCGCCGAACTCGGCGCGCGCACCCCGGCGCACCGCCAGGATCAGCTCCGGGACGCCTGGCCGGGCAGGTGGGCAGGGCTGGTTCATCGGAGTCAGTGCACCGGCACGGTCTGCGGGTAGCTGTGCTGGCGCGGAAAGCTGACGGTGGCCCTGGCACCCTTGGCCAGGTTCGCCGCGATCTGGTGGGCGCTGGCCGCCTGGGCCGGATGTGCTTGCTGATACTGCTGAATCTGGCTCTGTGCCTGCGCCGCGGACAGGTCCTGGGTGGTCGCTGCGTACTGGGCCTTGCCGGCCTCGGCCAGCGCCGCCTTGCTGATCGAGGGAAAGATGTTGGACGCGCCGCCCCACAACCCGTTGATCTTGAGCAGACTCCACTTGGCCGCACCGAACCCGCTGGTCACCGGCGAGATCTCGCCGTAGCCGAGAATGGCGTTGTCCATGGCGTCGATGCCCTTCTCGGCGGTGCCGGTGATACCGGCGAACCTCACGCCGAGCGGGGTGTACTCGATCTTGTCGAACAGGTTCTCGATCTTGTAGACGGTACTGAGCTTTCCGGTCACGATGCCGCTGTCCAGCGCGTCCACCAGGCCCTCGGTGGGACCACCGAGCCGCGAGAGCAACTGGCCGGCCTTGCCCAGGCCGGGCACCATGCCCAGCACATCCAGCCCGACCTTGCCCCAGCCCGGTCCGTCGCCAGTGGCGCGCTGCCCGAGGTCACCGATCAGGGCCGCGCCGGAGACGATCGCGCCACCGTAGATGGCAACGCTGGCAAGGGAAATGCTGGCGCCACCGATGGTTACCACCGCGCCACCTATCTCGGTGGCCGCCGCCAGGGCACCCATCAGGCCCAGCTCACCGATGCCCGGCAAGCACACCAGCACGGCAACCACCGCGACCACCAGCAGCGCCACTCCGACCCACTTGGCAATGGTGGACAGGGCGTGGAAGAACTTGTGCCAGCCCGACTCGTTGTGCATGCCGGCCTTGCCTGCCTTGTTGATCCGGCCGACCACGGCGTTGTCGGCCGCGACCCGGTCGTGGGTCTTGAGCCCGTCCATCTGCCGGTACAGCGCCTGCAGCCCGCTGTAGGCGTCGTTCACCGTTGCCTGCAGGGTGCTGTGGGTGTGCTGCGCACTCGCCGCGGTGGCGGCAGCGGCATCAGCCGCACCTGGGCTGGCGCTGGCCCCAGCCGGCGCCGGTGCCGCGGGGTAGATCAAGGTGTACGGCGCGCCGGCGTTGATCGAGGGCGCGCTCAGGGTGCCGTGCGAGTACGAGCCGGACGACGGGTTGGCCGACAGCCAACTCTGCAGCGCAGTGGCCGAACTGTCGTAGTGCTGCTGCGCGGAGTAGATCTTGCCGGCCAGCGAGTCGGCGCGACGCCTGATGTCAGACACTGCCGAGATGTAGGTCTGAAACCCGTCGGCCGCGTCCTGGTAGGAGGTGTCGAGCTGATCGAGTTCACCGAGGAACTTCGAGTCGATGTTGTCCTTGAACTCCTCGGCCGGCCGGCCGCGCCAGACCGCGTCCGAAACCTGGTCCTTCAGGCCGGACAGATCGGTTCGGGCATGCCGTGCCGCATCGGCGGTGGTCGCGAGGTTCTGCTGCAGGGCCTGCATCTGGCCCAGGTCACCCGCGCCCGGGCTGTTGGAGCCCTCGAACCATCCGTTGTCGACCACAGCTGTGCCTTTCGCCTAGATCTCGTCGCTCGGGGCGTCCACGAACTGGAACGTGGAGATGATCGCGTCGAACAGCTCACCGAATGCCGCGCGCATCGGCAGCGTCGGGCTTGCGCCGGTGGCGAGCATGATCTCAGCGCCGCCCGGCATCGGAATGTAGTACTGGAACACCGCCACCTCGACCAGCGGCGGCGTCCCCGGTTTACCCACCCCGCCGCCGGACGATTCCAGCGGGGTCCTGTCCAGGTAGTCGCTGCGCACCACGGTGCCCACGAACGGAAGCTCGAACAGGCTGTTCCGCCTGCCCGACTGGTGACCGAGCTCAGCCAGGATCCGGGCGGCGTCGGCCCCGTCCGGACTGCGATGACGGGTCAGTGCCAGCGACGCCGCGATCGGTAGTCCGGTACCGGTGAAGGTGGCCAGGATCGCGCCGAACGTCAACTCCTTGGCCCGGGGCGATCGCAAGGGGGCCCGCAACTGTTGCTCGACCTGGCCACGGTGGGCCGCAACCTGCGGATCGGCGGCGGCCCGCTCGTCCAGCAATCGCCTTACCTGCTCGGGAATCCGGCCGCGGGACAGCTCCAGCGGCCACCAACCCTCGGGAAGGTTCATCCAGAACCCCAGCCCGGTGGTGGCAGTAGCCGGCCTCATCGCGCGGCCTCGCCCGATCGGCAACGTCGCGACATCAATGGGTCTGCCCGCTGCTGGTGGACTGCTTGATCAGCGCGTCCTCCTGCTCCTGATAGGTCTGGGCGACGCCGGCCACCTTCTGCTGCAGCTTGTCGACATTGCCGATGATCTTCTTGCGACCGGCGCGCCAACCGTTGACGAAATCGTGCAGCGCGCCGCTGACATGCGAGGAGCCCAGCGCCGGTTCGTAGGATTCCAGGTCGTCCTTGACGTGTTCGAGGGCGTCCTTGATCTGGGTCAGCCGGCTGGCGAGTTGCTGCAGGGCATCGAGGTCGGCGTAGAGGTCGACCGAGTCGGCCATCTCAGTTTCCCCGTTTCGGTGAAGGCGATGTCGTCGGCGACAGCACCGGTCTTACTGGCCGTGTGGTGGTTACCGACCGGCGCCGGACCTGCGGGCTGATCCGGTGCAGGTCCGCGCGAGGCCGAGGGGTGCTCAGCCGTGCAGTTGGCTGGTGAGCTGTTGTTCGGTCTGCTCGTAGGTGGTGGCGGCCGAGGACAGTTGCTTGCTGATGCCGTCCAGGGCCTGCTTGAGCTGGCCGGCTGAGGTGTGC
>JBPCPA010000103.1:0-7565 GCA_050999655.1 Jatrophihabitans sp.
GCTGTACGCGGTCCCGGTCACCGTGACCGTCACCGGCAACGCGGCCCAGGTGCAGGCGTTCCTGCGCAAGGTGCAGTACGTCGGACCGCGCCGAGCGCTGGTCACCTCGCTGCAGATGGCGCCCGGCGCCGGCGCCAAGACCATCTCGATCGACAGCCTGGCGTCCTCGACCGTCCAGCTCACCGTCTTCGTGGCGCCGCAGTCCAGCGCGGCCCAAGCCCAGTTGCAGAAGCAACTGAGCGCCATCGGATCGAACTAACCGACCTCGATGGGGCTGTCCAGAAGGCGGCTGCGAGCCGGGCCGGTGACCACCCGGCCCGGCGCTGGCCGGCCGCCCGGAACAGGTGGCCGGCACTCGGCCACCGGCCACGCGCGGCGGGCCACCGCCGATGACGGCTTCATCCTGCTCGAATCCATCATCTCGATCACGCTGATCACCGTCATCATGGCCGCGCTCGGGGTCTTCTTCACCACCACGATCCGGACCAGCGGGCATCTGCGCCGCGACCAGACCGCCTCGCAGGTCGCCGACAGCGCGGTGGAACAGGTGCGCGCCATCGACCCGACCTCGGTGATCAGCGGTCGGGACAACGCCAGCGTGGTTTCGGAGAACGCCGCCGCGCCGGCCACCATCGCCAGCAACTGGCTGGCCACCATGAGCCTCGCCGCCGACACCAACGCCCCGGCCGGCGCCGGTCGGGTGGCCTGCCCGTCCGCCAGCAGTTGCGCGCTGCTGCCCACCACCGCGGTGAACCAGAACCTCAACGGGCAGCTCTACGCGGTCAACTACTACGTCGGCAACTGCTACCGGGCGCGGAGCAACCCCGGCACCGACTGCACCCCCCTGGGTGGCATTGGCTTCATCAACTACCTGCGGGTGGTGGTCGTGGTGGCCTGGACCGAGACCGGTTGCCCCAGCGCCCAATGCCTCTACGTCACCAGCACCCTGGTCAGCCCGTCGCCCAACCCGATCTTCAACCTCAACTCCACCCCGCCGCCGGCACCCTCGGCCAGCCAGCCGCCGGACCAGACCTCGGCGGTCAACGACACCGTGTCGCTGACCCTGAGCGCCAGCAGCGGGGTACCACCGTTCACCTGGACGGCGACCAACCTGCCGGCCGGCCTGGCGATGAACAGCGCCGGGGTGATCACCGGCTCGCCCACCACCGCCGGTGCGGCCAAGACCGTCACCGCGGTCGTCACCGACGCCTTCCTACGCACCGATACGACTACGTTCAAGTGGACGGTGCTGCCCCCGCTGACCGCCGGTCAGCCGGCCGACCAGAACAACACCTGGCACTCGGCGATCAGCAACCTGAGCCTGAGCGCGACCGGTGGCTCCGGCGGCTACTCCTGGTCTGATCCCAGCCACACCCTGCCGGCCGGGCTGAACCTCACCGGTGCCGGCGTGATCAGCGGCACCCCAAGCACGGTCGGGGACTACCCGGTCCAGCTCATCGTGAAGGACTCGGGCAACCGGACCGACTCGGTCAGCTTCGACTGGCAGGTCGACTACCCGCCGCTCACCGCATCCCAGTCGAACGTGTCCAGCACCGTCAACGCGGCCACCTCGCTGAACCTCAGCGCGTCCGGCGGCTCGGGCAGCTACACCTGGAGCGATCCGTCCAACACGCTGCGGGCCAGCGGCCTGGGCCTGAACCTGACCGCCGCCGGTGCCATCAGCGGCACCCCCACCCGGGCCGGCAGCTACTCGATCTCGGTGCTCGTCACCGACGCCACAGCCGGCCTGAGCAAGGCCGTCACGTTCACCTGGACGGTGGTGACGTTGCCGTCGGTGATCAGCCCCGGGGCACAGAGCGGGACGGTCGGCCGGCCGGTCACGGTGGCGCTGAGCTACAACTGCACCGCCACCCCGTGCACGATCAGCGCCACCGGCCTGCCCAGCGGGCTGAGCATCAGCGGCGGCTCGATCGTGGGCACCCTGCCGGGCTCGGTGAGCGGATCCTCCGATGTCTTCGCCGGAATCCAGCTCAGCATCAGGGACGCCAACAACCGGACGTCGCAGGCGGCGGCCACCTTCGCGTGGACGGTGAACGCCGCTCCGACGCTGACTATCACCAGTCAGGTCGACATTACCGGTGGCTCGGTCGATGCCATCCCGGTGACGGTCACCAATGGCACCGGGCCCTACACCTTCAGCATCTCCAGCAAGCCGGCCGGCGTCACCCTGACCGACCCCTCGATCGGCGAGCTGACCGGTACCGCCACCACCACCCAGAGCCTGACCGGCATCAAGATGACGGTGGTCGACGCCAGCGGGTACACGGTGAAGTCGGTGGCCTTCACCTGGACGGTGAAGAACACCGTGATCCTGCAGAGCGTGGCCAGCACCAGCTTCTGCGGGATCGCCGGTGGCAGTGCCCAGACCGGCTACTACCTGGCCGCCGGTGCCTGCAGTTCCGGCATCCAGTTGACCTACACCAGCACGAACCTGCTGCAGGTCACCAGCTCGCCGACACTCTGCGTCAAGGCGAACACCAGCGGCTCGATCGGCACCACCGGTGTCAACTGCGACTCCACCAGCACCGCCCAGCAGTGGCTGTTCAACGCCGACAACTCGATCGTCAACGTGGCGACCAGCAAGTGCCTGGACCTGCCGGCCGGCTCGGTGAGCGGCACCGCGTTCGACCTGGTGAGCTGCCCGCCGGTGACCAGCCGGATGCAATGGAACATCCAGTGATCGGGATCAGGCTGCGCCGCCGGCTGGACCGGGTGCGCCAGGACGAGCAGGCCGGCTTCTCGCTGGTCGAGACCATCATGGGGATGGCCATCATGGCCATCTTCATGGGAATCTTCACCGGCGCGCTGCTGAACATGTTCGGCGCGGCCAACAAGGTGTCCACGATCAACGAGACCGCCAGCCAGCTCAACATCGCCTTCGGCCGGCTGGACAAGCAGGTTCGCTACGCCTCCGCCATCAGCCCGGAGGGCCAGAACGGCGGAAGCTGGTACGTGGAGTTCCTGACCACCAACACCGGGGTCAGCGTCTGCACCCAGCTCAAGCTCAACCCGGGCACCCAGTTGCTGCAGGAACGCAGTTGGACGGTGCCGGCCTCGGGCGCGGCCACCCCGTCGAGTTGGAGCCAGCTGGGCAACAACATCAGCAACGGCAGCCAGGGCCCGACCTCGACCGACCGCCCGTTCCAGTTCACCAGCGCGCATGGGGCGGTGAAGTTCGAGCAGCTCACGATCCGGCTTTTCGCCAATGAGCGCAGCAACAACAGCACCAGCACGTCGCTGTCCTCGGTCACCTTCACCGCGCTGAACACCACAACCGTCACGTCAACCACTGGTGTCTGTACCGGGGTGAGCAGATCATGATTCGTTGCCCGCGACCTTTCCCGCCGAGCCGCCGGCTACCCGCCGGCGACGACGAGGGCTCGATGGCGATGCTGATGCTGGTGGTCACCGTCGGGTTGTCACTGGCCTCGCTGCTGATCCCGGCCATCCTTTCCCAGAGCCAGAACTCGCGCTCGAGCATGACCAAAGTGCGCTCGCTGCATGCCGCCGAGGCCGGCGTGGACATCGCGCTCGGCGCCATCCGGGCGGCGAACAACTCCGGCCCGACCGGCGACACCACCAAGCTGCCGTGCGGCACCCTGAGCGGCACCGTCAGCAACACCTCCGGCACCAACTACAGCGTGAGCCTGGACTACTACGTCACCGACCCGAGCGGGCAGAGCGCCGGCTGGCTGGCCTCGAACAAGATGCGCTGCGCCACCGGCTACGGCACCTACGATCCGGCCACCGCCACCTCGGTGCCGCGCAACGCCATCCTTACCTCGGTGGGCACGTCCTCGGTGGGTAACCTCAGTTCCACCCGGACCATCCAGAGCACCTACGTCTTCCAGACCAGCACCGCGACCACCAACGGCGGGGTGCTCCGGATCTATCCGACCAGCACCCCGAACGCCCCGCAGATGTGCATGGACGCCGGCTCCAACCCGATCATCGGCACCGCGATCGTGCTGCAGCCGTGCAGCACCAGCACTCCCCCGGCGGCCCAGCAGACCTTCTCCTACAACGCCGACCTGTCCATCCAGTTGGTTTCCTCCACCGCGTCGGTGACGCCGAACGGCCTGTGCCTGGACTCGACGATCCCGCGGGCGGTCAACAACCCGATCACCCTGCAGAAGTGCTACGCCGCCGGCAGCGCGCCGTACAACCAGCAATGGTCGATCAACGACGTCTCGGCCATCGAGGGGGCCAAGGCCGACCGCAGCCTGGACGGTTCGAGTTGCATGAATGCCGCCACCCAGACCGCCGGCACGCCGGTGCTGCTGCAGGCCAGCTGTGGCAACAGCTATGACACCAGCACCACCTGGGTGCCCTCACCGACCGTGGGCGCCGGCGCGGCCGGCACCACCTACCGGCAACTGGTGAACCTGCAGCAGTTCGGCCGCTGCCTGGACATCACCAACCAGACCTTCGCCTCGGCCTTCCTGATCTCCTATCCCTGCAAGCAGAACCCAACTCCGACCGCGGTCGCGTTCAACCAGCGCTTCACGTACAACACGCTGCTGCAGACCTTCTACACCACCGACGGCTCCGGGGTCACCGAGTGCATGGACAACCCCGGCAACGACGGCGGCTACGTCACCTTTCAGCTCTGCGACGGCCTGGCCGACCAGCGCTGGGCCAGCCATGGCTCGATCGCCCAGGACACCGGCACCGCGCAGACGGACTGGTCCTACGACCAGCGTTATGCCATCTCCGATCCGTCCTACAACCTCTGCCTGTCCCTGGGTGACACCACCGACCTGTACCAGGGCCAGTACAGCAAGATCGTGATGCAGCGCTGCGACGGCTCGTCCGAGCAGAAGTGGAATGCCGCTGCCAACATTCAGGATTCCAGCGTGCAGAACGTCCGGGAGAAGTAGCCCGCTAGTTACCGGCTGCGACCAGCGCCCGCTCGGCGTCGGTCCGGCCGGGCAGGAACGCCCGCAGCTTCAGCGCGGCCGCGGCGGCGGCCAGGCAGCACAGCACCTGCAGTCCGATGAACAGTGCCGGCAGGCCCAGCGCCAGCAGCGCGCCGGACAGGATCGGCCCGATGGCGGTTGCCACCGTACCGGCACCGGTCACCGCGGCCAGGCTGCGGCCGCTCGCCCCGGCCGGTGCCAGCGACACCGCAAGCGATGACAGGATCGGCGCCATCATGGTCTCGCCGACCGAGAGCGCGGCAAAGCCCAGCACCACGAAGTCCGCGTCGTGGCCGGCGATCACCAGCGGCAGCCCGAAGAGCAGCCAGCAACCCACCCATGCCATCGCGCAGGTCGCCAGCAGCGAGGTTGCGTGCCGGCGGCGGGTGTATGCCACCACCGGCCCGGTCAGCACCGCCACCAGCACCGCGTTCACCGCGACCGCGCCACCCAGCAACGGCGCGCCGACGCTCGTCGAGGTCAGCACGTAGGACGGCAGGCCCGCGTCGAACTGGGCATAGCAGGCCAGCGTGATCAGCACCGCGACGGCGAGCAGCCACCGGATCGGCCGGGAGGCCAGCAGTTCGGCAAAGCCGGCCCGGCCGTGCAGCGGTTGCACCGCCGCGCCACCGGCCGCGGTACCTCGTCCGGCCACCGCCACGATGCCGGCGCTCAGCAAGGCGGCGCCGGCCGCAAGCAGGTAGACCGGACGCATCGCAGCCTGGCTGGACAGGTCGACCAGCAGGCCACCGATGGCCGCGCCGGCCGCCGCGCCCAGGTTGGTGGCGATGAACTGCCAGGCGAAGACGTCCCGGCGGCGGTCGGCCGGGGTGCGGGCGAGCAGGATCAGCTGGATCGAGGGCTGGGACACCGCGAGCGCCGCGCCGAAGGCGGCAGCCGCCGCCCAGATCGCGATCGGCCCGCGCGCCCAGGCCAGCAGCAGGGTGGTCAGTGCGATCGCGAGCCGGGACAGGCTCGCCACGGTCGCCGGGTGTGCCCGGTCGGCCAGCGCTCCGGCCCACGGCGCGGCCAGCACCGAACCGAGCGCGAAGGCGGTGAAGGTGCCGGTGGCAACGGCCGCGCCGAGCCCCCGGGCAATCGAGACATCGGCGTACAGAAAGGGAAACACCGCACCCCAGCCGGCCGTGGCCAGGGATCCGCCGGCGAGCAGGACGAGGGTCCGGCCGGTACCGCAACGCACTGTGACTCCTAGAGCTTGGTTCGATACTTCGATTTCAAATTTCGATATCGAAGTAATAGTACACTGCTAACCATGGCACGGTCATCAGATATTCCTGCCGGACCAGAGCCGGACCCGGCAGCCGTTGCGAATCCGACTGCCGGCACTGAGTCGGCCGGCACTGAGTCGGCCGGCACTGTGTTGACCGGCACTGAGTCGGCCGGCACTGAGTCGGCCGGCATCGGGGCGCCCGATCGCGCCGAGTACGAGTCCGCGGTCGCCGGCTACACCGCCGCCGGGGCAGACGAGACCGTCCAGCGGGTGGTCACCGCACTGTCCCGGGTGCACAAGCAACTGGACGGTTTCTACCGGGCGCAGCTGGCCGATCTGGAACTGCACCGCGGCGACTGGGGGGTACTGCAGGCGCTGGCCCTGCAGGGCCCGGACGGCTGCCTGACACCGTCCCGGCTGGCCGACCTGATCGGCGTGTCACCCTCGACGATGACCCATCGGTTGGACCTGCTGGCCGAGCGGAGCCTGGTCGAGCGCGCGATCGATCAGGCCAACCGCACCCGCAGCCAGGTCCGGCTGACCGGCGCCGGCCGGGACCTGTTCCGGCGTGCGGTGCTGGACGCCGACCTGGCCGAGTCGGCGGTGCTCGGCCCGCTCAGCGGGTCCGAACGTGCCACGCTGGCCGGGTTGCTGGAGAAACTGCTGAGATCCTGACCGGTGTCCTGCGCGACGGAATAGTTGAATGGTCAATTACCTTCTACTAGCATTGAGGTATCCAGGCCTAGGAGGCACATCGTGTCCATCTTCCGGTTGAACCATGCGGTGCTCTACGTCCGTGATGTCGCCGCCAGCGTCGCGTTCTACCGCGACGTGCTCGGCTTCGACTACATCTCCGGCGGGGATTCGATGCCGGGCGCTGCGTTCCTGCGCGCACCGGGCTCGACCAACGACCACGGCCTGGGCCTGTTCCAGGTCGGCAGCCAGGCCGGCCGCTCGGCCGCCGGCCGCGGCACCGTCGGGCTCTACCACCTGGCCTGGGAGGTGGACACCCTGGGCGATCTTGCCGAGTTGGCTGGCAAGCTGTCCGCGGCCGGCGCGCTGGTCGGGGCATCCGATCACGGCACCACCAAGTCGCTGTACGCCCAGGACCCCGACGGCCTGGAGTTCGAGGTGGTGTGGATCATCCCGGCCGAACTACTCACCGACGCCGACCGGGCCGGCTCCGGCTCGATCAGGGCGCTGAACCTGGACGCCGAGCTGGCACGGTACGGCCCGGACGCGCGCAGCGGGGTCGGCATCAGCCGGACAGCTCTTATCTAGCCCACCCAGCTAGGGCCGGCACAGCCAGGGCCGGCACAACAGCTCCCCGGCACAACAGCTCCCCGGCACAGCACCGGGGGGGGGGGGGCCAAGCAAAAAGGGGGAAAAAGGGA
>JBPCPA010000205.1:0-11478 GCA_050999655.1 Jatrophihabitans sp.
CCGGGGCGACTGTGGCCGGCAGATCACACCAAGCCTGCCTCCCACCGGTGCCGGATGCTCTCGCACCGGGTGCCATGGCTCGACTTCCCCTGCGTTACAGCAGCGGATCGGGCTCGAAACCGAGCCACAGCCGGCCGGCGAGGTCATATCCCCGGCCGCTGAGCGCGTAGTGCTGGGTGGCGGTGTGCACGTCGCGCAGTGCGCGCTGCAGCGGGCTGTCGCGATGGATCGCCACCGCTCCCGCCGTGCGGTAACACAGCGACACGGCCTCGGTCGCCTGCTCGGTGGCGTGCACCGCCGCGAGCCGGGCGGTGGCGCGCTGGACGGGGGTCGGCACGGCACCGGTGTCGGCGGCGTCGCGCAATGCCTGCAAGCTGGCCGTCAGGTAGGCAGAACCGGACTCCACCAGGGCCTGGGCCCGACCGATCGCGACCTGCACCACCTCCCGGTCGGCCAGCCGGCTGCTCGAGCCGTACCGGGTTCGTCCACACTGCTCCACCAGCTCGCTCAGCGCCCGCCGGGCGATGCCCAGTGGCACCGCGCCCAGCAGCGGATACAGCAGCGATCGCAGCGGAATCTGCCACATCGACCCGGCCGGCCAGGGCGTCATCGTGGCCAGATCGATCGCATGCTCGGCCGGCACCGCGAGGTCAGTGACCTGGTAGTCCACGCTCGCGGTGCCCAGCAGGCCGACCGCCTGCCAGTTGTCCAGAAACTCCACCGCCGAACGCGGCATCAGCATCGCGCGCATGCTCGGCGGCGCGCCGTCCTGGCCGGCCAGCACCGCACCGCCGACCAGCCAGTCACAGTGCTGGGTGCCGCTGCCGAAACTCCACCGGCCGGTCAGGGAGAAACCACCGTCCGGCCGCACCGTGGCCTGACCGCCGGGCATCAATGCGCCGCCGCAGAGCTCCGAGCCGGTGATGTAGAGCCGGCGCGCGGCATCCTGGCTCACCAGCGCACCGACGATGTTGCTCGCGACGCCGGTGGCCGCGCACCAGCCGGTCGAGCCGTCGGCTTCGGCCAGCACCTGCACGAGTTGCACCACGTCGGCCGGCCGCGCCTCGAAGCCACCGAGTTCGATCGGCAGCCACAGCCGGAACACCCCCGCCTCGTGCAGGCCCGCGACGATATCGGCCGGCAACCGGCCGGCCTGCTCGATCTCGGCACCCCGGCCGGCGATCCGGTCGGCCAGCGCTCGAACCTCGTCCTTGACCTGGGCAACGTCGGATACCGCGTTCAGCACGGGCTGATCCTCCTTGGACCTGACGGGTGGACGGGTGGTGCGAGCGCTAGATCGCGTCCTGGCGTTGCAACCAGTGCAGCGCCAACCAGCCGAACGGCACCGGCAGCCAGAACGTCGCCAGCCGGAACAGCAACACCGCGCTGATCGCGGCGGCGCTGGCCATCCCGGCCGCGGCCAGCCCGGTCGACAGCGCCACCTCGACCGCCCCGAGGCCGCCCGGAGTGGGCGCCACCGAGGCGATGGCCGCGCCGGCCAAGTAGACCACCGCCACCTGGGTGATCCTGACATCCCCGGCGAACGCGTGCACCGAGAACCACAGGGCCGCGATGTAGCAACCGCTGAGCAGGACCGCCCCGAGCACCCCCTCGGCCAGTTTGACCGGGTTGGTCAGCAGGTTCAGCAGCCGCGGGGTGGCCTCTCGCAGCGGCGGCAGCAGCTTGGCCAGCAGCCAGCGGCGGGACACCGGCACCGCGGTGGCCAGCGCCAGCAGCGCCACCAGCGCCCCGATCGCGCCGAAGGCCCAGCCGGGAATCGGCAGGCTGTGGTGGGCCGAAGCCCCGGTGGCGGCGGCGAAGGCGATCAGCAGCAGGACGTGCGAGACGCCGTTGACCACCTGCGACAGCCCGACGCTGGTAGCGGCCCCGGTGATGCTGACCCGGGCCTTGCGCAGGTAGCGGATATTGATCGCCAGGCCGCCGACCGACGGAGGCGTGACAAAACCGGTGAAGGACGCCGCGATCTGCACGAGCGTGGTGCGTGCGAACGACAGCCGTTCCCGGACATAACCGGTCAGCGACAGCGCGGCGGCCAGGTAGCTCGCGGCCGAGGCGGCCAGCACCAGCGGCACCCAGCGCCAGTGGGCGCCGGACAGCACCGTGAGCAGGTTCGCCGAGCTGAGCTGGCCGACGATCAGGTAGCCGGCGACCAGGATCGCCACGATCGAAACGATGGTGCGCGGACGCACCCGCTCCACCCGCACCAGCTCGGCACCGGCCCGCGGGTGGCCCTGGCCCTGGATCTGCTCGCGGACCGCCTCGATCACGTCGGTGTCGTGCCGGATGGCGTCCCTGGTGTCGCGGGTCAGCGCGATCGGCTGCAGTACCGGCACGGTCGCGGCCAGCTCGTCCTCGGTGAGCACCCGGCGAGCACTGCGCACCGCGCTGTCGGCGCCGGCCAGCTGCGCGGTGGTGATCAGCAACTGCACCCGGTCCAGGCTGATCCGCAGGTCGGTGGCGAACATGGTGCCGTCCTGCGGGATCGGCAGCAGCAACTGCCCGTCCGGCTCGACCAGGATCCGGGCCGCGGTCAGGCCACGGTGCGTCACCCGGTTGTGGTGCAACCGATTGGCCATCCGCCACAGCTCGTCCAGTTGATCGGCCGACGGTTTGCGCAGCGCGACGCCGATCCGGTGCTCGTAGACCAGCACGATGGCATCGGGGCCGCAGCGGACGCCCGCGATCAGCCTGGGCATCGGCACCTGCGCCGCCGAGGCCGCCATCGACAGCAGCGAGCGGTGCTCGGCAACCCGCTCCAACGACCGCGCCGGCGCCGGCGCGATCTCCTTACGGATGCGGATCAACCGGTACACGTTGTACACCGCACCAGAGGCTATGAGTTCCCGGTCCAGGACGTGCACGGCCAGCAGGCTGCCGTCGGTGGTGGTCGCCAGGTAGCCGCGTCGGGCATCCTCGGCCGAGGCAACCCTCTCGAACCGGGTGAGCTCGATACCGCGGCTGGCCAGCGCCGCCACCAGCTGCTCGGCATCCGGTCGCTTGCTCACCCGGCCGGCGGCGTAGCGCACCGCGATGCCGATGAAGGCACCGATCACCAGGCTCAGGCTCAGGCTCAGCAGCGACGCCTGGGTGGCGGTGAACACCGACAGCACGTACAGCGCGGTGACCGCGACCAGCAGGCTGCTCCACAGTGGATCGGCCGCCACCCCGGTCACCGCGATGAACGCCATCAGCGCGACCAGATAGGTGTCGAAGGGGCGGACCGAGCCGCTGGCGCCCACCCTGGTCAGCGCCTCGTTGAGCTGGCTGGTCGGGTAGTGGGCAACCAACCGGTCCAGGCCCTCGATGATCGCGATGGCCAGCAGGCCGGTCAGCAGCGCCTCGAGCAGCCGCCGGGTCTGGCTCCGCACGACCTCGCGCACCATGAAGGCCAGCGGCACCGCCAGCGCGCCGAACGAGGTGAGCACGCTGAATGCCCTGATGAACACGTGCGGAACGTCACCGAGTAACCGGGCCAGATCGTCGTTCGCGCCCCGGCTGGTGTCGCGCCCGACGATCCCGATTCCGATCAGCAGCAAACCGATCAGCAGCAGGCCGGTCAGCCGCACCAGATCCAACGATCGCCGCACTCGTCCGGAAACTGAGTCGAGGATGACGACACCGTCCACCGGAGTCTCCGCGGGATTGCCGGCGACGTCCGTCTCGACGTCCATCAAGTTGCGCCCTTCACAGCGGACAGTGTTCGAAGGGTATTACAGCCACGGTAAGGATTCGCCACACCGGGCCGCAGGGCGTTGTCGCGCGGCCGCTCACGACCGACAGCTGCCGACGGGCCCCGCGCCCGGCCGGTAGGGCCAGGATGCGGAGCCCGTCTCCGCTGATCCGCTCAGCGCTCCTGAGACCCGGCGGGGGCACCGGGGTCAGGACAGCTACACCTCGATTCGCCAGAGGCGCCGGGTCAGATAAACACAAATCGCATACTTGCGCAATATCTCATCATGGTTCAGTAATTTGCCGACAGGCTGCAGGTAATGATGCCCAGACTCGGTACCAAGTTGCCGACATTGCGGTAATAAATGTCGCGCCTGAAGCAACTCATGCAAGAAATGTCGTACGCTTGCGGCTATGACCCGCCGACTTGCCGAGGTAGCCGCGAAAGTAGGTGTCAGCACCGCGACGGTAAGCCGCGTGCTCAATGGCAAGGGCGGGGTGTCCGAACCGACCCGCCAGGCAGTGCTCACCGCGCTGGACGTGCTCGGTTACGAGCGACCCACCCAACTGCGCGGCGAGCGCTCCCGGCTGGTCGGCCTGGTGCTGCCGGAGCTGCAGAACCCGATCTTTCCGGCATTTGCCGAGGTGGCCGGCGGCGCGCTGGTCCAGCAGGGCTTCACACCGGTGTTGTGCACCCAGACCCTGGGCGGTGTGCAGGAGGCCGACTACGTCGAACTGCTGCTCCAGCAGCACGTGTCGGGCGTGCTGTTCGTGGGCGGCCTGTACGCGCTGGAGGATTCCTCGCACGAACACTATGCCCAACTGACCGAGCGCAACCTGCCGACCGTGCTGGTGAACGCGGCCATCGATGGCCTGGCGTTTCCGCGGGTATCGTGCGACGACGCGGTGGCGGTGGAGCAATCGATCGCCCACCTGCGCCATCTGGGACACAGCGATATCGGCCTGATCCTGGGGGTGCCCGATCACGTCCCGTCCCGGCGCCGGCTGGCCGCAGCCCGGGCACTGATCGGCAAGGACGGCTTCAGCCTGCCCGATGAGCGGGTGGCCCATTCGCTGTTCTCCATCGAGGGCGGCCAGGCAGCGGCGTCCACGCTGATCAAGCGAGGCATGACCGCGCTGGTGTGCGCCAGCGACCCGATCGCCCTCGGCGCCATCCGGGCGGTGCGGCGTGCCGGACTGTCCGTACCACGCGACGTTTCGGTGATCGGCTATGACGATTCGGCGCTGATGATGTGCACCGACCCGCCGTTGACCACGGTGCGCCAGCCGATCGAGCCGATGGGCCGGGCGGCGGTCGATCTTCTGGTCGGCCAGATCAACGGCGGCACCTTCGCGCCCAACGAGCTGTTCTACGAGCCGGAGCTGGTGGTGCGCTCGTCGACCGCGCCGGCGCCGGTCCGGGTCGGCTAACCGCCCACCCGCCCGTCCCGCCGCCCGGGTAGCCCGTCCAGCTCGTCCCCGCCCGGGTAGCCCGTCCAGCTGGTCCCCGCCCGGGTAGCCCATCCACTCAGCGTGTCCGGGTGACCCCGCTCGTCCAGCCCGCTTCAGCCCCTCGGCAGGCCTCACCGACCCGCGTCGAATCGAGGCCGGCGGGCGACCTCTTGCGATGTGTCGAGGCAATGTGTGGAGGCAATGTCCGCGGCGTTGCCCTGCCGTTACCGGGCACGCAGCAGTGTGTCAGGCAACGGCTTTATCACGAAATTTTGAATCTCTGTCAAAGTCTTGCGTGACTTTGTCTGAAACTCTAAAGTTCCGATCGCTGAGCCGACGGCACCAGATCGGACGCCCAGTGGCAGACGGGGGCACCCGCGGCATCGCCTCCGGGGCCAGGCGCGGCGGTTTCTCCACGTCGAAGCCGATCGGCGAAGAGGAACGGAGCATCGGTGAGCGAGCTGAGTTCGAAACAACCAACCGGGACGGGTGAGCAGGACTGGTGGCGCAACGCCGTCATATACCAGATCTACCTGCGCAGCTTCGCCGACGCCGATGGGGACGGCAACGGCGACCTGGCAGGGGTGCGTGCCAGGCTCGGTTACCTCAGCGAACTCGGGGTGGACGCGATCTGGTTCACCCCGTGGTACGTCTCGCCGCTGTCCGACGGTGGCTATGACGTCGCCGACTACCGGCGCATCGACCCCGCCTTCGGCGACCTGGCCCAGGCCGAGGCCCTGATCGCCGAAGCGGCCGCGGTCGGCATCCGCACGATCGTCGACATCGTGCCCAACCACGTCTCCGACCAGCACCCGCGGTTTCAGCGGGCGCTGGCCGCTGAGCCGGGTGCCGCCGAACGGGAACTGTTCTGGTTCCGCGCCGGCCGAGGCCATGGCGGCAGCGAGCCGCCGACCGAGTGGATTTCCAACTTCGGCGGCAACACCTGGACCAGGACGAAGAACTCCGACGGCACGCCGGGCGAGTGGTACCTGCACCTGTTCGCGCCCCAGCAGCCGGACCTGAACTGGGCCCATCCGCAGGTGCGCGCCGAGCACGAGGACATCCTGCGATTCTGGTTCGACCTGGGCGCAGCCGGCGTACGAATCGACTCGGCCGCCTTACTGGTCAAGGACCCGGCACTGCCCGAGGTAGCCGTGGACGGGCCGGCCCAGCATCCCTACCAGGATCGCGACGAGTTGCACGAGATCTACCGGACCTGGCGCACCATCGCCGATTCCTACCCCGCTCCGCGGGTGCTGGTCGGTGAGGTGTGGTTGCCCGACTCCGAGCGCTTCGTTCGCTACCTGCGCCCGGACGAACTGCACACCGCATTCAACTTCGACTTCCTTGCCTGCCCGTGGGACGCCCCGCACCTGCGCCGGTCGATCGAGCAGACCCTGCAGGCACATGCTCCGGTCGGTGCGCCGGCCACCTGGGTGCTGTCCAACCATGACATCACCCGCCCGGTCACGCGCTACGGCAGAGCGGACACCTCGTTCTCCTTCGCCGCCAAACGGGCCGCCACCGAGACCGATCTGGCGCTCGGTTACCGCCGGGCCCGGGCCGCCGCGCTGCTCGCGATGGCGCTGCCCGGGTCGTTCTACCTCTACCAGGGTGAGGAACTCGGCCTGCCCGAGGTCGAGGACATTCCGGTCGAGCAGTTGCAGGACCCGATGCACTTTCGCTCCGGTGGCCTGGATCCCGGTCGGGACGGTTGCCGGGTGCCGCTGCCCTGGTCCGGGGCGGCCCGGCCGTACGGCTTCGGGCCGGGCACCGGCTCCACCTGGTTGCCACAGCCGGCGGACTGGGCTGCGATGACCGTGCAGGCCCAGCAGGCCGAGCCGTCCTCGATGTTGCAGCTCTACCGCTCGGCGCTGGCAATCCGGCGTCGGGAGGTCGGCCTGCGCGAGGGCGAGCTGCGCTGGTTGGCGAGCGGCGACCGGGTGCTCAGCTTTGCCCGCGGTCGCGATGTCGGGTGCCTGGTCAACCTCTCCGCGGAGCCGATCGCGCTTGTACCGCATCAGGCGGTGTTGCTCTCGAGCCTCGAACTGTCCGAAGACCGATTACTTCCCGTGGACGGGGCCGTGTGGTTGCGGCTGCCCGAAGACCCGAGCTTCGCCAACGCGGGGAACGGAGGTTAGGCGCCGGACCAGCGGATGGCCCGCGGTAGTCACCTCGTCGCTCACCGGCTCAGCAAAGTCGTCTGACCCAGCGGCATAACACCTCTATTACGAAAGAGAGAACTCGCAGATGAGTAACACGCGCAAAGTCGCCGTCGCTACCGTGTCCAGCGTAGTTGCGCTCAGCTTGCTGGCCGCCTGCGGCTCGAGCAAGTCCACCAAGAGCGACAACAGCAGCTCCGGCAAGGTCAAGATCTCGGTGGTATCGCTCAAGCCAGGCAGCGACAAGGCCTCGATCGACACGTTCAACGCCCAGGTCAAGCAGTTCGAGCAGGAGAACCCGAACATCGAGGTCACGCCGAAGGAATACGAGTGGAAGGCAACCACCTTCGCGGCACAGCTGGCCGGTAACACCCTGCCCACCGAGTTCACGGTGCCCTTCACCGACGGAAAGAGCCTGATCGAGCGCAAGCAGGTCGCCGACCTCAACTCCTATGTGAAGGCGCTGCCCTACGCTGCGAACTTCAACCCCAAGGTGCTCAGCAACGGCCAGGCCAGCAACGGCGACGTCTACGGCATTCCGTGGAGCGCGTACGGCATCGGCCTGCAGTACAACCGCACCCTGTTCACCAAGGCCGGCCTGGACCCGAACCAGCCGCCGACCACCTGGGACGAGATCCGGGCCGATGCCAAGCAGATCGCCGAGAAGACCGGCAAGGCCGGCTTCGCCCAGATGACCCAGAGCGCCACCGGCGGCTGGATGCTGACCACGCTCAGCTACGCGCTGGGCGGCCGGATGGAGCAGGCCAACGGCGACAAGATGACTGCCACGGTCAACAATCCGCAGACCAAGCAGGCGCTGCAGAAGCTGCACGACATGCGCTGGGTCGACAACTCGATGGGCAGCAACTTCTTGCTCGACTGGGGTGGCATGAACCAGGCCTTCGCGGCCGGCAAGGTCGGTATGTTCATGGGCGGCTCCGACGTCTACACCAGCATGGTGCAGCAGAACAAGATCAACCCGGCCGACTACGGTCTGGCCGCGCTGCCGCTGGACACCTCCTCCCCTGACTCCGGCATCCTCGGTGGTGGCTCACTGGCCGTGGTCAGCGCCAAGGCCAGCCCAGCCCAGCAGGCGGCGGCGGTGAAGTGGGTCGACTTCTACTACATGCGCAAGCTGACCACCCAGGACGCAGCGGTCCTCGATGCCAAGACCCTGTCCGAGGGCAAGCAGCCGGTCGGCACACCGGCCCTGCCGATCTTCGACAAGGCCACCCTCGACAAGGACAACGAGTGGATCAAGCAGTACGTCAACGTGCCGCTGACCCAGATGGCCTCGTTCACGACCGGCGTGTTCTCCCAGAACCTGGTCAATGAGCCGGAGGCACAGACCCAGGCGCTCTACACGGCCCTGGACCCGGTGGTACAGGCCGTGCTCACCAACAGAGGAGCCGACATCGACAAGCTGCTCGATAAGGCCAACACCGACGTCCAGACCATCCTCGACCGGGGATGACCTCGCTGCAACAATCCCTGCGGGCCGGGCGGCAACGTCCGGCCCGCAGGGGGGCCGCAGGCAGACCCCGTGCGCGCCGGACGCCGGTGACCTGGGTACGTGGCGGCGGTCTCAGCACGCTGCTGTTGGCGTTGCCGATGCTGGTGGTGTTCGGCTTGTTCTCCTGGTACCCGATTGTGCGGGCGCTGGTCATGAGCGTCCAGCAGACCAACCTGGTGACCGCGGCGCAGTGGGTGGGCCTGGAGAACTTCCGGCATGTCCTGCACGATCCGCTGCTGCCGACCGCGGTCAAGAACACCCTGTACTTTGCAGGGCTCGCGCTGGTCTTCGGCTACCCGATCCCGCTCGTCGCCGCGGTCGTGATGAGCGAGCTGCGGCGGTTCAAGGGGCTGTATTCGGCGCTGGCCTACCTGCCGGTGGTGGTACCCCCGGTGGTGGCGGTGCTGCTCTGGAAGTTCTTCTACGACGGCAGCCCGACCGGCGTGTTCAACACCGCACTCGGCTGGGTGGGCCTGGGCCCCTACCCGTGGTTGCAGAACTCCTCGAGCGCGATGCCGGCGCTGGTGCTCGAAGCGACCTGGGCGGCTGCCGGCAGCACCGTGATCATCTACCTGGCCGCGTTGACCTCGGTCGCGCCGGAACTCTATGACGCCGCAGCCGTGGACGGCGCCTCGATCTGGAACAAGGTCTGGCACGTGACCCTGCCGCAGCTGCGCGGCGTCTTGCTGATCACCTTGATCCTGCAGCTGATCGGCACCGCGCAGGTCTTTCTGGAACCCTACCTCTTCACCGACGGCGGGCCGTCGAACTCGACCTTGACGGTGCTGCTGCTGATCTACAACTACGCCTTCGGGCAGAGCCTGGGCGGGGACTACGGGGCTGCGACCGCGCTCAGCGTGATGCTCGCCGTGGTGCTGGCCATCCTGTCGGCGGTGTACTTCCGGCTGACCCGACGATGGAGCGACCAGTGAGCCAGACATGAGTACCAGCCTCGATCCGGTACAGGCGCCGATCTCGGTGCCCGAGCCGGCCGAGCCGCTGGCCGCGGTGCCGATAGCCGATCCGGTGCAGCTGCCCCGGCAACGATCGGCGACCGAAGCCGGCAGCGGCGCGATCGTGTCCAACACCGACCGGCGACGGCCGATGGTGCGCCACGGCCAGCGGGTGCTCAACGCCCTGCTGCTGGTGGCGCTGGTGATCTTCGGCCTCGGCCCGCTGGTGTGGCTGATCAAGGCCGGCATCACGCCGACCCAGGACACCCTGCGGACGCCGATGTCGTTGTGGCCGCACGGGATTGCCTGGTCGAACCTGTCGGTCGCCTGGACCACCATGGACCTGCAACGTTCCATGATCAACACTCTGGTCATCGCGGCCGGCGCATGGTTCATCCAGCTGTTGGTGGCCGCCACCGGCGGTTACGTGCTGTCGGTGCTGCGACCGGCCTACGCCCGGTTCGTGACCGCCGCCGTGCTCGCCACCCTGCTGGTGCCGACCGTGGTGTTGCTGGTTCCGCTGTACCTGACTGTGCTGGACCCGCCACTGGTACATCATTCCCTGATCAATTCATTCTGGGCGCTGTGGCTGCCCGATGGTGCCAACGCCTTCAACGTGGTGCTGGTGAAGCGATTCTTCGACAGCCTGCCCCGGGAGATCTTCGAGGCTGCCAAGGTGGACGGGGCCGGCCCGTTCCGGCTGTTCTTCTCCGTCGTGATCCCCATGTCACGTCCGATTCTCGGCGTGGTCTCGGTGTTCTCGATCATCGCGGCGTGGAAGGACTTTCTGTGGCCGCTGCTGGTACTGCCCGATCCCACCAAGCAACCGCTGTCGGTACGGCTGCCGGTGCTGGCCGGCAGCGTCGACCTCGGTGTGCTGCTTGCCGGGCTGCTGATCTCCACCATCGTTCCGGTGGTGCTGTTCCTGCTGGTGCAGCGGCTGTTCCTGCGCGGGGCCGGCCTGGGCGGGGCGCTGAAGGGTTGAGGCCGCGGAGCGGCTCAACAGGCAAGCCGGCGGAGCGGGCCAGCCGGCGGAGCAGCTCAGCAGGCCAACGGGCCAGCCTGCGGAGCGGTTCAGCGGGCCAGCCTGCGGTGCCCGGCGCCGCCGGTGCGACCGGCCCGGTCATCGGGGTCATCGGTGAAGTAACCGGACTTCCAGAGCGGCATGCTTGCCCGCAGCGCCAGGTACATCTCGAAGCAGCGCTGGTCGTCGGCAAGATCGTCGCCGAATATCTCGTGCATCCGCTTGAGCCGGTAGCGGATCGTCTGGGCATGCTTGCCCAGGTGGGCCGCCAGCGCCGGCGCGCTGCCCCGGGTCTCGAGCCAGGCGAGCATCGTTTCGGCAATGATTCGCCGGCTGTTCGGCGCCTGCTGGAACAGCGGCGCGAGCACCGAACGGCTCAACCGCTGACGCAGCAACGGTTCGGAATGCAACCAGAGCGTCGCCACGTGCTCGGAGCAGTCCACGATCGGTTGCCGTTCGATCACCCCGCTGGTGACCAGCTCCAGGCCCCGCCTGGCCCAGCGCAGCGACGATGGCGCATCGGCCAGCGGCACCGGACAGCCGATCGAGATGGTGTGCCCGGCGAAGATGGTGGCAAGCTCGGCGCGGGCTTCGGCGTCGCAAGGCACCGGATGCAGGATCATCGGTACGAGACCCCGCAGGTGCGCCAACGCTCTGGGATGCAACCGGCGCGGCGGCGGCATC
>JBPCPA010000238.1:0-7973 GCA_050999655.1 Jatrophihabitans sp.
AGGTCGTCGGCGGCCACCGGGCGGGGTGCGGCCGGCCAGCCGGCCACCGCGCGCAGGCCGCTCAGCGCCGCCGCCGTGACCGCGGCGGCCCCGGAGACCTCGCGGGCCGCGCCGCCGACCACCACCGGGCCCGGGTCGAACTCGGCCAGCACCGCCCTGGCCGCCACGATCGGGTCCGTGATGCCGCCGAGCACCACCACCAGCCGGCCACCGTGTGCGCCGGCCAGCACGTCCAGACCGGCCCGGCGCGCGGCCCGGTGCACCGACTCCAACACCTCTTTCGGGTCGTGGTCGGCCCGGGCGTAACCGGCCACCGTGGTGACCGCACCCTCAGCGCGCCAGCCCAGCGCGGCCAGTTGGCTGACCGGAGAGTGCTCGACCGAGCTGGCGTCGGCCCGGACCAGCCCGTCGATCACCATCGCCTCCAGCCGGGCATCCCAGGCGCCCCGGGTCTCGGCCGCGCTGGCGTAGACCCGGGCCGCGGCGAAGGCGATCTCGCGAGAGAACCTGAGCATCGCGTCGGCCACCGGTTGCGCGTCGTCCGGACCGGCCAGCGCGGGCACGTGCTCCTCGACCACCGCGATGGTCTGGCGCACCAGTTCCACCGTCTGCTGCAATGACAGCCGGCGGGCCAGTTCGCGGGGCGCGGTGCCGAATACCTCGCCGGTCAAACGCAGTACCTGATCGGGCGAGCGCAGCCACTCCACGAACGAGGCGACCCCGGCCTGGGCGACCAGTGTCACCCAGGAGCGCTGGTCGGCGGGCAGCCGACGAAACCAGGCCAGTTGCTCGTCCATCCGGGCCACGCTGCGGGTGGCCAGCATGCCGGAGGACTGCTCGATCCGCCGGATCGTCGCCTCGCTCAAACTGGCAGCCACCCCTGTGAGCCTAATGTCTGTCGGGTGCGCAGCTACGAGATCCGGCCAGCCGCCGGCAGGGCCGTCACCCGCACCGATTGGGTCGAGTCCTGGCATTCGTTCTCCTTCGGCCCGCACTACGAACCCGGCAACACCAGCTTCGGCGCGTTGCTGGCACACAACCAGGACCTGCTGCAGCCCGGCCCGGGCTATACCGACCACCCGCATCGTGACACCGAGATCCTGACCTGGGTGCTGGACGGCTGCCTGGCGCACCAGGATTCGGCCGGCCACCGCGAGCTGATCCGGCCCGGCACGCTGGCCAGGCTCTCGGCCGGGTCCGGCGTCCGGCACGCCGAGGCCAGCGCGCTGGGCGACCGGCCGGTCCGCCTGGTGCAGATGTGGTTGGCGCCCGACCGGGCCGGTCAGGCACCGAGCTACAGCTGCCGTCCGGTTGCCGACCTGCTCGGCGGCGGCGGGCTGGTGGCGGTCGCATCCGGCCTGGCCGAGCACGCCGACACCGCCATCCCGATCCGCCGAGGCGACGCGACGCTGTACGTGGCCCGGCCGGCTCGCGGCAACCGGCTGCTACTGCCGTCGGCGCGCTACCTGCACCTGTTCCTGACCCGGGGTGAGGTGCGGGTCGAGGGCGCCGGACGGCTGGCGGCCGGCGATGCGCTGCGCCTCACCGCGGGCGAGGGCGAGGCGCTCACGGCGCTGCAGGACGCCGAGTTGCTGGTGTGGCAGATGGGCTCGGCGGTGGCGCGGTAGCGGCGAAGCTGTGGCCGAGCACCTAGGTTGGAGCGGTGGAATCCGGCACCGTCGAGCAGGTAACTGCGCTCTGCCGACGGGTGGCCGCCGGTGGCGTGCTGGTGCTGTCCGGTGCTGGGCTGTCCACCGAGTCCGGCATCCCGGACTATCGCGGCCCGACCGGTCGGCTGCGACCGGCCACCCCGATGACCTACGGCGAGTTCATCGGCAGCGCGGCAGCGCGCCAGCGGTACTGGGCCCGCAGCCACCGGGGCTGGCAGTCCATCACCGGCGCCCAGCCGAACGCCGGTCACCGCGCGGTTGCCCGGTTGCAGCGCGCCGGCCTGCTCGCCGGCGTGATCACCCAGAACGTCGACGGCCTGCACCAGGCTGCCGGGGCCGAGTCGGTGATCGAGCTGCACGGCGGCCTTGATCGGGTGATCTGCAGGTGCTGCACAGCCGGCTGGTGACGGGCCAACCCGCAGGCACTGCCGGCACCATCGGCTGCCGCCAAACCGGACGGTGACTCCGAACTTGCCGAGGCCGACGTGCGGTCCTTCCGGGTGCTGGACTGCCTGGCCTGCGCCGACGGCCTGCTCAAGCCGGACGTGGTGTTCTTCGGCGAGAACGTCCCGCCCGCACGGGTCGCCGCCTGCTATGCCCTGGTCGAATCGAGCAGCCTGTTGCTGGTGCTCGGCTCCTCGTTGACCGTCGCCTCGGGCTTCCGGTTCGTCCGGCGGGCGGCGGCCGGCGGAGTTCCGGTGGCGATCCTCAACCAGGGAGCCACCCGCGGTGACCCGTACGCCGAGGTGCGGATGGACGCCGCCCTCGGACCGGCGCTGACCGAACTGGCCGATCGGGTAGCTGCCCCGGTCGCCGGCGCCCACCACTAGAGGCCGGCCGGATCGCGTCTGAACCCGGTTAAGGGACGTCGATCGGGGGGTGCGGGGGCCGTCCGGTTGTGAACTAATGCCGTTGTCGCGCCGTTGCGGCGGTGTGAGAGTGTCACGCGTCGAACCCAGCACGACTGACCCTCCTGACCAGATCGAAGGGAAATCGCTTCATGCCCGATCTTTGCACTGACGGCTCGCCCGCCGAGGTTTCTGCGCCGGTTCGCCAGCCCGGCAGCCGGCTGTCCCGTCCGAGCCTGCCGCTGCTGGCCGGCATCCTGATCGCGATCCTGGGCCTGCTCTTCGGGGGCATCGCCACCGCGTCGGCCAGCAACAGCGACCACTCCGGTGGCCCGAGGGGCGGCAACCCCTACACCGGCCCGGCGCCTACCCCGGCCTTCACGCCCCGCACCGACGCCGAGGTTCCCAACGTCACGCTGGTCGAGAACGGCATCAAGGCCTACTACGGCGACACGGTGGCAGCCAACGGCGACCACCTGCCGTCCACCACCGGCAACTACGCCAAGCAGGTCGCCAAGATCGAGGACTCGGCCGAGTGGTACCTGAAGAGCTACCACACCCACTCCAAGGCCACCAAGGCGATCGTGCTGGACGTCGATGACACCTCGTTGAACACCTACAACTACGAGATCTTCTCCAACTTCGCCTACAACCCGACCACCAACGCCGAGTACGTCAACGACGCCCGGTTCCCCGAGGTCTACGGCATGCCGGCGCTGGCCAAGTTCGCCGCCAGCCACGGCTACACCGTCTTCTTCATCACCGGACGTCCGGAGGCTCAGCGGCCCGGCACCGTGACCAACCTGGCCAAGGTCGGCTACACCGCGCCGGACGCCGACCACCTGTTCCTGAAGAACGCGGCCAGCCCGCCGGCCTACCTGCCGTGCGGCTCGACCTGCACCACCATTCAGTACAAGTCGGGGACCCGGGCGCACATCGAGGCACTCGGCTACAACATCGTCGCCAACTTCGGCGACCAGTACTCCGACCTGACCGGCGGCTACGCCGATCGCACGTTCAAGATGCCCAACCCGATGTACTACCTGCCCTAACAAGCAGTCGCTGTCGCTACCCCTAACAGGCAGTCGCTGTCGCAACGATGAAGAGGGTGTCGGCCATCAGGCCGGCACCCTCTTTCATCGTTGCGGGTCTTACGGGTCCGGCCGCGGGTCAGGAGTCCCCGGCCGCGGAGCCCGCCTGGGCTGCCGAGACGTCGAGCACCTGGTACTTGTCCAGCGCCTCGCGCACCAGTTCGGGCTTGACCTCACCTCGCTTGGCCAGCTGTGCCAGCACGTTCACCACGATCGATTCGGCGTCGATATGGAAGAACCGGCGGGCGGCCCCCCGGGTGTCGGCGAAGCCGAAGCCATCAGCGCCCAACGAGCTCCAGTCACCGGGCACCCACTGCGCGATCTGGTCGGGGACCGCACGCATGTAGTCCGACACCGCCACGAACGGACCGCCGGCCTCGGCGAGCTTGCTGGTGACATAGGGGGTGCGGTGCTCGGCCTCGGGGTTGAGCAGGTTGTGCTCGTCGGCTGCGAGGGCATCTCGCCGTAGCTCGTTCCACGAGGTCACCGACCAGACGTCGGCGTCGATCCCCCAGTCCTGGCCGAGCAATTCCTGCGCCCGCAGCGCCCACGGCACCGCCACCCCCGAGGCAAGTACCTGGGCCCGCGGGCGGCCGGTCTCGCCGAGCGCCTGGGACACCCGGTGGATGCCGTGCAGGATGCCCTCGACGTCCACGCCGGCCGGCTCCGCGGGCTGGCCGATCGGCTCGTTGTAGATGGTGAGGTAGAAGAACACGTCCTCACCGTGCGGGTGCTGGGCGCTCGTGCCGTACATCCGGCGCAGCCCGGACTCCACGATGTGCGCGATCTCGTAGGCGTAGGCAGGGTCATAGCTCACCGCGGCCGGGTTGGTCGAGGCGAGCAGGTGTGAGTGGCCGTCGGCGTGCTGCAGGCCCTCGCCGGTCAGCGTGGTGCGACCCGCGGTCGCGCCGAGGACGAAGCCGCGGCCCAACTGGTCGGCGAACTGCCAGAACTGGTCACCGGTGCGCTGGAAGCCGAACATCGAGTAGAAGATGTAGAACGGGATCATCGGCTGGGCATGGGTGGCATAGGACGTGCCGGCCGCAATCAGCGACGCGGTGGAGCCGGCCTCGCTGATTCCCTCGTGCAGGATCTGTCCGGTCACCGACTCCTTGTAGGACAGCAACATGTCGCGGTCGACCGCGTCGTACTCCTGGCCGTGCGGGGAGTAGATCTTCGCGGTCGGGAAGATCGCGTCCAGGCCGAAGGTGCGCGCCTCGTCCGGGATGATCGGGACGAACCGGCTGCCGATCTCCTTGTCGCGCATCAGGTCCTTGAACAGCCGCACGATCACCTGGGTGGTTGCCACCTGCTGCTTGCCCGAACCCTTCTTCAGGTCGGCGTAGGCGCTGGCGCCGGCCTCGGGCAACACCAGCGGCTTGGCCCGGTTGATTCGCTTGGGCAGCGAGCCGCCGAGGGCCTCGCGGCGTTCCTTCATGTACTGGATCTCGTCGGACTTCTCGCCGGGGTGGTAGTACGGCGGCAGGTCCTCGCCGAGCGCCTCGTCGCTGATCGGCAGGTAGAGCCGGTCGCGGAAGGCCTTGAGGTCGGCCTTGGTCAGCTTCTTCATCTGGTGGGTGGCGTTGCGGCCCTCGAAGCTCTCCAGCGTCCAGCCCTTGATGGTGTGGGCGAGGATCACCGTCGGCTGGCCGACGTGGGCCCGGGCCGAGGAGAACGCCGCGTACAACTTGCGGTAGTCGTGGCCGCCGCGAGAGAGCAACCGCAGCTCGTCGTCGGACATCTCCTCGACCATCTTGCGCAGTCGAGGGTCGTCGCCGAAGAAGTTTTCCCTGATGTAGGCGCCAGACTCGACGGTGTAGGTCTGGAACTGGCCGTCCGGCGTGGTGTTCATCTTGTTGACCAGGACGCCGTCGCGGTCAGCAGCCAGCAGCGGGTCCCAGTCGCGGCCCCAGATCACCTTGATCACGTTCCAGCCGGCGCCCCGGAAGTAGGACTCCAGCTCCTGGATGATCTTGCCGTTGCCGCGCACCGGCCCGTCCAGGCGCTGCAGGTTGCAGTTGATGACGAAGGTGAGGTTGTCCAGTTCCTCGCGGGCGGCCACGCCGATCGCGCCGAGGGACTCGACCTCGTCCATCTCCCCGTCGCCCAGAAAGGCCCACACGTGGGACTGGGAGGTGTCGGCGAGCCCGCGGGCGGCCAGATAGCGGTTGAACCGCGCCTGGTAGATGGCGCCGATCGGGCCCAGGCCCATCGAGACGGTCGGGAACTCCCAGAAGTTCGGCATCAGCCTGGGGTGCGGGTATGACGACAGGCCGTGTGGGGCGCGTGAGCGCTCCTGGCGGAAGCCGTCCAGGTGCTGCTCGGTGAGCCGGCTCTCCAGGTAGGCGCGGGCGTAGATACCGGGTGCGGCATGGCCCTGGATGAAGACCTGATCGCCCATCCCGGAGGCCAGGTCCTTGCCCCGGAAGAAGTGGTTGAAGCCCACCTCGTAGAGCGAGGCAGCCGAGGCGTAGGTCGCGATGTGGCCGCCGACGCCGAGGTATTTGTTGGCCCGACTGACCATGATCGCGGCATTCCAGCGGATGTAGGCCCGGATCCGGCGTTCGATGTGCTCATCGCCAGGAAACCACGGTTCGCGTTCGGGAGGGATCGAGTTGATGTAGTCCGTGCTGCGCAGCGCGGGTACACCGACCTGGCGCTCGCGGGACCGCTCGAACAGCTTCAGCAGCAGGAAGCGGGCGCGCTGGCGACCGTCGTGGTCGACGGCCGCATCGAAGGACTCGATCCACTCGCGGGTCTCGCCGGGGTCGATGTCCGGGAGTTGGTTCGGCAGGCCATCAGTGATGATGCTGTAACGATCACGAGTCACCCAAGTCTCCATTCGCTCCGCTGCTCGCGCCTGCGCCGCCGCGATGCTCGGTCATGGCATCCATTGTCCTCTATCAGCATCCAGGGTGTGAGCCTCGATCTGTACTTCTCGGTAGCCCCAGACGGTTGCGCTGTCGGGTGAGTGTGGTTATCTACCGGAGCACAGTGATCAGTGACGGGGACCTACCTCATCACTTTCACACACCCTCGGAGGCTGGTAGTGAGCACGACCCCCGGAACCGGGGACAACATGTCCGCACTGATTGACCGGCTCGGTATCGAGCACGGCCTGGTCGTGCAGGAATTGGGCTACGACGACGACGTCGACCACGACCTGCGCGATGCGATTGAGAACCGACTCGACGAGGACATGGTCGAGGAGGACTCTGACGAGGTAGTCGACGTCGTGGTGCTGTGGTTCCGCTCCGATGACGGCGACCTCGTCGACGCGCTGGTGGACGCCATCGCGCCACTTGCCGACACCGGGGTGATCTGGTTGCTCACTCCCAAGCGCGGCCGGGCCGGCTACGTCGAGCCCTCCGATATCTCCGAGGCTGCGCCGACTGCGGGCCTGTCACAGACCTCATTGCTGCCGCTCGGTGCGGACTGGACGGGTGCCCGGCTGGTCAGCCGGCGGGCAAAGGGCGGCACCGAACGGGGCAAGGGTGATCGCCGGTGAGCGAGATTACAGGCCTGAGTCCGCTGCCGGTCGGTGCGCAGGCGCCGGACTTCGAGCTGCGCGACCAGAACAACGAGGTGGTCCGGCTCGCTGATTTCGGTGGCGTGAAGGCCGCGCTGCTGGTGTTCTACCCGTGGGCTTTCACCAGTATCTGCACCGGTGAACTCGGTCAGCTGCGTGACAACATCGATGCCTTCGCCAATTCCGAGGTGCAGGTGCTCACGATCAGCATCGACTCATCGTTCACCCACAAGATCTTCTCCCAGC
This sequence comes from Jatrophihabitans sp., assembly GCA_050999655.1. Classification (GTDB taxonomy): domain Bacteria; phylum Actinomycetota; class Actinomycetes; order Mycobacteriales; family Jatrophihabitantaceae; genus Jatrophihabitans_A. The sequence continues at coordinate 7,385 of JBPCPA010000238.1, forward strand.
GCGACCGGTTGAACTTTCCGCTGCTGGCCGACTTCTGGCCGCATGGTGCGGTCGCCCAGGCGTACGGGGTCTTCAATTCCGACGCCGGAGTGGCCAACCGGGGCACCTTCCTGATCGACCGGGACGGCGTCATCCGGTTCAGTGAGGTGAACGAGATCGGCGTGGGCCGCGAACCGCGGGACTGGCTGGACGCGATCGCGGCGCTGGCACCGGCCGTTCACTGAGCCGGCGCGGGCACCGGCCGTTCACTGAGCTGGCGGCAGCCTAGGCCTTGCCGGCAAGCCGGTCGTCCAAGGACGATTTCTTCGCCTTGCGGTCGCCACCGGCGGGCGTGCCAGCGGGCGTGGATTCCTCATCGCGGCGGCGCTCGGCGGCTGCCAGGATGAACGGCGCCGCCAGTGCCAGCAGCCCGAACAGGTACCACTGCACGACGTAGGCGGCATGCTGGGGCTCCTCGGCGCCACCGGCCGGGTTGGACAGGTCCGGTGCCGGAATGAGCTTGAGCCCGGCCCCACCGGGTTGGCCGGCGAGCAACTCGCCGTAGCCGTCCCAGACCGGGGCGCCGATCCGGCTGGCCTGCTCGGCGGCG
>JBPCPA010000065.1:0-16486 GCA_050999655.1 Jatrophihabitans sp.
TCCTGCAGAAGGAGGACAAGGAGGGCCGGCTGATCCTGTCCAAGAAGCGCGCGCAGTACGAGCGGGCCTGGGGCACGATCGAGGAGAAGAAGGAGCGCGACGAGGTCGTCGAGGGCACCGTCATCGAGGTCGTCAAGGGCGGCCTGATCATCGACATCGGCCTGCGCGGCTTCCTGCCGGCGTCGCTGGTCGAGATGCGTCGGGTGCGCGACCTGCAGCCCTACGTGGGCAAGACCCTCGAAGCCAAGATCATCGAGTTGGACAAGAACCGCAACAACGTGGTGCTCTCGCGCCGGGCGTGGTTGGAGCAGACCCAGTCCGAGGTGCGCAGCGACTTCCTGAACAAGCTGGCCAAGGGCCAGGTCCGCTCGGGTGTGGTGTCCTCCATCGTAAACTTCGGTGCGTTCGTCGACCTCGGCGGCGTGGACGGTCTGGTGCACGTCTCCGAGCTGTCCTGGAAGCACATCGACCACCCGTCCGAGGTCGTCGAGGTCGGCCAGGAGGTCACCGTCGAGGTGCTCGACATCGACCTGGACCGCGAGCGCGTCTCGCTCTCGCTCAAGGCGACCCAGGAAGACCCGTGGCGCCAGTTCGCCAGGACCCACGCGATCGGACAGGTCGTGCCGGGCAAGGTCACCAAGCTGGTGCCGTTCGGTGCGTTCGTCCGGGTGCAGGACGGCATCGAGGGCCTGGTGCACATCTCGGAGTTGGCCGAGAGGCACGTCGAGATCCCGGAGCAGGTCGTCAACGTCGGCGACGAGTTGCTGGTCAAGGTCATCGACATCGACCTGGAGCGGCGCCGGATCTCGCTGTCGCTGAAGCAGGCCAACGAGGGCGCGCTGGCGGAGGAGAACTTCAACCCGTCGCAGTACGGCATGGAGGCCCAGTACAACGACAAGGGCGAGTACATCTACCCCGACGGCTTCGACCCGGAGACCCAGGAGTGGCTGCCCGGTTACGACGAGCAGCGCGAGGCCTGGGAGAAGCGCTACGCCAAGGCGCGGGAGCGGTTCGAGGCGCACAAGAAGCAGCTCGAGGACGCGCAGAAGGCAGATGCCGACGCGGCCACCGAGAGCGGCGATGCCACCTCGTACTCCTCGGAGGCACCGGCCGACACCAGCGGCACGCTGGCATCGGACGAGGCCCTCGCCGCGCTGCGGGAGAAGCTCGCCGGCCGCTGATCCACCGGCTGGCCAACCCACGTCAGCAACGCACGTCAGCACAGGCCCGGGAGGCACGCCTCCCGGGCCTGTGGCGTGTCTGCGACTAACCTGAACGGGTGACTGCCAGATCCTCACGACGTGTCTGGGCCGGTTGTCTGATGATCGCGGCGCTGGCGTTGACCGGCTGCTCCAAGGCGTCGAACAAGGACGCTGCTCCGCAGACGACTGCCGCCAGCAACTCCTCGACGAGCAGTTCGACGGCCACCGCGAGCCCGAGTCCCAGCGTCACCGGCACGCCGAGCCTGGGTGGCCGGTGTGACGGCCTGCTGCCGGTCAGCACGGTGGACGAGGCGCTGGGCCGGCCGGTGATCGGCAAGACCGCCTTCGTGCTGGGTGTGGCCGAGCCCAACATCGGCCGGCTCACCTACCTGAACTGCCGCTACGGACTGGCCACCGCGGTCAAGGGCAAGCCCGCTCCGGTGCCGGCGGTCGAGATCGGGGTCAGCCTCTACAAGTCCGAGGCGCAGGCCAGCCAGCGGGTGCAGGGCACCGTCCAGGACTACCGCTCACACGGTTCGAGCCAGCAGGACGCGGCCGTCGGGCAGTACAGCGCCTCGATCCTGCTTGGCTACGGCGCTCCCACCATCGTGGTGGCGGCCGGCCCGCGCACCGTCGCGATCACCGTGGTTGCCAACCTGATCGCCGCGGCGCCGACCAGCGCTCTGGTGGCGCTGGCCAAGGCAGCCCTGGACGCGACCGCCCAGTACACCGGCGCGCCGGGCGCCGGCGCCAGCCCCAGCGGCTCGGACAGCTCCGACAGCGGCTCACCGTCCGCCTCGACGACCAGCTAGGGATGCCCAGCATCGGCTTGACCGGCGGCATCGGCAGCGGTAAGAGCACGGTGGCGGCCGGGCTCGCCGAACTCGGTGCGGTGGTCATCGACGCCGATGCGCTGGCCCGCGAGGTGGTGCGGCCCGGCACGGCCGGTCTGACCGCGGTCATCGCCCGGTTCGGGGCCGAGCTGCTCACCCCGGACGGCACCCTGGACCGTCCGGCGCTCGGTCAGCTGGTCTTCGCTGACGGCCAGGCGCTGGCGGACCTCAATGCCATCGTGCACCCGTTGGTGGCCAAACGAACCGCCGAGTTGACCGCGGCCGCCGGTGCGGGCTCGGTCGTCGTCTATGACGTCCCGCTGCTGGTGGAAAACAACCTGGCTGCCGGCTTCGAGGCGGTGATTGTGGTCGAGGCGCCGCTGCCGGTGCGGCTGAGCCGGCTGGCTGATCGCGGGATGGACGCCGACACCGCCCGGGCCCGGATCGCCCGGCAGGCCACCGATGAGCAGCGCCGGACGGTGGCCACCGAGGTGATCGACAATTCCGGCTCGCTGGCGCAGTTGCACGCTCAGGTCGAGCGGGTCTGGCGGCGGCTGATCGGGGAGTAACCGGGACCGGTTGAGCGGCTCAACCCGGTTTGGCGAGGCCAAATGGCATCGGCTAGAGTTCCCTGTCGGTGCCGGTGATGGCGGCCAGCGGGTAACCGAGGGCGAAACATCGGATAACACCATGCGGACGTAGCGCAGCTGGTAGCGCACAACCTTGCCAAGGTTGGGGTCGCGGGTTCGAATCCCGTCGTCCGCTCGGTGGAACTGCGTTCGGCGAGCCGGCACGGCCGGATCTCCGGGCTCACTCGGTGGAGTGGCCGAGAGGCGAGGCAACGGCCTGCAAAGCCGTGTACACGGGTTCAAATCCCGTCTCCACCTCGTAACAGCGACTACTCACGGTGCGCCGTGCGTGGTCGAGCAGGGGCGATTAGCTCAGTGGGAGAGCACTACCTTGACACGGTAGGGGTCACTGGTTCAATCCCAGTATCGCCCACCACCTACAGGCCCCGTATTTCGGGGCCTGTAGTCGTTTCGGGGCCCGGGGAAAATTCTCTCTCGGGCGTTGCGTGCAACGAACGTGCAACACGAGCGGCTTCGCGCACCTGGACAGACAGGCTCATCCGAGGGCCGCCGAGTCGCCTTCGCGGCCGGATGGCGTCCGGAAGGTGATGACTGTGGACTCGGTTTCTGCGATCCAGCTGTGACTGCCTTCACCGTTCCACATTGCGTAGTCGGCCGGTCGGGACAGGACTACTTCCCTGTCATCGAAGATGAGGCGAAGCTGACCAGCAACAAGGATCACTACGGTGGTGCCCGCCGCCGGGCGCGCCGGGGCGGATCGCATTTGTCCCGCGCGACAGACGCACCATTTGCTTTCAAACTCTGACGTTGACCGGATGCCGCCGATGGCTGGAATTATGAAGCGGCCAATGAACCAGCCGCGGGTGGACGTGCCGTCCTCGGCGGCGTTGCCGACGTAGAGTTGCAAGGCTTACGGCTGCTCTGCTGCGGTCAGGTCCGAGGCGTCGCTCGTCTTGGTCGCGGACGGCGACGGCCACTGCGACGGCGACGGTGGGGTGTTGGCGGTGCGGTCCGGGTGCCGGTGCGAGGAAAACAGTAGCCGGGTCGCGGTGATCGCGTACCAGAGGGCGCCGCCGGTCGAGTATTGGACGAGAGTGGTGATCCCGTCGTGGGCGGTGCCTTGCCAGTGCAAGTAGGTCGTGCCGGCGAAGATCGACCCGGCGCCGCTGATGACCATGAACCATTGGGCGCTGATGAGGGTGTTACGTCGCAGGGCGACTAGGAGCTGGATGGCGCCGCTGGCTATGGCCCAAATGCCGAAGACGTCGAGGGTGGTCGCGAAGGTTCCGTTCACGGTCGCAGCGACGGCGCCAGCGGCGGCCAGACTGGTCGCCAGGTTCAGGCGTTGGAAGACTGTCTGCGATTCACGTGGCGTTGTGTGGATGTCGATCGCGGTCGCTGCGGCGTCGGTGATCGGGTAGACCACGAGCAGCGTCCAGATGGGGAAGCCGATGGATGGCGTCGGTCCTGACGTGCCGGCGAGCGCAGAGACGATAAGGACCCAGGTCACGGAGACTGCGGCGCGAGTGAAGTACAGGATCGACAGCGCCCGGGAGAAGCGCGCCCGGGTCAGCGCGGATGATCGCCGTGGTCCGCCGTGCTTCTCAGTACCCATGATCGCCACTGTTGTTCGGGCCGGCGGCCAGGGTCGCCGGTGCGTCGTGATCGGTGTACGGCGTCGGCGTGGATGGCTCGACCGCGTCGACGTCGACATCGACGTGGGGGAGTATTCGGTCGAGCCAGGAGGGCAGCCACCAGTTGCGGTTCCCGAGCAGTTGCATGGCGGCGGGAACGAGGACGGTCCGCAGCAATAGGGCATCCAAGAGGATGGCGGCGGCCAGTCCGAGCCCGAATTCCCCGATGGGCCGGCGGCCTTCGAGGGTGAAGGCGAGGAAGACGACGACCATGATGGCGGCGGCGGCGGTGATGACCCGCCCGGTTTCGGCTTGTCCGACTCTCACGGCGCGGGCGGTGTTCGAGGTGTGGGCCCATTCTTCGTGGATGCGGCTGACTAGGAACACCTGGTAGTCCATCGACAATCCGAACAGGATCGCGATGAGCATCACCGGGAGGAACGATTCGATCGGACCGGGTTTGCCGAGACCGATCGCGTTGGAGCCCCAGCCCCATTGGAAGACCGCGACGACGACACCGAACGCAGCGCCGGCGGCGAGGACGTTCATGACCGCCGCGGTCAGCGGGATGACGATGCTGCGGAACGCGATCATGAGCAGCAAGCAACCGAGCAGGACGACGACGGTCAGGAACAGCGGCAGTTTGGAGCTGAGGACACTTGCGAAGTCTCCGAACACCGCCGTCTGGCCACCGACATAGACGTGCAGGGACGTGCCGTGCTCCGCGGCGGGGATCACGCTGTCCCGCAGTTGGTTGATCAGATCCGTGGTGTGTCCGGACTGTGGCGAGGTCGTCGGAATGACGTCCAGGACACTCACGCCTGAGCCGGGCGCCGTCGGGGGTGTTGCCACCGAGGCGACTCCTGGAGTCGCCTTCAGTGTTGAGGCGAGTGCGGCGAAGGCGTTGGTCGATGCCGTGTCGGTGGTGTGTCCGACGAGCAGGAGCGGTCCGTTGAAGCCCGGCCCAAATCCCAGGACGAGCAGGTCGTAGGCATGGCGGGTTGTCGAGGCGGCCGGGTCGTTGCCTTGGTCGGAGGAGCCGAGGCGGATCGAGAGCGCGGGGATGAGCAGCACGATCATCACCGCCAGTGCGGCGAGGCTGAGCAGCGCCGGTCGCTGCTGTACGAAGGTCGCCCACCGCAGCGACGGTCCGCTGCGCTCGGCCGTCGGCCTGGGTTCACTGTGGTTGTCTGGAGCAAGTCGGCGTCGTTCTCGCCGGCTGAGCACTCGCATGCCGAGCACTCCGAACAGCGCCGGGAGCAGCGTCGTGGCCGCGGCGACCGCGAAGGCGACGGTGATGGCGGCGGCCAGGCCAACCCCGGTCAGGAAGTCGATGTTGAGTACCAGTAGGCCGAGCATCGCGATCGCGACGGTAGCGCCCGCGAATACGACCGCCCGCCCCGACGTCGCCAGGGCGGTGATCGCGGACTGCTCCGGGGTCAGCCCAGAGCGCAGGCCCTTGCGGTGGCGGGTGACGACGAACAGGGCGTAGTCGACGGCGACGCCGATGCCGATCAGCGCGGCGACGCTCGGGGTGATGGAGTTGATCGACAGCACGTGGCTGAGCAACCCGACGGTTTCGATACCGGCGCCGACCGCGAAGATCGCCGCCAGTAGCGGAATGAGCGTGGCGAGCAGCGAACCGAACGCCAGCAGCAGCACGACCGCGGCGGCAGCCAATCCGATCGCGACGCTGCCCGACACCGGGCTGCCCTTCAGGACTTGAAACGCACCGCCCCCGAACTCGACCTGCACCTGGGAGCTGCGCAGCGAGGACACACCGGCCACGAACGGGTCGATGCCGGCTTTGGTGAAGCTCTGGTCGGGTTGGGTGAAGCTCACCACGGCGTAGGCGGTGCGCTGATCAGCGCTGATCTGACTCTGATGGCCAGCTGAGTAGGGGCTGCGGATGGACGCCACGTACGGCGCCGTCACGCCTCGGGCGAGGGCCTGCTGCACCGCCGTCTGGACGGCCGGATCGGTCACGCGAGTGCCCGGGCGGAGGGTGTGGATCACGATCGTGTCATTACCGGAGCCTTCGCGCAGGCTGCTCTGCGCGAGCAAGCTCTGCGCGTGGCTGGAGCCGGTACCCGGCAGAGAGAAGCCATCGGAGTAGTCCTTGCCGGCCTTCTTCGTCACCCCGGCCAGCAGCATCAGCATCAGCACCCACAACCCGATGACGATGGCGCGGTGCCGGAAACACCACCCCGCGAGCCGCTTCACGAGTGTGCCGCGTGGCGGGTCAGTGCGCCGGCGACGAGCGAGCTGTCGGAGCGGCTCACGGGCGATGGGCTTGTATGTGGCTTCCGGACTGGAGCGCAGGTCATGGCCGCTAGTGTGAGTCAGCCGACTGACTTAAGTCAACCTGCGGTTGCGTTTTTCTGGCCGTATACTCAGTTGCGTGACTGACTCAGCTTCCGTTGCTGCCGCACCAACCGTGGGTCGCGGCAAAGATAAGCGCGACCGGCTGATCGCCGCCGCCCGCAAGACCCTGCACGAACAGGGCGTCGAACGAACCACCCTGGCGCTGGTCGCAGCGGCCGCCGAGGTTCCCGTCGGTAACGTCTACTACTACTTCAAGACCAAGGACGAGCTCGTCCTGGCCGTCCTTGACAACTACCACGACGACTACCAGGTGCTCGACACCATGCTTGCCCGGCACCGCACACCGAAGGCAAGACTCAAGGGTCTGCTGAAGATCTGGACCTCCGCGCCCGAGCGCATCGCCCTGCATGGATGCCCGATCGGATCGCTCTGTTCCGAACTGGACAAACGCGACGACGACGTCCGACGGCACGCGGCCACCGTCATGGGCCGACTGATCACGGTCGCCGAAGAACAGTTCACCCAACTCGGTCGACGCGACGCCCACGAACTCGCCGTCGCCCTCGTGGCCTCCTGGGAAGGGATCGCACTGCTCGCCAACACCCTCCGCGACCCTGACCTCATTACCACCGAAGCACGCCGCCTCGAACGATGGATCGACTCCCTGGCGTGAACAACTGAGCTCGCACGACACCGGGCTGGGCCGTCGAGACTATCCGAGCCAACGACCGGAAAGCCGACCTCATCGCCGCGTCGGTCGAGGACGAGGCAGTGCCGGCAAGCTCGCCATCCAAAGCGCCGGACTCGGCGGACAACTCCTTGACACTCCCGTCAACAACGCCGCCCTCTCCATGGCAACACCGTTCTGCTGAGGAAGCTCCTCGACTCGCTGGAGTAGGACAGGACCACTAGGGGATCAGCCGATGAACTCGTCGACGCCGATGGCGAAGTCCCAGTGGCCGACGCCGTTCGCGGCAAGGCCCATCGTGAGCACGCCCGTTCCTTCGAGCCAGTGCGCCATCGCCAGACCGCCGACGTCCAGCGGCCGCAGACCGAGGCTTTTCACAAACACCGCGAAGGTCTTCTTTGCCGACGCGTCGTCGCCGGCGAAGAACACGTCGGGTCGGCCGTTCTCGAGCACGGCGCGGAAGATCGTGTTGAAAGCCTTGATGACGTGTGTGCCGGCCGGGGCAACCTTGGCAGCCTCGGCGGCGATCGAGGTCTGCGCGCCGTGGGCGAGTCCGTCGGCGGTGGCGTTGAACGGGTTGCTGATGTCAACGACGACCTTGCCGGCCAGGGCGTCGCCGTACTCGGTGACAACCGGGACAACGCCGTCGTGCAGGAGCGCCGTGATGACGATGTCCCCGGCCGGGACGTTGCCCCACTCGCCGGTGGTGGTCTCGCTGCCCAATGTCTCAGCTAGCGCCTCGGCTTTGGCCCGGTCGCGGCCCATGACTTCGACGGTGTTGCCACCCTTGACGGCGAGCGTGCCAATGGTGCGGGCCATGTTGCCGGTCCCGATCAGGGTGATGCTGCTCATGATGTGCTGCCTTCCGGTTCGTGTGATGTCTGAGGGACGGTTTAGAGGGCGGTCGTACCGCCGTCAGCGACCAGTTCCAGGCCGTTGACGTAACTGGAGTCGTCCGAGGCGAGGAACAACGCGACGGTCGCGATCTCCTCGGGGCGCGCCATCGTGCCGCGCGGGATGAGGGACTCGAAGGCGGCCTTCGTGGCCTCGTCGAACAACTCCTCCTGCTTGGCCGTGGCCACCTGACCCGGGGTCAGCACGTTGACCCGGATCTTGCGGTCGCGCAGTTCGTTCATCCAGATACGCGCCCAAGCCTGTTGGACGGCCTTGCTCCCCGCGTACAGGCTCCAGCCGGGAAAGGCGCCGAGGGAGGCGTTGGACCCGGTCATCAGGATCGAACCGTGGTCGTTGATCAACGGCAGCGCCTTCTGCACCGTGAACAGCGTTCCCCGCGCGTTGAGCGAGAAGGCACTGTCGAACTGCTCCTCAGTGATCTCCCCGAGCGCGGCGGGCTCGCCCATCCCCGCGTGCGCCCACAGCACGTCGATGCTGCCCTTCTCCCGCTTCACCGTGTCATACAGGCGGTCCAGGTCGTCCAGATCGTTAACGTCGCCGTGCACAGCAGTGACGTTGCGCCCGATGTGTTTCACGGCCTCGTCCAGCGCGTCCTTCCGGCGGGCCTGGATGAACACGTGTGCGCCCTCTTCAACGAAGAGCTTGGCGCCGGCGAGTCCCATACCGGCCGATCCGCCGGTGATGACTGCAACCTTGCCATCGAGCCTTCCCACGAGTGACTCCCTTGTTGTCGATGGACGTGAGGGCGGGGGACTTATGTAAACCGACCCGTACCCAGACAGTAGGGCACGTCTGGATGCGCGCGCAAGTTACGTACACCGAGCAGTACCCAATGCGATAGGCTCGGCCTCATGACGGACTTGGCGAAAGGACCTACGGGCCGGCGTCGCGGTCGGGGCGCCCGCGAGCGCATCCTCGGCGCGTCACATGAGCTGTTCCGTGACCAGGGCATCAACCGCACCGGCATGGACCAGCTGTGCGCCGCCGCGCAGGTGTCGAAACGCACGGCGTACCAGCACTTCCCGACTAAAGACGAACTCGTCGCCGAGTACCTGCGCGAGTTCGACCCCGACGTAATGTCCGGCGTCTTCGACCGCAGCGACCTGTCGCCCCGCGAACGGCTCCTCGCCGCCTTCGACATCCCGCCGTCGACGCCCATGTGCCCGTACATTTCAGCGGCTGTCGAGCTGCACGATCCCGAGCATCCCGCCTCCGTCCATTCACGTGAGTACAAATCCGCCATCGCCGAGCGACTCACCGCTACTGCGAGGGAGGCTGGAGCCGTCAGTCCCGAGCAGCTCGGCGAACAACTCGCGTTGCTCATCGACGGCGCTTCCGCCCGCACGCGTGTTCTTGACAGGGACGCGTGGCCCACCGCCGCGGCCGTTGCCGAAATTCTCATCAAGCAGGCGATTCCAGAACCATCGCGGCGGACGAGCCGGAACCGGAAAACGTTGCCGTCGCCCGGTTCGGCGGCATTGACATCTGCATCAACACCGCCAGCGTCGTCGCCCTCGACGCGACGCAGAAGTTGAGTCCCGAAACGGCTGGGCTGATGTTGCAGGTTCAGGGACGTTCTCGCTGACCGAGGCCGCGCTGCCCGAGCGCGGCTTGTTCGATCTTCTTGTCGGCGAAGCCGGCCATCTGCGGCTAGTGAAGATCCGGTTCCATTAGGACGGTGTGCTGGCGTGCTCAGAGGTGCTGCGACCCGCGCCACCTTGCAGCTACCGCGTGGCTACGGCTGGGGCGGCGCGGTCGCATCCGCTTCGACTACCCGATTGAGTCGACGAACTGGGCCACAGCTGCCTTCGCCTCAGCGGAGTCGCTGGCGATCGGCAGGTAGGAGCGGTCGGTAGCTCCTGCCGGGCGGCCGAGTGACCGCAGGTGCTTGAGGAAGATGTTGTTGAACGCTTTCACGTGCACGGTGCTCGGGAGATAGCGCAGCAGCAGCTCGCTCGAGGTCAGCGACTTGTCGTCGAGTTCGGGGACGGGGCCATCCCGCTCGGGGCCGTAGTTGCAGGTATCGATGATGGTCTTGCCGACCAGTGGCGTGGCCGGCAGGTTGGGGAAGGCCTTAACTGGCACCGTGACCACGACGATGTCACCGGCCGCCGCCGCATCCGTGCTCGCCGCAAGTCGATGCTCTGCAGAAACGTCGCGACTTTGGCCTTCGCTGCGGCGTCGTCGCCGGCAAGAAAAGCGTCCAGGGGTGTGTCGTGAGCGAGGACGCGGGGAGACGGCACGCCAGGGCGGTGCCGCGCGCGGCGCGGGTGGATAGCATGGGTGCCGCGCATCGCGGCAGGCCGGCAGCCGCCGCCCGGCCGATCCGCACTGCAGAAGGGCACCCCGAGATGAGCTCGTCCGAGACGTTCGTGATCGTCGGCGCCAGCCTGGCCGGCGCCAAGGCAGCCGAGGCATTGCGAGCGCGGGGCTTCGACGGCCGGCTGGTGCTGATCGGCGCCGAGCCGCACCTGCCCTACGAGCGGCCGGCCCTGTCCAAGGGCTCCCTGGCGGCCAGCACCGACCGCGAGAAGGTCTTCGTCCATCCCGAGGGTTGGTATGGCGAGCACGACGTGGAGTTGCGACTGGGCCAGGAGGTCACCCGGCTGGATCGGGCCGGGCATCGGGTCGAGCTGGCCGACGGCAGCGTCCTGGACTACCACAAGCTGCTGCTGGCCACCGGCGCCAGCCCGCGCACCCTGGACGTGCCCGGCGCCACTGCCGACGGCGTGCATTACCTGCGAACCATTGATGATTCCGAGGCGCTGCGCGAGCTACTGGGCGGGCTCGGACGGTTGGTGGTGATCGGTGCCGGCTGGATAGGCCTGGAGGTTGCCGCCGCGGCCAGGCAGGCCGGTGTCGAGGTGAGCGTGGTCGAGACCGCCGACCTGCCGTTGCTGCGGGTGCTGGGCCCCGAGGTGGCGCAGGTGTTCGCCGACGTGCATCGCGAGCACGGCGTGCGGTTCCACTTCGGTGCCACGCTCGCCGAGATCCTGACGGAGGCTGGCCGGGTCAGCGGCGTCCAACTCGGTGACGGAACGGTGATCGAGTCGGACGCGGTGCTGGTGGCGGTCGGTGCGGCGCCGAACAGCGACCTGGCCGAAGCGGCCGGTCTGGCCGTGGACAACGGCATCCTGGTGGACGCCGCGCTGCGCACCAGTGACCCGGACGTGTTCGCCGCCGGTGACGTCGCCAACGCGTTGCATCCGTTGCTGGGCAAGCGGATCCGGGTCGAGCACTGGGCCAACGCGCTCAACCAGCCGGCGACCGTTGCGGCCGGCATGCGTGGCGAGCAGGCGGAGTATGAGAACCTACCGTATTTCTATACCGATCAGTACGACCTGGGGATGGAATACGTCGGCTACGTCGAGCCGGCTGGCTATGACCGGGTGGTCTTTCGCGGCGATCTGGCCGGCCGCGAGTTCATCGCGTTCTGGCTCTCGGACAACCGGCTGCTGGCCGGCATGAACGTCAACGTCTGGGACGTCACCGACCCGATCAAGGCGCTGGTGCGCTCGGGCGCCCAGCTCGACCCGGAGCAGCTGGCCGACCCCGGTCGGGACCTGGCCGAGCTGGCCGCCGAGGTGACCGGCTGAGATGATCGGCGCCAGCGGTGACCGGCGCCAGCTGGGACAGCCCTAGTCGGGCGGTACCGCGGTCTTGCGGGTGTGCTCGTGAATCAGGTTCACCCGCAACAGTAAATCGCGTTGGGCGAAGACCTCCGCCGGGGTGCCGTCGGCGACGATCCGGTGCTGCTCGCTGAACACCACGCAGCGGTCGGCAAGCCGGTCCAGATGGTCGAGGTCATGGGTTGCCAGCACGATGGTCTTGCCTGCGGTGGCAAGATCCTCGATGAGGCAGGTCAGCCACTCCGCGGTGCGTGGGTCCAACGCCGCGGTGGGCTCGTCGAACAGCAGGATCTCGGGGTTCATGGCAAGCACGGTGCCGATGGCGATGCGCTTCTTCTGCCCACCTGACAGCTGAAACGGCGCCCGGTCGGCCAGCTCGGTGACGCCCAGCAGGGCCAGCACATCCTCGACCCGAGCACTGGCCTCGTCGGTGCTCAGGCCCAGTTGCAGCGGGCCGAAGGCGAGTTCCTCGCGCACGGTGGGGGAGAACACCTGGGCGTCACTGTTCTGAAAGACGAAACCGATCCGGGACCGGAAGCCGGCGTTCATCTGCTCGTCCTCCAAGCTGTCCTCGGTGACCTCGGCGCCGAAGGCGGTGAAGCTGCCCCGGGTCGGAAAGATCAGGCCGTCGAGGATCTTGAGCAGGGTGGACTTTCCGCAACCGTTGGCGCCCAGCAAGGCCAGCTTCTCCCCCCGCCGGACGGTCAGATCAACCCCGTCCAGGGCGGTGAACCGGTCCAGGTAGCTGAAGTACAGATCCCGGCAGACCAGCACGTCACTGCCCGGCCGGCCGTCATCGACGGCACCCACAGCCAGCCGATCACTGAGCTGGTGGTGCTCAACCACCGAGTACCCGCTCGCCGGCCAGCAACGCGGCGGCGACGGCGGCCACGGCAACCAGGAACAGCGCGTCGGTGGCCCGCGGACGAGGCTGGCTGAGCATCCGGGCATTGCCCCGGTAACCACGCGACACCATCGCCTGGTGGACCTCCTCCGACATCACCATCGACTTGCCGATCAGCGCACCCGCCGACGCCGACACGAACTGGCGGGCCGTCCGGTCATGCTTCTCGGCCCCGACGGTGCGCGCAGCCCGGGCCTGGTACATGTCGGTGACCGAGCCGAGCAGTAGGAACAGGTAGCGATAGGCCATTCCGATGGTGAGCACGAACATCCGCGGGACGCCCAGGGTGCGCAATGCGGCCAGCAGCCGGGTCCACGGCGTGGTCAGGGTGAGTAGCACGACCAGGCTGATCGAGGTGGCGACCCGGCATACCACCAGCGCCGCCGAGGTCAGCCCCTGGCTGGTGAACCCCTCGGAGTGCCCGTGCCAATGCCACAGGGTCAGCACTACGTGGCCTCCGGTGACCACGCTCAGCGTCGCCGGAATCAGCACGATGCCGGTGAAGATCGGCACGAACAGCCACACCCGCTTGATGAAGAAACCGAGTGGCAGGGCGCTGACGGCGGCCAGCAGCAGGGTGACGGCGTAGAGCACCAGCAGCGCCGCGATGGTGCGCAGGAACGCGCCGGCCACCACCAGAGCGAGCAACCCGACCAGCTTGACCCGCGGGTCCAGGCGCTGCAGCAGGCCGGCCCGGCTGGAGGTGCTGTCGGAGAACATCACCTGCCGCAGCAGGTCCGAGCCGCCGCTGAGTGTCTTCTGGACGTAGGAGCCCTTGCGCCGTCGCCCGATACAGCCGCACGGGCACAGCGCGATGTCCTTGTTCAGCAGCCAGTCCGGCGTCCGGGCGCCTGCAGTGGTGGTCACGACGAGCTGCCGACCGGGGTGGGCGCCGGCCGGGGCGGTTCGGCCGGCCGCCGGGATCGGTTGGCCAGCCGAACGGCGGTGGCCATCAGGAACACCGCGATCGCGATCACCGCGATGCCCACCACGGCCGAGACCAGGTAGCCGATCTCGGGGTGTGCGCCGCCGGCGAACCCGTAGCCGTTGAGCACCGTGTGCTTCCAGAAGCCGTTGTACTTCACCAGGCCGGACGGCACCGCGTTCAGCCCGTACTTGTGCAGGTTCAGATCCTTCGGGGCTGACTCGCCGAAGGCGCCGCCGGGCGCCAGCAGGCCCAACGGGGTCAGTGCTGCCATCACCACGACCGCCACCAGCGCCAGGCTGATCGGACGGACCCGGCGCGGGGTGCGGACCTTGGCCTCGCCGTCCAGCCGGGTGTTCGGGTGGTTGACCCGCAGCAGCGGCAGGTTCGCCCGTTGCAGGTAGCCCACCACCCCGCCGGTGAGGATCGCCTCGACCACGCCGGCCACGGCCAGGTGGGCCAGCATCATCGCCGGGATGGCCTGTGACAGGTGATAGGGCGAGTAGAGCGGCGCACCGGCGGCATTGGTGAACAGGTCTGGCTGAATGCCGAGTTCGATGCCGCAGCACAGCGCGGAGACGTTCAGTCCGACGTAGCCGCCGATTGCCGCGGCGACCACCCGCCGGGTCGAGGTCAGGGTCGCGTTGCCGGCGATGATCTTGTACACCGCGTAGGCCACGAACGGCAGCAGGATGCCCATGTTGAACACGTTCACGCCGTAGGACAGCACCCCGCCGTCACCGAACAGCAAGGCCTGGAAGGCCAAGGCCACGCTCACCGCGATGAGTCCGGCCCATGGACCGAGCAGGATCGCCACCAGCGCGCCGCCGACCGCGTGGGCGGTGGTGCCGTCCGGGATCGGAATGTTGAACATCATGATCAGGAAGCACATCGCCGACAGCACGGCCAGGGTCGGTACCTGTTTGGTCTTGACCCGTTTCTTGACCCTGCTGGACGCGACCGCGAGCATCGGCGCGGTGATCGCGTAACCCACGGCGCAGGTGGCCGGGGACAGGTAGCCGTCCGGAATGTGCATGCACGCCCCCGAACCCGGGTCCGCAGGCCCGTATTGCAAATGACTGGTAGTTGCGAACTACTGGCGATAACGTAACCCCCTCCGCCGAGACCCGCAAGGCGAAATGCCTGCCCGGGCGATCAGGCCGCCGACGCCCAAGGGACTCAGACCGTGCCGAGTCGCTGCCGGTTGCCGGACCGGGGGAGAATCGGCCCACATCGACTCGGGAGGTGCCATGGCGGTGCCGGACGGGCCGGACGCATCCAGCATGCTGCGCCGGCATGCCGCCGGCGGCGAGAGCGCGCGCAGCCTGCTCTTCACCGTCCTCGGCGAGTTCGTACTGCCGGCCGGCGGGGCGGCGTGGACCTCGTCCTTCATCCAGGTGCTGGGCCGGCTCGGGGTCGAGGAGAAGGCCTGCCGCCAGGCGCTGATGCGTACCGCGGCGGACGGCTGGTTGCAGGCCGAACGCCTCGGTCGGCGCACCTGCTGGCGGCTCACCCCGGCCGCGGTCCGGTTACTCACCGAGGGCACCGAGCGGATCTACGGCTTCACCGCAACCATGCCGGACTGGGACGGCCGTTGGCTGATGGTGCTGGCCCGGGCGCCGGAAACCGAACGGCCCAGCCGGCACCTGTTGCGGACCCGACTCAGCTGGGCCGGCTTCGGCAGCCCGGCTCCGGGCGTCTGGGTGAGCACCCACCTGGACCGGCTGGCAGAGGTGCAGCAGGTATTGGCCGAGGCGGGGGTCTCTGATGCCCAGATCTTCATCGGTGAGCACGCCGGTGGTGGCAAGCTGGCCGAGATGGTCCATCAGGCCTGGGATCTCGACGCGGTCCAGCGCCGGCATCAGGACTTCATCGAGGAGTTTCGCCGGCAGGGCGGTCGCGATCGGTTGGCCCGGCTGACCGAGCTCGTGCACGCCTGGCGGCGCTTTCCGGCGCTGGATCCGGCGCTGCCTGAGCAACTGTTGCCTCACCCGTGGAGCGGGGCGACCGCGGCCCGGCTGTTTCGCCGCCAGCACGAAGCCTGGACGCCTGCGGCCACCGCCGAGTGGGCGGGGCTCGACAGCTAACGTGCTACACGTCGTTGACATCTGCAAAGATCGGTGTAGAACGTAGGTATTGCGTACTCCTGTTTGCGGAGGTGGGCCGGATGACCACGACTGCGCCGGTGCCGCAGCTCGAGGACTCGCCGCCGCCGGTGAGCTTTCAGGTGCAGCCAGCGACCTACCGGCACTGGCGGCTCAGCGTCGAGGGCGTGCTGGCCCGGTTGGAGATGGACGTCGATGAGCGGGCCGGGCTGCGGCCGGGCTACCAGCTCAAGCTCAACTCCTATGACCTCGGCGTCGACATCGAACTCTATGACGCCGTGCAGCGGCTGCGTTTCGAGCATCCGCAAGTACGCGCCGTGGTACTGACCAGCGCGAAGGACCGGATCTTCTGCGCGGGTGCCAACATCAAGATGCTGGCGGCGTCCAGCCATTCCTGGAAGGTGAACTTCTGCAAGTTCACCAACGAGACCCGCAACGGTATGGAGGACGCCAGCGCGCACTCCGGGCAGACCTACCTGGCCGCGCTGAACGGAACCGCCTCCGGTGGCGGTTACGAGCTGGCTCTGGCCTGCGAGCACATCATGCTGGTCGATGACCGGTCCTCGGCGGTGTCGCTGCCCGAGCTGCCGTTGCTCGGCGTGCTGCCCGGCACCGGCGGCCTGACCCGGGTGGTGGACAAGCGGCGCGTCCGGCGCGATCTGGCCGACTACTTCGCCACCCGCGCCGAGGGGGTGAGCGGTGCCAAGGCGGTGCAGTGGAAGCTGGTGGACGAGGT
>JBPCPA010000196.1:0-4942 GCA_050999655.1 Jatrophihabitans sp.
GTGCAGCGGCGCGTGCTCGGCCTGCATCGACCGGCGGGCCTGGCACACCAGGTCGGAGATGTCGTGCAGCGAGGTCGGCGTCGGCAACACCCCAAAGCCGAGGTGCTGCGGGACGAACAACCAGGCCAGCATCAGGGTGGAGGCCAGCAGCCCGACCACGTTGTGCCACCAGCGGGCCGGCCCGAGGTAGCGCAACACCATCACGATCGCCAGGTAGGGCAGCGCGCAACCGATGCTGACGTTCAACCAGCCCCAATCGGTGAAGATGGACGACAGCGGCAGGGTGGTCAGGAACATGCCGCCGGCGACGGTGGCGGTGGTCTTGGCCAGCATCGAGTCGTGGCTGGACCGGGGCTGCACGCTACTGCTCATCGCTTGGCCGCCGCCCGTACCGAGAGCAATCGCGGCCAGAGCTCGGCCAGGTCGGCGCCCGCCTCGGCCGGCACTACCCGCCAGCCGGCCGAGCGCAGCGAGTCCGCGGTTGCCTGCCAGGCCTCCTCGCGGATCAGATCGCGTGGCGAGCCGGCCGCCCACGTCCACGGCCGCAGCAGCAGGGCCACCGACGAGCCGGGCATCCGCGGCCGGCCCAGCAGCTCCGAGATCGGCGCGTGTGGCGAGGCACCCAGGATGGCGAACACCGACGCGTCACGGCCCAGCCCGGTCAGCGCGGCGGCCAGCGGTTGCAAGTCGGCCCGCAGCGCCGGGGTCACGTCGGCGAGCATGTCCAGGATCGGCGTGTACTCGTCATGGGCGACCTGCCCGGCGCCGGTGACCACGGTGACCCGCCGGCCCCGACCGGCCAGGTGACAGCCGATGCTCCCGGCGGCCGAGATAGCCCACTCCAGGGCGTCCGAGGTCTCGCCGGTGGCCGGTACCGGATAGGCCGCAGTGCGGATGTCGAGCAGCACCAATGACTCGCCGTGCCAGGGCCGTTCCTCTTGCCGGACCATCAGCGCGCCGGACTTGGCGGTGCTGCGCCAATGGATCTTGCGCAGGTCGTCGCCGTGCCGGAACTCGCGGACCGAGGCGTCGTCGGAGCCACCGACCCCGACCGAGTGGCTCAGGGTGGCCGCGCCGTCGCGCCAGGCAATCGGCAGCGTCAGCGGTGCGAGCGCGGTGGTGCTCGGCTGCACGATCAGCGCGGCGGTGTCGGTGGATCGGGTGTCGGCGGTGACCAGACCGAACGGGTCGCTGGCCATCACCGTGGTGGGTCCCACGGTGTAGCGCCCGCGCCCCAGGGTGGGCAGCGGGTAGGCGACCGTGCGACGTTGCCGGCCACGCACCCCGGCGACGCTGAACCGCAGCGGCCGCCCGCCCGGCACCGACTCGGTGATTCGCAACGGACCGGTACCGAAGGCCTGCGGGTTGCCCAGCACCAGACGCACCTCGGCGGGCTCGCCGCCCACAACGATGCGGGACGGGCTCACCGCGTGCCCGACCCGCAGGCCGGAGCGAGCCTGCCGGACGGCCAGCCAGGCCGGAACCGGCAGCACCAGCAGCAGCACGCCCACCCGCTGCAGGTCGGTGACGCCGAGGAGCAGCCCGGACACCAGGGCCAGCAGGCCGACCGCGATGAACGTCCGGCCGCGGGTGGACAGCGCGACCTTGCGGGTGCCGATGGCCGAGATCGCGATCTGCCGACCACCGGCCGGGCTCTGCTCGGCTGCCGGCCTGCGCAACTCCCGCAACCGGGCCACGATGCCTGAGGATGCCACCGGGCGACCTTAGGCCCGCTGGCTGGCAGCCGGAATCGGCACCTTGGCAACCACTTCGGCCAGCAGGTCCTCCGGCGATCGGCCGGCAACCGTCGCGGCCGGGGCCGGGATCAGCCGATGCGAGAACACCGCGACCGCAAGCTGCTGGACGTCATCGGGCAGCACGTAGTCGCGCCCAGCCATCGCCGCGGCGGCCTTGGCGGTGCGCAGCAGGTGCAGCGAGGCGCGGGGCGAGGCGCCCAACCGGATCTCGGGATGGTTGCGGGTGGCCTCGGCCAACGCGACCACGTAGTTCTTCACCGCGTCCACCACGTGCACGGTGCGGACGGTCTCGATCAGCGAGCGGATGTGCGCGGCGTCAGATACCGCGCCGAGGCTGACCAGCGGGTCGGTGGCGGTGGTCTGGTCGCTGAGCATCGCGATCTCGGCCACCCGGTCGGGGTAGCCGAGCGAGATCTTGGCCGTGAACCTGTCCCGTTGTGCCTCGGGCAGCGCGTAGGTGCCCTCCATCTCCACCGGGTTCTGGGTGGCCAGCACCAGGAACGGTGACTGCAGTTCGTAACGGGTGCCGTCCACGGTGACCTGCCGCTCGGCCATGCACTCCAGCAGGGCGGCCTGGGTCTTGGGTGATGCCCGGTTGATCTCATCGCCCAGCACGATGTTGGCGAACACCGGTCCGGGCTTGAACTCGAAGTCGGTGGACTCGGCGTTGTAGATGCTGACCCCGGTCACGTCGCTGGGCAGCAGGTCCGGGGTGAACTGCAGCCGGCGCACCGAGCAGTCGATGGACTTGGCCAGCGCCTTGGCGAAGGTGGTCTTGCCGACACCGGGGACGTCCTCGATGAGCAGGTGACCCTCGGCCAGCAGGACCGTGACGCCGAGCCGGATCACGTCGTACTTGCCCGCGATCACCTTCTCGATGTTGGCGATGATGCGCTGGGCGTCCGGGCCGATCTGTTCGATCGTCATCGGGGTCGCCGGCTCGTTGCCGGCCCCGTGAAACAGACCGTTGGGCGATCCGTTGGCCAGCGTCGAAACCGCGGGCGCGGATGCCTGGTTGGCTGAGTGTGTCACTGCGTGAGTCCGTCCTGTCATCCAACGGCCCGTGACGCACACGCCAAGGCGCGCCCCGTGGCCACATCCAGAGTTATCGACAATCGCTGATAAGTCGAGCGTGGGACCTGTCTACCTGACTGCGAAGTGGTCTGAGCGTAGTTGCTACCGAATCGTTCTCGTTGACTCGGCGGCAATCTCGGGCACGGGGCGAGGGTCCGGCTGCTGGACGCCACTCCTCCCCACCTGCCGAAGGCCCGATTTCCGGGGCCGGCGACGGCACATCGGTGCCGAATTCCACGGTGTCGTGATTGACGGTGGTGAAGAGTGGGGTATGGTGGGTCGCGGTGGGGATAGTGTGAAGTATCGACCGGTCAGAGCTGCGGGGGTGGTCCAGTGTTTCTCGGTACCCACACCCCTCGGCTGGACGACAAGGGCCGGCTCGCGCTCCCCGCAAAGTTCCGCAGCGACCTGGAGGGGGGCCTGGTGATCACCAAAGGTCAGGAACGCTGCCTCTTCGTCTTCCCGATGTCGGAGTTCAGCCGGATCACCGAGCTGCTCCGGACCGCGCCGGTGACCCAGCGCAGCGTCCGTGACTACAGCCGGGTGTTCTTCGCCAGCGCATCCCACGAAGTGCCTGACGGCCAGGGCCGGATCACGGTGCCGGCCCAGCTGCGCGAATACGCCGGCCTGGCCAAGGACTGTGTGGTGATCGGAGCCAACAGCCGGGTCGAGGTGTGGGACGCCGCTGCCTGGCAGGACTACCTCGCGGGAACCGACCAGTCCTTCGCCGACGCCGAGGAGGTGCTGCCCGGCCTGCTCTGACCCGAGGCGAACCCGTCCGGCCGCGAGGTCGGCCACGTTTCGCGCCGGTAGGCCTCCACCCGCCCAGCGGTTCCACGATCTTCCTGACGCACTTCCCCGGCGCCAGGCAGGTCCGGGCCGCTCCGGCGGGCGGGGACCAGTCGGCACGAACCCTCCTCGGCGCGAATCCAGTCGGCACGAACCCGTGCGAACCGTTCGCCACCCCAGCCCTTCACCAGCCCGCCAGCGACGTGTCAGGAGTACGCCGGATGGATGACGCACCGCCTCCCGTGCCCGCGCGGCACGTCCCGGTGCTGTTGGAACGCGTGCTGGAACTGCTGCAGCCGGCGCTGGCCGGCTCCGATGCCGTAGTGCTTGATGCCACCCTCGGCCTGGGCGGCCACAGTGAGGCGATGCTGCGCGCGCACCCGCGGTTGCGCCTGATCGGAGTCGACCGGGACCGGCAGGCGCTGGCGCACAGTGCCCGCCGGCTGGCCAGCTATGCCGACCGGATCGAGCTGGTGCACGCCGTCTATGACCAGCTGCCCGAGGTGCTGGCCGGCCTGGCGGTGCACCGGATCAGTGCGGCGCTGTTCGATCTCGGTGTCTCCTCGATGCAGCTGGATCTGGCCGAGCGCGGCTTCTCCTACTCCCAGGACGCACCGCTGGACATGCGGATGAACGACGAGGACCCGCTGACCGCCGAAGAGGTCGTCAACCACTACCCGGTGCCACGACTGGCCCGGGTGCTGCGCGAGTTCGGCGAGGAGCGGTTCGCGCTGCGGATCGCCCAGGCCATCGCACGGCGGCGGGTCGAACGACCGATCAGCTCGACGGCCGAGCTGGCTGAGCTGGTGCGCCAGGCCATCCCGGCGGCCACCCGCCGCACCGGTGGCCACCCGGCCAAGCGCACCTTTCAGGCGTTGCGCATCGAGGTCAACGCCGAGCTGGCCGCGGTGCAGACCGCGGTACCCGCCGCGTTGCAGGCGCTCACCGTGGGGGGACGGATCGTGGTGCTGGCCTATCACTCGCTGGAGGACCGGATCGTCAAACGCAGCTTCGCCGAACTGGCCACCGACCGGACGCCGCCGGACCTGCCGGTGGCGCTGGCCTCGGCCGGCCCGCAGATCCGGCTGTTGAGTCGGGGCTCGGAACCGGCCAGCGCCGCCGAGATCGAGGCCAACCCGCGCGCCGCCTCGGTGCGCCTGCGCGCCGCCGAACGCATTCGGGACGCCGCATGACCGGCCGGGACGAGCGGCCGGAGCCCGACTCGGGGTTCGCCGGCCGCAGGCCGCCGGTCGCCAACCCGCCGACCAGACGGGCGTCGAACGAGGGAAAACCGGAGGTGCGAATACGACGCTTTACGATAA
>JBPCPA010000253.1:0-5970 GCA_050999655.1 Jatrophihabitans sp.
CGGTAGGTGTGGCACAGATAACGCCGTCGCAACCGAAGCGCAACAGCGGCCGGTCGTCGACCGAGACCGCCACCTCGAGCAGCTTCTCCCGCGAACCCTTCTCCACCGACACCTCGTTCAACGCCCAGTCCTCGGCGATCACCTCGTCCCCGAGGGTGGCGGTGACCCGCAGGGTGAACCGCTGCTCGACCTCGTAGCGACCTTCGACGATCGCGGTGACGGTGGCGTCGAGGGCCTCCACCTCGGTCTCGGCGAGAAAGCCGACATGGCCCAGGTTCACCCCGATCAGCGGCACGCCGGCCGGGCGGGCGTCCTCGGCAGCGCGCAGGAACGTCCCGTCGCCGCCCAGCACCAGGGCCACCTCGGTGCCCTTGGCGCCCTCGGACCCGTCGCTGCGCGTGACGTTTCCCAGCTGGCCACCACCGATGTCGCGGGCCAGGTCGGCGGCTTCCACCGATCGGATCCGGACCTCGAAGCCGGCATCGTTGAGCCGGGTGATCAGGTGCCGGGCCAGTTCGCGAATGTCGGGACGTCCGCAGTGCACCACCAGCAGCGCCGACCTCATGTGTCCTCCCTGGTGGCGGCCTCGACCTGCGCCGGCTCGATCTGGCCGGCGTCCCGGCGCAGCCACAGGAAGAATTCCACGTTGCCGCTCGGGCCGGGCAACGGGCTGCGGGCCACCCCGGCGGTGCCCCAACCAAGTTGCTGCGCGGTCTGGGCCACAGCCAGCACCGTCTCAGCTCGCTGCGCCGGCTCGTGCACCACGCCGCCCTTGCCCAGCCGCTCGCGACCGACCTCGAACTGCGGTTTCACCATCGGAACCAGGTCCTCGCTGGTGCAGGCCGAGAGTGCGGGCAGCACCAGGGCGAGCGGGATAAAGGACAGATCGGCCACGGTCAGAGCCACCGGACCGCCGATCTGGTCAGGGCTGAGGGTGCGGACATTGGTGCGATCGTGCACCACCACCCGTGGATCGGACTGCAATGCCCACACCAGCTGACCGTAGCCGACATCCACCGCGACCACCTCGGCGGCGCCCCGCCGCAGTAGTACGTCGGTGAACCCGCCGGTCGATGCGCCGGCGTCCAGACAACGCCGACCGGCCACCGCCAGCTGGTCGAATGCCTGCAGCGCGCCGATCAGCTTGTGCGCGCCTCGCGAGGCGTAGCCGGGATCGTCGCCGTCGGCCAGCACCCGGATCGGCGTGTCATGCTCGACGCCGGTCGCCGGCTTGTCGGCGACGGTGCCCCGCACCTGGACCCGCCCTGCCTGAATCAACTCCGCGGCCTGATCACGTGAGCGGGCCAGTTGCCTGCGCACCAGCTCGGCGTCCAGCCGCAACCGGCGAACCATTCAGGCCCGATCAAGCTCGGCCAGCGCGGCCTGCAGCTGAGTGTGTACGCCGCCGAGCCGGGTGGCCAGCTCGGCCAATGGCAGGTCCTTCGAGGTCGCCGGATCGTCGAGTTCGGCCAGCGCCGCCTCGATGCGGGCCAGCACGTCCTCGCCCTGGCCGGCCTGCTCGCCGTCTGGACTGCTCACCCGCCCAGGTTAGCTGGCCGCCGGCCGACTACCCGGCTCCGACGCCGGTCAACTCCAGCCGATCCAGTGCGCCCAGAGCAACCTGGTCGGCGCCGCGCAGCCTCCGCAACACCTGATCGTTGTCCATCAGGTGCCAGCCCGCCACGGCCAGCGCGCGGAGCGCGTCCCAGGTATCGGGCCCGTCCGCCTCACTGGACAGTTCCACCACGCCGTCCTCGATCCGCACGGTGAAGCCGCCGCATCGGAAAAGTCCGCCCTCGACCGTGACGGCCGGCTGCGATTCGAGCAGGGCAGAGACGTCGGCACCCAGGTAGTCGGGTCGGTGCAACGGGACGGCGGTGAGCAACTCCGCCGGCGTGGTGACCCCGGTGAACACCAGCAGCGAGGCACAGTCCGCTCGCCGGGCGCCCTCGATGTCGGTGTCGAGCCGGTCGCCCACCACGATCGGACGCCGGGCCGCCGAGCGCTGAACGCTCTCGGCGTGCATTGCCGGATCAGGCTTGCCGGTGGCCGCCGGTTTGACGCCGGTGGCGTGGCTCAGGGCCGCCACCATCGAGCCGTTGCCAGGTAGCGCGCCCCGGGGCGAGGGCACCGTCGCATCCAGGTTGGTCGCCAACCATGGCACGCCTCGACGGATCGCGATGGCCGCCTCGGCAAGCTGCTTCCAGCCAAGGTCGGGAAAGAAGCCCTGCACCACCGAGGCGGGCTCGTCATCGGCTGAGAACACCGGCCGCAGCCCGCGTTCGGTGACCGCCTCGATCAGGCCGGCCGCGCCGAGCACCAGCACCTTCGAACCCGCAGGCAGCCGGTCGGCCAGGTAGTGGGCGGCCGCCTGGGCCGAGGTGATCACCTCGGCCGGCTCGGCCGGTACGCCGACCCGGCGCAGAAGCGCAGCGACCTGCTCCGGTGTGCGCGAGGCGTTGTTGGTGACGAAAGCCAGGCGCATGCCGGCTGCTCTGACCTCGGCGAGGGCCTGCGGCGCACCTGTGACCGGCTGCTCGGCCAGGTAGACCACCCCGTCCAGGTCCAGCAGTGCCACGTCGTAGCTATGGGCAAGCGCCCGCTGCGAGCCGATCATCGATTCTCCCTCGTTCGCCGCCGCGTAACATCGGCCAGCGTGACTGATTCCCCCGCGCCGTTTCGCGGCCTGTCCCTGGCACCCTTTCGAGCCATCCGTCCAGCTGCCAGCGGGACCGATCTCGGCCTCACGCTATCGCCGCCCTACGACGTGATCTCGGCGGGCGAGCGGGCCACCCTGGTCGCGGCCAGCTCCACGAACACCGTCCGTCTGATCCTTCCAGAGCAGGACGAGGCAGAGCTCGGCGGCGGCGATCCGTACCGAGGTGCGCGGGTGCTGCTGGAGCGCTGGCTGGCCGATGCGACCCTGGCGGTCGACGCCGACCAGGCGCTGTTCGTCTATGAGATGTGCACGCCGGACGGCGCCAGTACACGGGGCCTGCTGGGCGCGGTGGAACTGCGCGACCCGGCCGACGGGGTGATCCTGCCGCACGAGAACACCATGGCCGGCCCGGTGTCGGACCGGCTGGCCCTGATGAGCGCGACCGAGGCCAACCTGGAACCGATCTACCTGGTCTATGACGGCGGCGGCGCCGCCTCGGAGCTGGTCGCGTCGGTCTCGCAGCGGCAACCGCTCAGCCACGCCGTGACCCCGGACGGCATCAGCCACCGGCTGTGGGCAGTCACCGACCCGGCCGAGCAGGCCCGGGTCGCCGACGATCTGGCCGGTCGCCGGGCGCTGATCGCCGATGGCCACCACCGCTATGCCACCTACCGGCAGCTGCAGGCCGATCATGCAGGCGAGTCCGGACCGTGGGATCGAGGCCTGACCCTGCTGGTGGACACCTCGTCCTACGGACCGCAGGTGCATCCGATCCACCGGGTCATCGCGCTCGGCTGGGACGACGTGCTGGCCCGGACGCGCGGCTCAGCGCGGGTCAGCGAGCCGATCCCGCTGACGGATGTCGAACAGGCGCTGGCGGATGTGCCGGGCTTCGCGATCGCCCTCGCCCGTGGCGATCAGGCGGTGGTGGTGTCCGAACCGGCGCCCGAGCTGGTCGAGTTGGGACTGGGCGAGGACGCGGCCACTGCGCTCGGCCGGCTCGATATCACCATCCTGCATCGGGTCGTGGTCGAACGGATCTGGGGCCTGACCGACGACGTGGACAGTGTCGGCTACGCCCACGATGTCGATGAGGCGCTGCGGGCCGCGGCGACCGGCGACCGGACCGCCGTGCTGGTCCGGGCGACGCCGGTTGCCGCGGTCGCCGCGGTGGCCGCCGCGGGCCAGCGGATGCCCCGCAAGTCGACCCTGTTCACGCCGAAGCCAGCCTCTGGTGTGGTGATCCGGCGGTTTGCCGACCAGTAGCGGCCGGCCCGGCGTGGCCGTTCGGCCCGCCCAGTCAGAGCAGGTTCGCGGCCCGATCGGCGGCGTCGGTCTCGTCGGTGTAGTCAACCTGCGCAGCCGCACCGAACCAGGTGACAGCGTCCTCGTTGCGCCCCGCCGCCTCCAGCGCGTCGGCATAGGCGTACCAGAGCCGGGCACTGCCCGCCTTGGGGTTGGCACGGTCCAGACCGCCCCGTTCGAGCACCGCCAACGCCGCATCCAGCTGCCCCAGGTCGCGTCGAGCCCCGGCGACCACGATCAACAGTTCGGCGCGGGTGGCCGCGTCGAGCTTGCGCACGACCGGATCCTCGATCGACTTCAAAGCCCGTTCGGGACGTCCCAGAGCGCGCTCGCAATCGGCCATCACGGCGATGTTGCTGGCGTCGCCGGAGATCCGACGAGCCGCGCGTAGCTCCGACAGCGCCTCGGCCCACTCGCCGGCGTGGTAGGCAGCCAGACCGGTTGCCTCGCGTACCGCGCCGACCCTGGCACCCCGGCCGCGTGCAGCGCGGGCGTGCTCGAGGGCCTGCTGCGGATCGCTGTCGATCAGCTGGCCGGCGGCGACCAGGTGGGCACCGACGAACTCGGCCGCCAGCTTGCTCAACGACCGCAGCTCTGACCGGACGGACGGGTCCAACAACTTTGGATCGGCATCCGCCGGGATCGCGAGCTCGGCGCCCCGGCTGGGCCGCGATCCCCTGGTCGCCTCGTATTCCTCCCGCTCCTGACGCTTGCGGATCGATCGCTCGGCCGCCCGGTCAGCAGATCGAGGCGCGAACCGGTCCGAGCTCGGGTATCGGTTCGCGCTCGGGTACTGGTTCGCGCTCGGGTATCGGTTCGCGGCGGGATCCGCACCGCGCGGCGACCGCTGGCCCGCGCCTGCTCCGGTGCGGCGGTCTGTGGATCCGCCGGACGAGTGACGCCCGCCCTCGGCTGGCCGGCCAGGTCGCGGTGGACGTCCGGCCTGGGCCGGGCGGTCGCCTCCGCGACGGTCCTCGCTTGTCCTGCGGTCCTCGCTCCGGGCCGGCCGGCGGTCTCGGTCGGTGGGCCTGGCATCCCGGTCCGGTCGCGCATCCCGAGCAGGACGCGCATCCCGAGCAGGACGGTCGTTCCACGAAGGCCGGTTCTCCCGAGGTGACCGATCGTCGCGAGATGACCGGTGCTCAGACGAACTACGACTTGGCCGATCCTCAGCGTCTCTGGTTGGTCGGCCACGACGTTCGGTACGGCCGTGACCGGTCTGTCCTGATGAATGTGACGCGCTCGATCCGCCCGGCTCCCACCAGTGTGACTCCGACGTGCTGCGAGCGCCGGCCGCAGAGGCATCCGAGCGACGCGCAGTACCAGCGGAGCCGGCCCGCCCCGTGGCTGGTCGCGAACGCTGCCCGCTGGGCGGGCGTCCCTCATACCGATCGCCGGAACGTGCAGCCCCACCGTCCCTGCCGGTGCCGCGCGACCCACCCCGGTCAGCGTCGCGGGTACTTTCAGCAGACCTGGACGCGCCTCGGTAACCGCCTGGGGCGGAGCCAGCCCCCGCCTGGGGCCCGGCATCCCGATCGGCGCGAGCTCGGTATCCGCCGGCCGAACCGCCGGGCCTGCCGCGGCCGGCGCCCGAGTCGTTGCCCCGCGCCGGGTACGAACCGCGGTCAGAACCGGTCGTGCCTCGGCCAGGTACGGCCGAGCCCGCTGTCGAGGGCCGACCCTGTCCCCTGCCCCGGTCGGTCTCGCCCCGTCCGGTGCGCCTCGGACTCGATTGAGGCCCATCAGAACGTCGGGCTCCGTAGTTCGCCATGTCATCCATTCCCATCGATACAACAAAAAAAGGCCAGGTTCGTACGGGTATGCGTACGAACCTGGCCTTCATACAACCAAGGTCGTCCGGCAGAGCCGAACGACCTTGGTCGAAAGTGTGTCCGGCGACGTCCTACTCTCCCACGCAGTGGCCCGCGCAGTACCATCGGCGCTGAGAGGCTTAGCTTCCGGGTTCGGGATGGGACCGGGCGTTTCCCTCTCGCTATGGTCGCCGA
>JBPCPA010000263.1:0-23141 GCA_050999655.1 Jatrophihabitans sp.
ATGACGACCACCAAGCTACACAGACCCGGCTCAGTGACGAACGGGTTGGCGTGGCGCGAGCGCCCGGCCCAGTCGTAGAGCCGGCTGGCGGAGTCCGCGCAGCGGGTGGTGCTGGCGGCCAGGCCACCGGCCGACAGCAGCTGCTCGACCTGGCGGGCCAGCAGCCACAGGGTCGCGATGGCTGGGGTGTTGTAGGTCTGATCCTTGGCGCTGTTGTCGATGGCGATGGACAGGTCCAGCGACGGCGGGATCCACCGTCCGGACGCGCCGATCTCGGCCACCCGGTCCAGCGCGGCGGGGGACAGGAACGCCAGCCACAGGCCGCCGTCACCGGCGAAGCCCTTCTGCGGGGCGAAGTAGTAGACATCGGTCTCCTCCAGCGCGACCGGCAGGCCGGCAGCCGCCGAGGTGGCATCGATCAGGTGCAGCGCCCGTTCGGCACCCGGCACCCGGCTCACCTGAAGCATCACCCCGGTCGAGGTCTCGTTCTGCGGCCAGGCGTAGGCGTCCACCCCGTCCTCGGCCTGCGCGGCGATGCCCGAGCCCGGCTCGGCCCGCCGGATGCTCGGCTCGGCCAGGAACGGCGCGCCCCGGGTGACCGCGGCGAACTTCGCTGAGAACTCACCCACCTGCACGTGCTGGGACCGCTGCCGGATCAGGCCGAAGGCGGCCGCGTCCCAGAACGCGGTGGAGCCGCCGTTGCCGAGCACCACCTGGTAGCCGTCGGGCAGCGCGAACAGCTC
Organism: Jatrophihabitans sp.; assembly: GCA_050999655.1. Taxonomy (GTDB): domain Bacteria; phylum Actinomycetota; class Actinomycetes; order Mycobacteriales; family Jatrophihabitantaceae; genus Jatrophihabitans_A. The sequence goes on from JBPCPA010000263.1 coordinate 744, forward strand.
GGCCAGGCCGGCTCGAATCCGTGCGATCAGGTGCTTGACCGGCGGCTGGCGGTGCGAGGTTCCCAGCACCGCCTGGCCCTCGCGGGCGAGGTCGGCCAGCGCGCCGGCAGGCACCTTGGACGGCCCGGAGCCGAACCGGCCGTCGCGTGGCAGCAGTCCGGACGGGATCACGAGCTCACCGGGACGGGTCACCGCCCCATCATCCCAGCAGCGCACCGGCCGGCCGGACCCGGATCGCGCTCAACCGGCCGCCGCGCGCAGCGTGTCCAGCTCGTCCTGGCTCAGCGTGAGGTTCGCGACGGCGAGCAAGTCGCCGAGCTGTTCGACGGTGCGCGCAGAGGCGATCGGCGCGAGGACCCCCGGCTGCTCAGCCAGCCAGCGCAGCGCGACCGCGGCGATCGGCACACCGTGTTCGGCACTGATCACGTCGAGGGCGTCGAGCACCCGAAAGCCCCGCTCGTCGAGGTACCTGGCCACCGCGCCGGAGCGCACCGACTCGACCTGACTGTCCGGCCGGTACTTGCCGGACAGGAAGCCACTGGCCAGGCTGGAGTACGGCCAGATGGCCAGGTTGTTGGCCAGCGCGACCTTGCCCGGGCCGGCCTCCCAGTCGGCATGCTCGAGCAGGTTGTAGAGCGGCTGAACCGCGACGTACCCGGCCCAGTGGTTCTGCTCGGAGAGGTCCAGGGCGGACTGCAGCCGCTCGGCGCTGAAGTTGGACGCGCCCAGGTGGCTCACCTTGCCGGCCCGGACCAAGGCGTCCAAGGCTTCGAGGCTCTCCTGCTGCGGGGTGCTCTCGTCGTCGCGATGTGCCCAGTACAGGTCGATGTGATCGGTCTGCAGCCGGCGCAGCGAGTTCTCCACGGCGGTAGCGATGGTGGCGGCCCGCAGGTTGTTCAGCGGCGGTAGCGCGCCGACCTTGGTCGCCAGAAAGACCTGATCGCGGACGCCGCGGCTGGCCAGCCACTGGCCGAGCACCGTCTCGGACTCGCCGCCGGCGCTGCCCGGCAGCCAGCGGGCATAGGCGTCGGCGGTGTCGATCTGGCGACCACCGGCATCGAGAAAGGCGTCCAGCACGGCAAATGATGCGTCCCGGTCGGCTGACCAGCCGAAGACGTTACCGCCGAGCACCAGGGGCAGGTCGGGGGTGGGATCGAAGGAGAAGCTCATGTTCGGGCCAACCCCGGCCGGGCCGGCTATCTTCCCGGCGGCACGGCCGGCCGCGGGCCGGACCAGCGGGCGCCGTCAGCTGCCCAGCACCCGCCGCAGGTAGTCGTTGCCGAACCTGCGCTCGGGGTCCAGCTGGTCGCGCAGGGCAACGAACTCGGCGAACCTCGGGTAGACCGGTGCCAGGTCCTCGGCCGTCCGGTAATGCAGTTTGCCCCAGTGCGGACGGCCTTCCACGCCGCGGGCGATGGCCTCCACCGCGAGAAAGTAACGCTCGTGCGAGCGCCGGTGGTACTGGTGCACAGCGATGTAGCAGGTGTCGCGACCGTAGGCGGTGGACAGCGCGATGGTGTCGGCAGCGGCCAGCCGGACCTCGACCGGAAAGCCCACCCGCTCGCCCGAGCGCCGCAGCCAGCCATCGATCTCGTCCAGGACGTAGGCCAATGACCTGCGTGGTACGGCATATTCCATCTCGCGGAACACCACCCGGCGGGACGAGGTGAACACCCGGTAGGACCGATCCAGGTAGTCGCGCTCGCCCAGTGCCCGGGCGGCCAGCTGGTTGGTAGGCCGGATCAGCCTCGGCTGGGCCGTGGTCAGCCGGTTGATCGCGCCGAAGACTGTGTTGGACAGGAACTCATCCGACAGCCAGCTCTTCAGCCGACCGACCGGCTGCAACTCGGTCTCGATCGGCAGCCTGGTGTTGACCTTGGTGAGGACCCGGCGGGTGTGTGGAAACCAGTAGAACTCGAAGTGATCGTTCTGCTCCAGCACGCCCAGCACTTCCAGCAGGTCGTCGTAGTCGGCCGGCGCCTCGGCGGCGTGCAGGACGAAGGCTGGCTCGCACTGCAGGGTGACCGCGGTGATGATGCCCAGCGCGCCGAGGCCGATCCGGGCGGCGGCGAACAGCTCACCGGACTGCTGCGGTGAGCACTGCAGGATCTCGCCGTCTGCGGTGATCAGCTCCAGCGCGCGCACCTGGGTGGCCAGGCCGCCGAAGGTACGGCCGGTGCCGTGGGTGCCGGTCGAGATGGCGCCGCTGATGGTCTGGGCGTCGATGTCGCCGAGGTTCGTCAGCGACAACCCCATCTGCCACAGGGCAATGTTCAACTCGCGCAACGTGGTGCCGGCGGCGACCGTCACCAGGCCGGTGCCCCGGTCGGCGTTGATGATTCCGGTCAGCCGGTCCAGGCTGATCAGCACGCCGCGGGTCAGGCCGATGTCGGTGAAGCTGTGTCCGGAACCCTGCGCCTTGACCGAGAGGTTGTCCGCGGCCGCGCGACGCACCTCGGCTGCGACCTGCTCCGGAGTGCGCGGGTGCACGGTGCGGGCCGGAACGGCTGTGTAGGTACCGGCCCAGTTCCGCCAACCGGCCGGATCGCTGTCACCCATGATGCAAAGACTATAAGGCGGTGTCTGCAGCAGTCGGCGACGACTCCCCTACAGTCGGCGGTGAGACGAGAGCGAGGTGGGCTGGGTGAGCCGGACCGGACCGGACGAGGTGACCGCGCGGCTGGCGGCGGCGACCGTTGCCTACGACCCGCCGCTGGCGGCGCTGGACCTTGCCGCCTTCGAGCGCAATGCCGACGACCTGGTCCGGCGGGCCGCCGGCACCCCGATCCGGGTCGCCAGCAAGTCCGTCCGGTGCCGCTGGGCGTTGGACAATGTGCTTTCCCGGCAAGGGTTTTCCGGGGTGATGGGATACAGCCTGGACGAAGCCATCTGGCTGGTCCGCGGTGGCGTGTCTGACGTCCTGATCGGGTATCCGAGCGCGCATCGGGCGAGCCTTCGAACGCTGGCCGCCGACCCCGAACTGCTGGCCCGGATCACCCTGATGGTCGATGACCCGGCACAGTTGCGGTTCATCGCCGAGCACGCCGTCGATCCGGCGGCACCGATCCGGCTCTGCCTGGACGTCGATGCCTCGCTGCGGATCGGGCCGGCGCACCTGGGCGTGCGCAGGTCACCGGTCCGGTCACCGGCACACGCCGCCGCGCTGTCTACCGAGGCATCGCGGCAGCCCGGGCGGTTCGCCGTGGTCGGGGTGATGTTCTACGAAGCCCAGATCGCGGGGCTGCCCGACAGCTCGCCGGCGGTGGCGCTGGTCAAGCGGCGCTCGGCAGCCGAACTCGCCAGCCGCCGCGGGCAGGTGGTCGAGGCGGTCAGGTCGGCCGGGGCGGACCTGCAGTTCGTCAACAGCGGCGGCACCGGCAGCCTGGAGATCTCATCGGCGGACAGCTGCGTCACCGAGGTCACCGCCGGCAGCGGGCTGTACGCGCCCACCCTGTTCGACGGCTACCGGCAGTTTCGGGCCGAGCCAGCCCTTTTCTTCGCCCTTCCGGTGGTGCGCCGGCCGGCCGCCGGCATCGTCACCACCTTCGGTGGCGGCTACCTCGCCTCGGGGCCGGCGAAGAAGTCCCGGCTGCCGCGGCCGGTCGATCGCGACCTGACACTGATCGCGACCGAGGGGGCCGGTGAGGTGCAGACCCCGGTACGGGGCCGCCCGGCCGAGGCGCTGCGGATCGGCGATCCGGTGTGGTTCCGGCATGCCAAGGCTGGCGAGCTGCTCGAACGGTTCGATCAGGTGCACGTGGTGGACGGCACGGTCCTACAGCGAACCGTGCCGTCCTACCGCGGCGAAGGTAAGAATTTCGGCTGAGCGAGCATCGAGTGAGGGACGAGCGAGGCGCGCAGCGAAGTGACCAGCACAGCGAACACTCGGGTACTAGGCGTGCGCGATGTTGTCCCAGCCCTCGACGTCCTTCGGGCTGCGCGGGTTCGGTCCGATATAGCGGGCCGACGGGCGCACCAGCCGTCCGGTCTTCTTCTGCTCCATGATGTGGGCACACCAGCCGGCCGTCCGGGCGCAGCTGAACAGCGCCGGCATCATGTGCGGCGGCACCTCGGCGAAGTCGAGGGTCACCGCCGCCCAGAACTCCACGTTCGTCTCGATCGGGTGGTCGGGCCGGCGCTCGCGCAGCTCGGCCAGCGCCGCCTGCTCCAAGGCGTCGGCGGCCTCGTACCGGGGTGCGTCGAGCTCCTTGTAGGTGCGGCGCAGCACCCGGGCGCGCGGATCCTCGGCCCGGTAGACGCGGTGGCCGAAGCCCATCATGCGTTCCTTGCGGTCCAGGATGTCGCGAACCACCTTGCGGGCATCGCCGGTGCGCTCGACCTCTTCGATCATCGGCAGCACCCGGGCCGGCGCGCCACCGTGCAGCGGGCCGGACATCGCGCCGATCGCCCCGGAGATGGCGGCTGCCACGTCCGCACCGGTCGAGGCGATCACCCGAGCGGTGAAGGTGGAGGCGTTCATTCCGTGCTCGGCGGCCGAGACGAAGTAGGCGTCCACCGCATCGACGTGCCGCGGGTCGGGCTCGCCCCGCCAGCGGGTCATGAACCGCTCGACGATGGTGCGGGACTGGTCGATCCGTGACTGCGGGACGGCCGGCGCACCGACGCCGCGGGCCGACTGGGCCACATAGGACAGCGCCATCACCGAGGCCCGGGCGGCCTGCTCGCGGGCCTCGTCATCGCTGATGTCCAGCAGCGGCCGGTAGCCCCAGATCGGCGAGAGCATCGCCAGCGCGGCCTGCACGTCCACCCGGACATCGCCGGTGTGCACCGGGATCGGGAACGGCTCGGCCGGCGGCAACCCGGGGCCGAACTTGCCGTCCACCAGCAGCGCCCACACGTTGCCGAAGGTGACGTGCCCGGCCAGGTCTTCGATGTCGACGCCGCGGTAGCGCAGCGCGCCGCCGTCCTTGTCCGGCTCGGCAATTTCGGTCTCAAATGCGATAACACCCTCGAGTCCGGGGCTGAAATCGTCGGACATGCACTGACTCCGATCCTTCTTCTCGCGTCCACCCGCGATGTCGACCGCGGGTGGCAGCTGAGCTCTGGCGAGGCCGAAAGGGTCACGCTCCCAACCACTCATTCTTACCTATCAACCTGGCAGCGGGCGAACGGGCATTGGTCACTATCGACCGGCGGAGCCACCGCAGGCCCGTGAAGCTGAAACAATGACGTGGTGAACCCAGCCGGACCGGACGCCAACCTCACGCCGATCACGCACGCGGACCCCTCCACCGTCCGGCGGTCCTATGACCGGGGCGAGTTGGTCGAGGCGACACTGGCCGGCAGCTGGCTCGACCAGCTGCGCCGGTGGTATGACGAGGCCGCCGCCGACGAGCGGATCACCGACCCGAACGCGATGCAGGTGGCGACCGCGGACGCCACCGGCGTGCCGGACGTTCGCACCGTGCTGGCAAGGGGATTCGACGATGCCGGGGTGATGTTCTACACCAACTACGACTCGGCCAAAGGGCGGCAGCTGGCGCTGAACCCGGTCGCGGCCGCGGTGTTCGCCTGGCTGCCTGCCGAGCGGCAGGTGCGCTTTCGTGGCCCGGTCAGCAAGCTCAGCCGGGCCGAGACCGCCGAGTACTTCGGTGGCCGGCCCCGTGGCTCGCAGCTGGCCACGTGGGCTTCGCCACAGTCGCAGCCGCTGCGCGATCGCGATCAGCTCGACGAACTGCTTGCCCAGGCCACCGCCCGGTTCGGCGACAGACCGATCGAGGCGCCGCCGGGCTGGGGCGGCTACCGGATCAGCGTTCGGGAGATGGAGTTCTGGCAGGGCCGGCAATTCCGGCTGCACGACCGGCTGCGGTTCCGGCTCAGCGCCGAGGACGGCTGGCTGGTCGAGCGGCTGGCGCCGTGACCGAGCTGGACCCGACACCGTCAGACACCCTACCGGGCGAGCCCGCGCTCACCGGCCCGGCCCGATCGGGCTGGCTGCGCGAGCACGCGATGGACACCGAGCCGCTGAAGATCGCGGCCTTCCGGCGGCAGGTGCTCGGCCAGGGCACCTCGTTCATCGGCTCGATGCTGACCGCGGTCGCGGTGCCGGTGCAGGTGTACTCGCTGTCGCACTCCTCGCTGCAGGTGGGCCTGGTGGGACTGGTCGGGTTCCTGCCGCTGGTCGCGTTCGGGCTCTACGGCGGCGCGGTGGCCGATGTGGTCGACCGGCGCACGCTGTACTTCCTCAGCTCGCTGGGCACCTGGGCGATCACCATCGCGCTGCTGTTGCAGACCGTGGCCCAGCTGGACAACGTCGCGCTCATCCTGGTCCTGGTGGCCGTCCAGTCCGGATTCTTCGCGGTCGCGTCCTCGGCTCGCGGCGCGATCATTCCGCGGATCGTGCCGGCCACCCAGGTGCCGGCCGCCAACACCCTGACCTTCACGGTGGGCAATGTCGGTCAGGTCCTCGGCCCGCTGATCGCCGGTTACCTGGTCACCCGGCACAACGGTTTCAGCTACGCCTACGGGGTGGACGCGGTGCTGTTCACGCTGGCCCTGTACGCGGCCATCCGGCTGCCCAAGATCCCGCCGGACGAGGGCAACGGGCAGCGGGCCGGGTTGCGCTCGGTGCTGGACGGGCTGTCGTTCATCCTCGTTCGTCCGGTGCTGCTGATGTCGTTCGTGGTCGACATCGTGGCGATGGTGTTCGCGATGCCCCGCGCGCTCTACCCGCAGGTCGCGGCCGACCGCTGGCACGGCCAGGTGGGACCGCTGTACGCCGCGCTGGCGATCGGCGCCGTGCTGGCCGGCATTTCCAGCGGCTGGATCGGCCGGGTCCGCCGGCAGGGCGTGACGTTGACCTTCGCGATCGTGGTCTGGGGGCTGTGCGTGGCCGCCGCCGGCCTGGCGCACTCGCTGCTGCTGGCGGTGCTGTTCCTGGCCGTGGCCGGCGCCGCCGACCTGGTCAGCGCGGTGTACCGCCAGACCATCCTGCAGACCTACGCCCCGGACCAGATGCGCGGCCGGATGCAGGGGGTGTTCGTGGTGGTGGTGGCCGGTGGTCCACGGTTGGGTGACCTGCGCGCCGGCGCCACCGCGTCGGTGACCGGGGTGTCGGTGTCCTGGGTCGGCGGTGGCCTGCTGTGCGCGGTCGGGGTGCTGCTCGCCGCGTTGCTCGTGCGGCCGTTCTGGCGCTATGACGCCCAGGCACATGTGGATAACTCGCGGCCACCTGTAGCCGACTAATTACAATCACCCGCGGACTACGTTTGCCGATCGATATCGTATCGCCACGCGGTCATCGATTGGCTGCGACGACGATGGCGAAACGAAAGGAGGACGAAAGTAATCGAAGAGCAGATGCAGATCTTGATCACGGTGAAGGCGTACCCGCAACCTTCGAAGTCTTACGGTGAGACGGTTTGCGTCGCCGGTGTCCGCACCGACAGCGATGTACCAACCTGGATCAGGATTTACCCCGTCGCCTACCGCAACCTGAGCTTCACCGACCGCTTCAAGAAGTACCAGCTAATGAACCTACGGGCCTTTCGCGCCCCGTCAGACCAGCGGCCCGAGAGTTACAAGCCAAATATCCCGAGCGCGCAACTCGGTGAGTTCGTCGGCGCTGAGCACCGCTGGCGGACGCGATGGAGGTACCTGGCACAGCTAGCGGGTGCGACGACCGCGTGCGAACTGTATGCCAAACAGGATGATCCGGCTGCCCCGTCGTTGGGCCTAATCAAGCCGCGTCTGGTCGATCGCCTAGACATCGAACCCAACGACGCCTTCTCCGAGGACAAAAGACGTCTCGCCGAACTGGCCGCGGCCGGTGACCTGTTCAACGCCGAACGCAGCGCCTTGGAGCCCGCCCCCTACCGGCTCAAGTACCACTACTTCTGCATGACGACGGGCTGCAACGGACACCACCAGACGCTCATCGACTGGGAAGCCGGACAAGCCGCGCGTAACTGGAAAGCCGAAGGCCGGTCCGACGCTGAGTTGCCTGATTTACTGCGTCAGAAGTTCCTCGGCCAGCTATGCGCGTCCGACCGCGACACCTACTTCTTCCTCGGCAACCAGCACCAGCACCGACGAAGTTTTCTGGTGCTTGGCGTGTTCTGGCCTCCGGCCGGGAGCAAACCCGAGCCGACACTGTTCGACTAAAGGTGGAGGACCTCAAGGTGCCGGTACCCGCTGAGTAGATGTTCACTCACAAGCTGCCGGTGACAGCAATCGGCGTCTCGCTCGAAGCAAAACAGAGCCACCCGGTGGTTCGCCACGCGAGTCCGAAGCTCATCGAGTGCCTGCTGAGCCTGGGGGGTCAGAAGGATCGCGCGAAAGCTATCACGACTGCTCGGTTCACCTCGGCGGAATCCGTCGCGGTTGCCTTTTGGGTTCCCTAGTGCTGGCAGGTGAAGGTATTGGACCCCTGCGGCACCCAAGGCGTCAGCAAGCCGCCGTTTCGACAGGCCAGGCTTGCGTGACAACGGCGTCAATCGCACGTCGACGAGAACGTTGACCTCAGCCTCGGTGAGAACGTCCATCAGCTCGGCGGCAGTACGCCCTTCGTAACCAACCGTGAGCAACTTCGCGTCCTGGAGGGTGCCCATTGCCCCATCATGCCTGGTCACTCGAGCTGGATCATCGGCCGCGACCGGCGCGGACACTTTGTAGGATTAATCGCCTCACTCACCCGATCCCTCGTGGGCCGGACTTTGGCTGCCGTCCCAGTGCCCAACTGATCGACACGCTAACGTCTCGGCCATGGCATTCTGCGGCGAGCGGTTCTCGATGGCTGCCGGTGGCTACCGGGCCGAGATCGCCGAAGTCGGCGGCGGCCTGGCCGGGCTGTGGCTCGACGACCAGCCGGTCACGGTGGAATCCGGGCCTGACGAGCTGCCACCCAAGTCCACCGGGGCGGTCCTGCTGCCCTGGCCGAACCGGATCCGCGACGGCCGCTATCACTTCGACGGCGTGCATTACCAGCTGCCGCTGACCGAGCCCGCCACCAGCAATGCCAGTCACGGACTGGTGAAATGGGTTCGCTGGACCGCCGTCGACCACCAGCCGTCGAGCGTGACCGTCCAGCACGATCTGGCGCCGCAGACCGGTTACCCCTTCGAACTGCGGCTGCGACTGCGCTACGCACTGGACCCGGTAGCCGGCCTGACCGTCGCCCTGACCGCGAGCAACATCGGGTCGCGGACCGCGCCGTTCGGTGCGGGTTTTCATCCCTACCTCGACCTGGCCGGGCACGAGCTGGACACCGCCGAGTTGCTGATCCCGGCCGCCACCGTGCTCGACACCGACGAGCGCCAGATCCCGGTCGGCCGACGCTCGGTGTCGCAGACACCTTTCGATCTCAGGGTGATCGGTCCGATCGGCCAGCGGCGGCTCGATCACGGCTTCACCGATCTCACCGGCACCGCGGTGCTGCTGCGCACCGAGGCACGCACCGTGCAACTGCACTGGGACGCGCCCTGGACCTACCTGCAGGTGTTCACGCCACCGTTCATCACGCCCGGGCGCAACGCGGTGGCCATCGAGCCGATGAGCTGCCCGGCCAATGCTTTCAACTCCGGCGAGAACCTGATCCGGCTCGAACCCGGCCAGAGCTGGTCGGCCGGCTGGGGGATCGCGGTCACCGGCTGAACATCCGGCTCAGTCCTACCTGATGCGCTGGTAGTCGGCCAGCGTGGCGTCCCGCTCGGTGAAGTGATCCACGATGGGCTCGGGGTAGCCGGCCGGCACGCCGTCGGGTGCGACCCACGGCTGGTGGACGTGCTTGGCGGGCACCCCGGCAAGCTCCGGGACGAAGCGCCGGACGTAGCTGCCGTCCGGGTCGAACTTCTTGCCCTGCAGGATCGGGTTGAAGATCCGGAAGTACGGCGCGGCATCGGTGCCGGAGCCGGCCACCCACTGCCAGCCGTGGTTGTTGCTGGCCAGGTCGCCGTCGATCAGGTGCCGCATGAAGTGCCTTGCCCCGTCGGTCCATTCCAGGTGCAGGTCTTTGACCAGGAAGGACGCCACGATCATCCGCACCCGGTTGTGCATCCAGCCCTCGGCCAGCAGTTGGCGCATCCCGGCGTCCACGATCGGGTAGCCGGTCCGGCCGTCCTGCCAGGCCTGCAGCCGGCCCTCGGCGGTCTTGCCGGTGGCGTAGTCCAGCGCCTTCAGCTCGGGCCGGTAGTACTCGCGCGCCGAGTCCGGCCGGTGGTGCAGCACGTCGGCGTAGAACTCCCGCCACGCCAGCTCCTTGCGGTACACCTCGTGGCTCGGCTTCAGGTCCGCGAGCAGGGTGCGCGGGTGGACGGTGCCCCACTTCAGGTGCACCGACATCCGCGAGGTGCTGTTCAGGTCGGGACGGTCGCGCTCCTCGGCATAGCGCTCGACGGGACCGGCCAGGAACTCGCGCCAGGCGTGCCGGGCAGCCTGCTCGCCGACCGCCGGCAGCCGCAGGCCGTTCGGCAGCGCCGGGTCCGCGGGGATGGGATCGCCGTCCGCGTCGAGCCAGGTCGGTCGCACCGAACGCACCGGCTCGGGCCAGCCCCGGTCTGACCAGGCGCGGTAGAAGGCCGAGTAGACCTGGTAGTGGGTACCCGATCCGGTTCGGATCTTGCCCGGTGGCACGGCATAGGCCGAGCCGACCCGGTGCAGCGGCACCGGCAATCGCTCGGCGACCTCGTCGTCGCGGCGGCTGCCGTACGGACCGTGGTCACCGGCGCAGAACACCGCGTCGGCCGCGACCTGATCGCACAGCTGCGCCAGCACCTGATGCGGCTTGCCATGCCTGATCACCAGCGTGCCGCCAAGTTGCTCATCCAGGGCTCGCAACGTCCGGTAGAGCACCGCGAGCCGGGCGGCACCGGCCGGCCTGATCAGAGCCGGGTCGAGAACGAAGACCCCGAGCACCTCACCGCCGCCGGCCTCGGCGGCCTGTACCAGGGCGGGATTGTCCTGCAGTCGCAGGTCACGCCGGAACCACATCATCGATGCCATCACCCGACGGTAGGCGAATCGGGCCAGATGTGGTGAGGTGGGTTAATGTTGCTCACGAAATTCAGCCACGCCTGCGTCCGGATCACCGACGGCGACCGGCGGCTGGCGATCGATCCGGGAACCTTCAGCGAGGTCGACTCCGCCCTTGCCGACCTCGACGCGGTGCTGATCACCCACGAGCACGCCGATCACGTCGATGTCGAGCGGCTGGCCGAGGCCGCGGCGGCCAACCCGTCGCTGCGGATCTGGGCGCCGAAGGCGGTGGTGGACAACCTCGCCGGCCATCAGGCCTTCGCCCGTCGGCTGACCGCGGTCGGACCCGGCGAGGAGTTCACCGCCGGCGGCTTTCCGATCCGCACCTTCGGTGGCCAGCACGCGCTGATCCACTCCTCGATCCCGGTGGTGGCCAACGTCTGCTACCTGGTCGAGGGCGCGATCTATCACCCCGGTGACTCCTACGTGATACCGACGGCGTCGGTCGAGGTCGCGCTGGTGCCGCTCAACGCGCCCTGGGCGAAGCTGGCCGAGACGCTCGACTTCGCCGTCGCGGTACGCGCGCCGCGCGCCTTCGGTATTCACGACGCGCTGCTCGGTGACATCGGCCGGGCCGGCTACGGCGGCCACCTGACCCGGGTCGGTGCCGAATACGGCGTCGACTTCGGTCAGTTGGCGCCCGGCGAGAGCTTCCAGCTGTGAGCTCGCTCGCCGCCGCCCGCGAACTGCTGGCCGCCCATCCGCTCGTCGACGGCCACAACGACCTGCCCTTCCAGTTGCGAGAACTGGTCAACTACGACCTGACCGCCTACGACATCAGCCAGCGGCAGAGCCGGACCCACACCGACCTGGCACGGTTGGCCGAAGGCGGGGTCGGCGCGCAGTTCTGGTCGGTGTTCGTGCCGGCCGGCTGGGCCGGCGAGCGGGCCGTCACCGCCACCCTCGAGCAGATCGACGTGGTGCGCCGGATGGTGCAGCGCTACCCGGACCGGATGGCGCTGGCCACCACCGAGGCCGAAGTCCGGCAGGCCTGGCGGGAGGGCAAGCTGGCCAGCTTGATGGGCGCCGAGGGTGGTCACTCGATCGACTGCTCGCTGCCGGTGCTGCGCGCCCTGGGCAGCCTCGGGGTGCGTTACCTGACCCTGACCCACAACGACAATGTGCCGTGGGCGGACTCGGCCACCGACACCCCGGTGCTCGGCGGCCTGAACGATTTCGGTCGGCAGGTGGTGGCCGAACTGAACCGGCTCGGCATGCTGGTGGACCTGTCCCACGTCTCGGCCGACACCATGCGCGACGCGCTGGCGGTCAGCCGGTCGCCGGTGATCTTCAGCCATTCCTCGGCCCGTTCGGTCTGCGACGTGCCACGCAACGTCCCCGACGACGTGCTCGCCACGCTGGCCGGCAACGGCGGGGTGTGCATGGTGACCTTCGTGCCGTATTTCGTCAGCACCGACTGCCGCGACTTCATCGACGAGGTACGCCAGGAGATGGTCGAACTGGGTGAGGACCCGCGCGATTTCGACCAGCAGCAGGTGGCGATCCAGCGCTTTGCCCGCACCCACCAGCGGCCGCGGGCAACCGTGTCGCAGGTCGCCGATCATGTCGAGCACGTGCGGTCGGTGGCCGGGGTCGAGCATGTCGGCCTGGGCGGGGACTACGACGGTTGCGACGAGCTGCCGGTCGGCCTGGAGGACGTCTCGGGCTACCCGGCGCTGATCGCCGAACTGCTCGATCGCGGCTGGTCGAGCGCCGAGCTGGCCGGCCTGACCGGTGAGAACGTGCTGCGGGTGCTCGCCGACGCCGAACCCGGACGTAACGCCTAGTTCAGAGAATTCTGATAGCTCCATCCCATTCATAAGGAACCCGTAAGCCTCTAAGGTTCGCGATGGTGCTCAAATCGGGCGCCAGCCGAATTTTTCGGAGGTCTGCGATGCAGGCAGTTCAGGCGCGACTCCCTCGCCTAGTGGCGATGCTCGGAGTTGCGGCGCTGGCGGGGGCAACAGCGCTCACCGCGGTCATAGTGGCCGGCGCTAGCTTTGCGGCAGGTGCTGCGACAACGTACAAGGTGTTGTTCGACAATGCCCATGCCGAGACGTCGGGCCAGGGGGACTGGATCATCTCCACCTCCCAGCCCGACCCGCTGGCTCAGAACGCCAACCCGACCTCGGAGACCTCGTGGACCGGCGGCATCTCGGCCTGGGGGGTGGCGTTGCAGCGGACCGGCCGGTATTCCCTCAAGACCCTGCCGTCGGGCAGCTCGATCACCTACGGCGGCAGCGGGGCGCAGGACCTGAAGAACTTCAACGCCTTCGTGCTACCCGAGCCGAACGTGGTGCTGACCGCGGCGGAGAAGACCGCGATCATGACCTTCGTCAAGAACGGCGGCGGCCTGTTCATGGTCTCTGACCACACCGGCAGCGACCGCAACAACGACGGCTGGGACTCGCCGAAGATCCTCAACGACCTGATGACCAACAACTCGGTGGACTCCACCGACCCGTTCGGCTTCTCGATCGACCTGCTCAACATCGGCACCGAGAACCCGAACGTGATCGGCGCCTCGGCCGGTTCGGACCCGATCATTGCCGGCCCGTTCGGCCGGGCCACCGGCACCATCATCCGCAACGGCACCACAGTCACGCTCAAGCCCGGCGACAACTCCAGCGCCCGCGGCGAGATCTACCGGACGGGCTACTCCGCCTCGGGTACCACCGGCGCGGCCGTGGCCACCTCGACCTTCGGCGCCGGCCGGGTGATGTTCATCGGTGACTCCTCCACCATCGACGACGGGACCGGGCAATCCGGCAACACGCTGTACAACGGTTGGAACGATCCAGCCGGCACCGACGCCACGGTGATGCTCAATGGCACCGAGTGGCTGTCCGGCGGCGCCGGCGGTGGCGGTACCGGGGGCGTCTCGGTGACCAACCCCGGTTCGCAGTCGGGCACGGTCGGCACCGCGACCAGCCTGCAGGCCTCGGCCAGCGGCGGTAGCGCCCCGTACACCTGGAGCGCGACCGGCCTGCCGACCGGCCTGTCGATCAACTCCTCGTCCGGGCTGGTCTCGGGCACTCCGTCGGCGGCAGGCAGCTTCACCGTCACCCTCACCGTCCGGGACAGCACCGGGGCCACCGCCTCGGCGAGCTTCACCTGGACCATCAGTGGTGGCGGTGGCGGTGGCTGCTCCAGTCCCGGCCAGAAGCTCGGCAACCCCGGCTTCGAGACCGGCACCGCCTCTCCCTGGAGCGCCTCGACCAACGTCATCAGCAACTCGACGAAGGAACCTGCGCACTCGGGCAGCTGGGATGCCTGGCTGGACGGTTACGGCACCGCAACCACAGACACGCTGTCCCAGTCGGTCACCATCCCGGCCGGCTGCACGGCGACGTTCAGCTTCTACCTGCACATCGACACCGCCGAGACCACCACCACCACCGCCTACGACAAGCTCACGGTCAAGGCAGGCAGCACCACGCTGGCCACCTACTCCAACCTCAACAAGAACACCGGTTACGCGCTCAAGAGCTTCAGCCTGGCCGCCGGCCAGACCGTGAGCATCGTCTTCACCGGCGTGGAGGGCTCGCAGCTGCAGACCTCCTTCGTCATCGACGACACCGCCGTCACGCTCAGCTGATCGTCGTCCGGCCAGGGTCCGGTCACCACACGGTGATCGGACCTGGCCGGACTCGCGCCGGCTCAGTCGGCGGCCAGCACCACCTGCCGGCGGTTGGCCGGCGGGGCGGCGAAGGCCAGCAGCCGGGCCGCCAGTTCCCGCAGGGCGGTGGCATCGCGCGGACGCAGGCTGCCGAACGGCTGCAGGGTGGCGGTGGACTGCCGGCCGGCGTGCGACAGCGCGCAGGTTCCGGCGACGAAGCCGTCGATGAGGAAGGTGGACCGGACGATGCCGTTCACGCTCATGAATCGCGACCGGTGGGCGTCGTCGAAGATCCGGGACCGGTCGGCGTGGCCGAGCAGCAGGTTGTCGTACTCGGCCAGGATCCGCACCGGTGCCGGGGTGTCCGGGTCGGGTAGCGGGCCGTCGGCGATGTCGAGCAGTTCCTGGCCGCGCTCGTTGCTGAAGCTGCGCAGTTCGGGGCGCAACCGCTCGACGTGCGCGCGCAGGCCGGCCATGCCCGACCAGGCCGCGAGGTCGGCCACGGTGGCCGGGCCGAAGGCGGTTAGGTAGCGACGGATCAGCCCGGCCGGATCGCTGCCGGTGGCCAGCGGCCGGCCCAACCAGGCCTCGGCGGTGGTGTGGGTGGCTGCCATCGACTGGCCCCACACGCCACGCGGGGTGATCTGCACCAGCGGTAGGCTGTTGCGCGCGATCCGGCAGAGATCCTGCGGGGACAGTTGCGGGGACAGCTGCGGGGTGGCGGCGGCCAGCAGCGTCCCCAGCTCGGCGAAGGTACGTGGTTGCCGCTGCAGCGCTGCCCGCGCCCGTTCGGCGATGGCGGCCCGCTCCGGGTGCTCGCGCAGCGGCGCAGGCAACGCCCGAGCCAGGTCGGCGGCCAGGATCGGGCGCAGTTGCAGGCAATCACGGGCGCTGACCAGTTGCAGGGTCGAGCGCATCAGCGCGATCCGCACCACCTCGCGCCGCTGCATCAGCCTGGCAAGCCCGTCCGGTTCGAAGTCGACCAGCCTGCTCCACAGCCCGATGTAGGGCGCGGTGGGCGACTGGGCCTGCAGGCCGATCAGGCGCTCGACGGCGGTCACCGCACTGCATTGCCATGGCTGCAGCAGCCCCTGCCGGGCCAGCAGTGCCCGGTTCAGGGCCCGGGCGCTGAGCTGGCGAGACGGGGCGGGCATGACAGAAAGCTACCGGCCGCGATGCCGGCTCGTGAGACCTGGATCGCAGCCGACACCGGCGTTCGTGGGTCCGGCGACGGCGTTGCGTGAGGGAATCGTGAGCGCAGACCGCTACCCGCGCTTCGCTCACGCGCGGCGGCATCTACTCGGTAGGCCCAGTCGATGGCTGGCGCCGGGTCGGGTACCCGTGCCAATCCCAGTATGGAGTCACCGTGTCAGACGTCGTGTTCGTGCTGATCACCTTGGCGAGCTTCGCCGCGCTCGCCCTGGCAGCCAAGGGTGCGCAGCGGCTGTGAGCGCCGCAAACCTCATCGGGTTGATCCTGGCGATCGTGCTGCTGGGCTACCTGGTGATCGCCCTGATCCTGCCGGAGAAGTTCTGATGTCGACCACGTCGGCCGGCGTGCTGTACCTGGCCAGCCTGGCCCTTGCGCTGGCGATGGTGCACCGGCCGCTGGGCGACTACCTGGCCCGGACGCTGAGCAGCAGCCGGCATCTGCGTGTCGAGCGAATCGTCTACCGGGCCGGCGGCATCGACCAGGCGGCCGATCAGACCTGGTCGCGCTACCTGCGTTCGGTGCTGGCCTTCAGCGCGGTTTCAGTCCTGTTCCTCTACCTGTTCCTGCGCCTGCAACACCTGCTGTGGCCGCCGTACGCGGTGCCGCAGATGTCGCCCGCGCAGTCCTGGAACACCGCCGCCAGCTTCGTGACCAACACCAACTGGCAGAGCTATTCCGGTGAGAACGCGCTGGGCTATGCCGTCCAGATGGCCGGGCTGGCGGTGCAGAACTTCGTGTCGGCGGCGGTCGGCATCGCGGTGGCCGTCGCGCTGGTCCGCGGTTTCGCCCGCAGTCGCACCGACCGGCTCGGCAACTTCTGGGTGGACCTGACCCGGATCTGCCTGCGGGTGTTACTACCGATCTCGCTGGTTTTCGCGGTGGTCTTCGTCGGGGCCGGCATGGTGCAGAACCTGCACCACTACGCCGAGATCCACACCGCGGCGGGTGGCACCCAGACGATCACCGGCGGCCCGTTCGCCAGCCAGGAGGTGATCAAGGAACTGGGCACCAACGGCGGTGGTTCGGCCAACGTCAACTCCGCGCATCCGTTTCAGAACCCGACCGCGTGGACCAACTGGCTGGAGACCTTTCTGCTGCTGTGCATCTCGTTCTCGCTGCCGCGCACCTTCGGCCGGCTGGTCGGTGACCGGCGCCAGGGCCACGCCATCGTGGCGGTGATGGCGCTGCTGGCGGTGCTGAGTTTCGGGCTGAACATGGCCGCCCAGGACGCCCACCACGGCACCGTGCCCAGCGCCGTCGGGGCGGCGTCCGAAGGTACCGAGACCAGGTTCGGGGTGCCCGACTCGGCAGCGTTCGCCACTGCCACGACGCTGACCTCGACCGGCGCGGTGGACAGTTTTCACGACAGCTACACCAGCCTGGCCGGTGCCAGCCTGCTGCTGAACATGATGCTCGGTGAGATCGCGCCTGGCGGCACCGGTTCGGGCCTGTACGGCATGCTGGTACTGGCCATCCTGTCGGTGTTCATCGCCGGCCTGATGGTCGGCCGGACGCCGGAGTACCTGGGCAAGAAGCTCGGGGCGCGCGAGATGAAGTTCGCCTCCCTCTACATCCTCACCACGCCGGCCATCGCGCTGTGCGGCACAGCGCTGGCGATGGCCCTGCCGCACGAGCGGGCCAGCATGCTCAATACCGGCGCGCACGGGCTGTCCGAGGTGCTGTACGCGTTCACCTCGGCGGCCAACAACAACGGCAGCGCGTTCGCCGGCATCTCGGTCAACACCACCTGGTACAACACCGCGCTCGGCCTGGCCATGTTGCTGGGCAGGTTCCTGCCGATCGTGTTCGTGCTCGGCCTGGCCGGCTCGTTGGCCCGGCAGAAGACCACCCCGGCCTCCGACGGCACGCTGCCCACCCACCGACTGCTGTTCGTCGGGCTGCTGAGCGGCGTGGCGCTGATCGTGGTCGGACTCACCTACTTTCCGGCCCTGGCACTGGGCCCGCTGGCCGAAGGGCTGCACTCATGACCGTCATCGACGCACCACCGTCCAGCAGGCCCGACCGGCCCGCCCGGCCGGGCACCGGCCGCCGGGTGCAGGGTGGCCTGCTGGAGCCGGCCATGCTCTGGAAGGCGCTGCCGGACGCGATCGTGAAGCTCGACCCGCGCACGCTGTACAAGAACCCGGTGATGTTCATCGTCGAGATCGGCGCGGTGTTCAGCACGGTCGAGACCATCGGCACGCCGTCGGTGTTCGGCTGGCTGATCGTCGGCTGGCTCTGGTTGACCGCCGTCTTCGCCAACCTGGCCGAGGCGGTCGCCGAAGGACGTGGCAAGGCGCAGGCCGAGTCGTTGCGGCGGGCCAAGACCGACACCATGGCCCAGCGGCTGGTCCGCACCGGCTCGGCGACCCGTCCGGACCCTGCCGCGGCCACGGAGCCGATCGCGGCGCCGGAGCTGCGGCGCGGCGACTGGGTGGTGTGCGAGGCCGGCGACACCATCCCCGGTGACGGCGACGTGATCGAGGGCGTGGCCAGCGTGGACGAGAGCGCCATTACCGGCGAGAGCGCACCGGTCATTCGCGAGAGCGGCGGTGACCGCAGCTCGGTGACCGGTGGCACCAGGGTGCTCAGCGACCGCATCGTCATCGAGATCACCCAGCAGCCGGGCCAGAGCTTCATCGATCGGATGATCGCGCTGGTCGAGGGCGCCAGCCGGCAGAAGACGCCGAATGAGATCGCGCTCAACATCCTGCTGGCCTCGCTCACCATCATCTTCCTGCTGGCCACCGTCACGTTGCAGCCGCTGGCCATCTTCGGCAAGGCCAACCAGCCCGGAATCGCTGACACCCAGGCGCTCGATCACAACGGCCTGACCGGGATCGTGCTGGTATCGCTGCTGGTCTGCCTGATCCCGACCACCATCGGCGCGCTGCTGTCGGCCATCGGCATCGCCGGCATGGACCGGTTGGTACAGCGCAACGTGCTGGCGATGAGCGGGCGGGCGGTCGAGGCCGCCGGTGACGTGAACACCCTGCTGCTGGACAAGACCGGCACCATCACGCTGGGCAACCGGCAGGCGGCTGAGTTCCTGCCGGTGGGCGACGTGACCCTCGGCCGGCTCGCCGAAGCCGCCCAGCTGTCCTCCCTGGCCGACGAGACTCCGGAGGGACGCTCCATCGTGGTGCTGGCCAGGACCGGACATGACCTGGCCGAACCCGCGCCGGACGGGCTGAGCCAGGCCAGCTTCGTGCCGTTCACCGCCCAGACCCGGATGAGCGGGGTGGATCTGGCAGCGCACGACGGCCGGCCGACGCGCCAGGTGCGCAAGGGCGCCGCCGGATCGGTCGCCGGCTGGGTGATCGAGCGCCAGGGCACGGTGCCGCCGCAGCTGGCCGAGATCGTGGACGGCATCAGCGCGGCCGGCGGCACCCCGCTGGTGGTTGCCGAGCAACCGGCCGGCGCCGTTGCCCGGGTGCTCGGGGTGATCCACCTCAAGGATGTTGTCAAGCCGGGCATGTCGAGCCGGTTCGAGGAGCTGCGCCGGATGGGTATCCGGACGGTCATGATCACCGGCGACAACCCCATGACCGCAAGGGCAATCGCTGCCGAGGCCGGGGTGGACGACTTTCTGGCCGAGGCCACCCCCGAGGACAAGATGGCCCTGATCAAGCGCGAGCAGGCGGGCGGCAAGTTGGTCGCGATGACCGGTGACGGCACCAACGACGCCCCGGCGCTGGCCCAGGCCGATGTCGGGGTGGCCATGAACACCGGCACCTCGGCCGCCAAGGAGGCCGGCAACATGGTCGACCTGGATTCCGATCCCACCAAGCTCATCGAGATCGTCGAGATCGGCAAGCAGCTGCTGATCACCCGCGGTTCGCTGACCACGTTCTCGATCGCCAACGACGTGGCCAAGTACTTCGCGATCATTCCGGCCATGTTCGCCGGGCTCTACCCGGGCCTGGACACGCTCAACATCATGCGGCTGCACTCACCGGAATCGGCAATCCTGTCGGCGGTGATCTTCAACGCGCTGGTGATCATCGCGCTGATCCCGCTGGCGCTGCGCGGGGTCCGCTACACGCCGAGTTCGGCCAGCCAGCTGCTGCGCCGCAACCTCTACCGCTACGGCCTGGGCGGCATCATCGCGCCGTTCGCCGGTATCAAGATCATCGACCTGCTCGTGCAGTACCTCCCCGGAATCCGGTAATCGCCATGAAGACACTCGCCACCTCGCTGCGCACCCTGCTCGCCTCGCTGCGGATGCTGCTGATATTCACCGCCGTGCTCGGCATCGGTTACCCGCTGGCGGTCACCGCGATCGCCCAGCTGCCCGGCCTGCGCCACCGGGCCGACGGCTCGCTGCTCTCGGCGTCCGGCCGGGAGGTCGGCTCCAGCCTGCTCGGTCAGAGCTTCACCGACGCCGCCGGCAACCCGCTCGTCCGGTACTTCCAGGGCCGCCCGTCCGCGGCCGGGGCCGGCTATGACCCGACCGCGACGAGCGCCTCCAACCTCGGCCCGGAGTCCATCGTGGACACCGTGCCCGACCCGTCGGTCAAGGGCGACACCGGTACCCAGAGCCTGCTGAGCCAGGTGTGCTCGCGCAGCCTGGCGATCGGAAAGCTCGACGGGGTCAGCGGGGCGCGGCCGTACTGCACCCCGGACGGGGTCGGCGCGGTGCTCGCGGTGTTCTGGTCCGGCCCCGGCTACCAGGGCCGGATCACCAGGGTCATCAGCCTGAACCAGACCGTCGGGGCGACGCCGTTCCTCAGCAGCTACCGGGGCGTCGCGGTCACGCTGGCCAGCTTCGGTACCGACTATGCCGCCGGCCAGCTGGTGCCGATCCGCGGTGATGCGCCGTCCCGACCGGCGGTGCCGGCCGACGCGGTGACCGCGTCGGGCTCCGGGCTCGATCCGGAGATCAGCCCGGCCTATGCCGCGATCCAGGTGGCCCGGGTGGCTCGGGCGCGCGGTGTCAGCGTCGAGCAGGTCAGCGCGCTGGTGGCCCGCTACCGGACCGGCCGAGACCTCGGATTCATCGGCGAGCCAAAGGTCAACGTGCTGCGGCTCAACCTGGCGCTGGACGCGCTGTACCCGAGTAGCTAGCGCCACTGCCGGTCGTAGAGTACGCACCGGAGCAACCGCCGAGCGGGGAGCGATTCGATGGGACAGCGTGGCACGCTGCGCGTCTACCTCGGGGCCGCGCCGGGGGTGGGCAAGACCTACCGGATGCTGGACGAGGGCAACCGGCGACTGGCTCGCGGCACCGACGTGGTGGTGGCCTTCGTCGAGACCCACGGCCGGGCGGCCACCGGCGAGCGGATCGGGGCGTTACCGGTGCTGGCGCGGCGGCGCGTCCGCTACCGCGGTGCGGACTTCGAGGAACTCGATCTCGAGGCGGTGCTGGCCCGCCGGCCCGAGGTCGCCCTGGTGGACGAGCTGGCGCACAGCAACATCCTGAGCGGTGCGGCCGGCGGCGAAGGCGACAACGGCAGCGCCGCACATGCCAAGCGATGGCAGGACGTCGAGTCGCTGCTGGCGGCCGGCATCGATGTGATCAGCACGGTCAACATCCAGCATCTGGAATCGATCAACGATGTGGTCGAGGCGATCACCGGGGTGCCGCAACGCGAGACGGTGCCGGATTCGGTGGTGCGCGCGGCAGAGCAGATCGAGCTGGTCGACATGACACCAGAGGCGCTGCGCCGCCGGCTGGCACACGGCAACGTCTACCGGGCCGACAAGGTCGAGGCCGCGTTGGGCAACTACTTCCGGATCGGAAACCTGACCGCGCTGCGCGAGCTGGCCCTGCTGTGGCTGGCCGACAGTGTGGAGGAGGGGATGCAGCGATACCGGGAGCAGCACAATATCGCCGCGACCTGGGAGACCAAGGAACGGGTGGTCATCGCCCTCACCGGTGGCCCCGAGGGCGACGTGCTGATCCGGCGGGCGGCCCGGATCGCCGCGCGGACCAGTGGCGGGGACCTGCTCGCGGTGCATATCGTGCGCAGTGACGGCCTGGCCGGCTCGTCGGTCGCGTCGCTGGATCAGCAGCGCCTGCTGGTGGAATCTCTGGGCGGCAGCTTTCATTCGGTGATCGGCGAGCGGGTGCCGGAGGCGGTGCTGGACTTCGCCCGGGCCAAGAACGCCACCCAGATCGTGATCGGCGCGAGCCGGCGCAATCCGGTTGTTGCCGCGCTGACCGGCCCCGGCACCGGCATGACCATCACCCGCCGGTCGGGCACCATCGACGTGCACGTGGTCAGCCACGACTATGTCGGCAAGGGTCGGGTGCTGCCGCGGCTGACCGGCGCGCTGACCCGGCAACGGCGCCTGGCCGGTTTGCTGGTGGCCGTCGCGCTGCTGGCCGTCCTGGTGCCGGTCTGCGCGCGGTACCGGACGGATCTGAGTTTCGGCAGTGATCTGCTGCTGTTCCTGCTGGTGGTGGTGATCTGCAGCTTGGTCGGGGGTTTCTGGCCAGCACTGGCGACCGCCGTGGCGGCCAGCGTCCTGCTGAACTTCTTCTTCGCGGAACCGCTGCACACCCTCACCATCTACGAGCCGGAGAACATCCTGGCGCTGTCGGTGTTCGTGCTGATCGCGGTGCTGGTGTC
>JBPCPA010000325.1:0-10059 GCA_050999655.1 Jatrophihabitans sp.
GGGCCGCGGTGCGTGAGTAGCTCGGGTCGGCGACCGGATGGACACCAACGTGGTCACCGGCATCCAGGCCGGCATCGAGACCGGCACCGAGGCGGCATCGTGCTCGACTCGATCCAGGACGTCATCGAGCTGAGCCGGTTTGTGCCTACCGCACCTGGTAGATCTCCACTCCGTCGGAGTCGGTGGCGCTCGTCAGCCGGCCCTGCAGCACCAGCACGTCCAGGTGCGCGGCGGTCTCGGCGACGGCCAGCATCTGGTTGAACACGTCGAGGTCGTCGAAGGATCGCTGCCGCCGGGTCCAGGTGAGTGCCCGGGCGGCCCGCAGGCCCGTCGTCCCCGCCCTGGCCACCGCCTCGGACTGATCGAGCCGTACCGCGTGGTGGGTCAGCAACTCCTCGACCCGCTGGTGCACGCTGGCGGTGACCGGGCCGTGCGCCGGCAACAACATGGCGTCGTCCATGGTGAGCATCAGCCGCAGCGAATCGAGATAGTCCCGCAGCGGAAAGGCCGGCCGCAGCGGTTCGAGCCCGATGGACGGGGTGATGTGCGGCAGCACGTGGTCGCCGGCGAACAGCAACCGGTCCGCCGGGTCGTGATAGACCACGTGTCCGGCGGTGTGTCCCGGGGTGGCGATGACCCGCAGCAGGCGTTCACCGGCCCGCACCTCGGTGCCGTCGGCCAGCCACTCGTCGGGCAGTTCCCAGTCGCCGACGCCGGTCTCGTCCCCGTTGCCGATGGCCAGCAATCGTTTCAGCAGCTCGGTGGCGCCGGCCCGTCGCAGGTGTTCGAAGTCGTGCCGTTCGCGGGTGCGGATCCGGTCCAGCACCCGTTCCAGGTTGGGCCGTTCGCCGGCGCCGAGGCTGATCCGGGCACCCACCTGTCGGCGCAGCGCGACCGCCTGGGTGAAGTGGTCGCGGTGGATGTGGGTCACCAGGAACCGCCGGATGTCACCGATTCCGAAGCCGACCTGCGCCAGCGAGGCGGCCAGTTGCTCGGCGCTGTCGGCCAGCGCCCAGCCACCGTCGATCAGCAACAGGCCGTCGGGCACCTGCAGCGCGTAGACGTTCACCGCGCGCAGGCTGTCGTTGGGCAACGGCAGCGGTATCCGGTAGCTGCCGCCGCCCAGATCCTGCGGACCTGGTTCGACCCAGCTGTCGCGAGTGCCGGCCAGTCGGGGATCGCTCACCCACGCTGTCTATCACGCCGGGCGCGCGGCCAGCCGGGCCCGGTGAGCAGGCCCACTTCTCAGTCGGCGGCGGTCAGCAACGAGAACTCGGTGTCGAACAGCTCGGTCAGCAGGCCCGCCAGCCGGCGCTCCTGCGGTTGCAGGCCGGCCAGCCGGCGCGGCCGGGACCTGGCCAGGTAGTCGCCGAAGGTGTGCTCGGTGTAGGTCTCGAGCAGGTGCGGGTGGACGTAGTGCGCCCGGGCCACCGTCCGGGTGTTGCCCAGCGCCTCGGCGGCCTCGTCGACCGCGGCCACCACCACCTTGTCGGCCGGGCGCTCGCTGTGCACCCGGTCCTCCAGGTAGCTGAAGGCCGTCAGGGTGCCGCCCCAGGTGCGAAAGTCCTTGGCCGTGATGTGCTCACCGGTCAGCGACAGCAGCAACTGGTTGAGGTCCCCGGAGTCGATTGCCTTGCCGTCCACGGTGAACAGCCGCCGGCTGCGCTGGGCGCTCAGCTCGGTGATCACCCGGGCCACCGCCTGGTCGGTGATCGTGACGTCCCAGGCCTTGCCCGACTTGGCCGGAAAGGTGAACGAGACCTGATCGCCCTGCACCTGCACGTGCTTGCGGCTCAGGGTGGTCAGACCGTAACTGTCGTTGTCTTCGGCGTAGCTCTCGTTGCCGATCCGGATGAAGCTGGCGTCGATGATCTGGATCATCGCGGCCAGCACCCGGTCACGATCGAGGGTGCGCCGGCGCAGCTGGGCCGTGGTGAAGGTGCGGATCTCGGACAGGTGGTTGGCGAACAGGATCAGCCGGTAGAAGTTGAGCATGTCCCGGATCGCTCGCCAGCGCGGGTGATAGATGTACTGCTTGCGGCCCCGGTCATCCTGACCGGTGGCCAGGATGTGACCGTCGGCCTGTGGGCAGATCCAGACCTGCTGCCAGGCCGGCGGGATGGCCAGCTCGGTGATGCGCTGCTTGAGGACAGCATCGGTCAGCGCGCGGTTGCGGTGATCGCGGTAGCTGAAGCCCTTGCCCTTGCGCACCCTGCTCAACCCCGGCTCGTCGCCGGCCACGTAGACCAGGCCGGCCAGCTCGGCGCACCGCTCGACGTCGGCGTGCAGGGTGTCGATCTCATCGACGGTGAACATCAGCTTCTTCGGCACCGGCTTCTTGGCTGCCGGCTTCGTGGCTACGGCTTTGCGGGACGCGGCTTTCGCTGCTGGGGGCCCGGCCACCGGGATCAGCCGAGGCGCCAGCTCGGGACGAGCGCCCCGATGGCGATGCCGAGGATGAACACCCAGCCGAACAACCGGTTGTGCATCAGGCAGACCCGGTGGTACCAGAGCGGCCAGCCGACGTAGCCGGCCGGTGGCTGGTCCGGCGCCGGCCTGGCCATCACCTGCCAGGCATGCCGGGCCCGGGGCGCGGCCAGCACCACCAGCAGCGCGAACGGGCTGAGCGCGCCGAGCAGCACCGCGACCAGCGTCAGCAGGTACATCCCTGCCACCACAAGCTGATTGAGCACTCGGGCGCCGGCCGCGCCGAGCAGCACCGGCAGCGTCCGCTGGTCCTGGGAGGTGTCGAAGGCCCGCTGGTCGATGTGCTTGCCGATCAGGATCGAAGCCACCCCCAGCCCGTAGGGCAGTGAGGCGAGGTAGGCATCGCCGGAGCTGACTCCGGTGATGACGTAGTAACCGCCACCGATCATCAACGGGCCCCAGACCGCGAACGCCGCGAGCTCGCCCAGGCCCAGCTCTTTCAACGCCCGGGGTGCCGCGTCGTAGGCGTAGAGCAGGGTCGCACCGACCACGGTCAGCAGCACGGCCGGCCAGCCACGGAGCGCGATGAAATACACCGCGATGGCCGCCGCAAGCACCCCGAGCACGGCGACGCCGACGGCCAGCAGCCGCGGGGTGACCGCGCCGCTGGCGATCGGATGCAGGGTGTAGCGCCGTCGTGGCGAGTCCGCGGTGTCGTGGCCGCGGCGATGACCGAAGTAGTCATTGGACAGGTTGCTGATCGCGTGCAGGACCAGATAGCCCAGCAACAGCAGGACGAGCGCCACCACGCCGAGCCGCCGGTCGGTCAGCGCGAGCAGGCCGGCGATTACCGCGGCCTGGGCGGAGATGACCAGGATCACGCTGCGCGAGGCATAGAGAAAGCGGGTGACCGGATCCAGGTGGGCGAACTCGGCCGCCTCCGCCGGGTAGAAGCCGGTGAACGCGCCCAGCCATGCGAAGGGTCCCCGCTGCGGCGCCTTGCCCAGCGCCGGGGTGGTGTCGACCATGCTCTCGTCCGCTCCGATCTGAGGTTTCCTCCACAGTACGACCGGCCGCGGGCGCCGCTTACCACCTTCGGCGAGCACCCGGGCGGCTGGTCCTGCATCGCGATCGGTGACAGGATCGGTGCGTGCTGCTACCGATGCTGCCGACCGACTCGGTGTTCCTGTCCGCAGAGACCCGGGAGACCCCGATGCACGTCGGTGGCCTGCAGCTGTTCCAGCCGCCGGCTGATTTCGGCGACGTCCACGAGATGTTCCGGCAGCTGATCGCCGACGACGACATCGCGCCGCTGTTCGCCAAGCGCGCCCGCCGTTCGATCACCACCGCCGGCCAGTGGGGCTGGGAGCGCGACGGGCAGTTCGACATCGAGCACCACGTCCGGCACAACGCGCTGCCCAAACCCGGCCGGGTGCTGGAACTGCTGGCGCTGTGCTCCCGACTGCACGGGACGCTGCTGGACCGCAAGCGTCCGCTGTGGGAACTGCACCTGATCGAGGGCCTAGCCGACGGCCGGTTCGCGATCTACTTCAAGATCCACCACGCGCTGGTGGACGGGGTGTCGGCCCAGCGGCTGCTGCAGGCCATCCTCACCAAGGACCCGGCCGTCCGGGACCTGCCGGCGCCGTGGGCCAACCGGCCGCGGGCGGCCCGGATCGAGCGCGAGCGGGAACCGGCCAGCTTCGGCAGGGACGTGCTGCGCGGCGCGCTCGACATCGCGGCCGAGGCGGCCGGCCTGCCGTCGGTGCTCGCCAAGACTCTCGGCCGTGGCCTGAGGGACCAGGGCGGCTCGGTGTCCTTCGCCGCCCCGCGCTCGATGTTCAACGTCCCGATCACCGGCTCGCGCCGCTTCGCCGCCCAGTCCTGGCCGATGCAACGGATCACCGGGATCAGCAAGGCGGCCAAGGTCACCGTCAACGATGTGGTGCTGGCCAGCTGCTCGGGCGCGTTGCGCAGCTACATGCAGGGTCTGGACGCGCTGCCCGAGGCTCCGCTGATCGCCATGGTGCCGGTCGCGCTGAAGGTGCGGGAGCGCAACCGGGACGGCGGCAACGCGGTCGGCGCGGTGATGTGCAACCTGGGCACCCAGCTGTCAGATCCGGCCGAGCGGCTGGCCACCGTGCGGGCGTCGATGATCGCTGGCAAGCACGCGCTGTCGGAGATGACCCCGCTGCAGATCGTGGCGATGACCGGCGTCGGGATGAGCCCGCTGATCCTGCAGGGCCTGCCCGGCTACACCGACCTGTTCCGGCCACCCTTCAACATCATCATCTCCAACGTGCCGGGACCGCGTACCCCGCTCTACCTCAACGGCGCCCGGCTGGACGGGCTGTACCCGCTGTCGATTCCCTACCACGGGCAGGCACTCAACATCACCTGCACGAGCTATGACCACGACATCGCCTTCGGCCTGACCGGTTGCCGGCGCACGGTGCCGCACCTGCAACGGTTGCTGGGCTATCTCGATGACGAGCTGGCCGCGCTGGAGAAGGCCGTCGGGATCTGATCCGGCGCCCGGTCAGGGTGCCGGATCGCCGGCCAGCCGTGCCCACAACTCCACGTCCGAGCGCAGCCCCTGCTTGAAGTAGGTGGAGCGCAGCACGCCCTCGCGCAGGTAGCCGGCCCGGGCCGCGGCGCGCGAGGAGGCGATGTTGTCGACGTCGATGATCAGGCTGACCCGGACGGCCTGGCCGGCGTCGAAGGCCCAGTCGGTGAGCTGGCGCAGCAGCTCGCTGGCCACTCCGCGGCCCCGCTCGGCCGGCGAGACCAGATAGCCGAGTTCCATCTCGCGGGCCTCCCGATCGATCTGCGGCGCCAGGGCCAGGCCGAGAAAGCGGTCGTCGTCACGGGCCACCGCGGCGAACGCCTCGCGACTACCCGCGGCCCGGCCG
Source organism: Jatrophihabitans sp. (assembly GCA_050999655.1). Classification (GTDB taxonomy): domain Bacteria; phylum Actinomycetota; class Actinomycetes; order Mycobacteriales; family Jatrophihabitantaceae; genus Jatrophihabitans_A. Next base: position 5,340 of record JBPCPA010000325.1, read on the forward strand.
GCGGCGTAGCGGGCGTACCACTCGGTCACGAAGTCGTCCGGGACCGGCGAAGGAAACCGGGTGAACCGGGCGATCTCCGGGTCGCCGATCACCGCACGCAAGGCCGGCAGCCGGGCTTCGGACATCGGCTCCAGGTGCAGCTGGGCACTCATCGGGCCACCTCTCTCATCGGACTTCTCGCTTATCGTCAGGACGTCTTCTGCTCAGTGGCTCAGTGGCTCAGTGGCTAACCGGTTTGACGGCTCAGTGGCTTGGCGGTCCGGTTGCAGTGGCAGCTCAGCGGCAGGCCAGTCAGTTGCCGGTCAGGAACTCGGTCAGCAGCTGCGGCACTGCGGCGTCGGCCAGCCGCAGTGCGCTCGCGACGTCTAGATCGACGATCCGGTATCCCTGCCGGCCGGCTGCGGTGGTCGCCGTCAGGGTGGCGACGCCCTGCCTGCGCTGAAAGTAGGACTGGCGCAGGTTCCAGCCGATGATGCCGTCGGTCTGCAACATGATCCGGCGGCGGATCAGCGAGCCGAACTGGGTCAGCAGGTAGCGCCCGGCCAGTGCGTGGCACGGGCTGCGGTAGCGATCCTGGGCCAGCGGCACCGCGATCAGCAGCAGCAGGCCGGACGGTGCCAGCCAGCCGGGCACTGCGCCGGCCAGCCAGAATCCGGCCAGTGCGAGCGGCACCGCCAGCGCCGGCAGCACCGTGCGGACCAGGCGGCGGCGGCGGGCGATCGGGCCGTGCGCGCGCAGCGGGGCCATCACCGGACCCGGGTCGCGGGCCGCGACGTTCAGCACCAGGCCGGCCACCCGCTGTGCCTCGGGCAGCGGGCACGGTGGCAGCAGCAGGGTTCCGCCACGCTCGGAACCGCGGCCCACCCGCAGGCCGGTGGCGATCGCCAGCAGCCGGGCACCGCCGACCAGCCGCAGCGGCAGCAGCTCGCTCAGCTCCACCCCGCGCAGTCGGCGTTCCTCGATGCTGATGGCGCGGGTGGTGATCAGGCCCCGGGAGATGTGCAGGCTGCCACCGGGGTGCCGGGTCAGCCGGAAGTTCCAGAAGGCCAGCAGGTAGCCCAGGATCGACAGCACCGTGACCGCCAGCAGCACCCCGACGGCGATCTGCGCCACGTCCAGCCAGACCGGCGTATCGCGAAAGTGATCGGCCGTGGACCGGACGGCCGACACCCGGCCGGCGTCGACGTGGGCCTGGTCGATGATCCGCCAGGCGAATCCCAGGATGGCTAGCGCAGTCACCGCCCCGGACAGGGTGAACGGCGCGTAGCGCACCCAGCTCGGGTCCAGTGCCGCGACCTGCTGTTCGGCGACCTGCACCCCCGGCCGGTCGAGGATCTGCTGCCCCGGATAGGGCAGGCCCGCATCGAGATCGGCGACCTCGGAATGGCCCGCATCGAGGTGGTTTCCAGCGACGTCGGCACCAGCGAGGTAGGCCCCAGCGATCTGGGCCCGGTGCAGCAGCTCGGCCCGCAGCCGGCCGGCCGCCTCGGTGCTCAGCCCGTCCAGCACCAGGCCTTCGCGCTTGCGGTCCGAGGTCCCGGTGCCGATCGCAACCCGGGCCAGGCCGAGCGCCCGGTGCAGCGCGTGCGCGGTCACGTCCACGGTCCGGACCCGGTCAGCCGGCGTGGTGATCGTCCGGCGTCGGAACAGGCCGGTGCGCAGCTGTACCTGCTCGGCGCTGATCCGGTAGCGGGTGGTGAACCAGCGCAGCACGCTGAAGGCCACGATCAGCGACACGGTGATCAGCGAGGTCCAGGTGCCGTGGCCGCTGGACGAGCCGGCGAACACGATCGCAATCAGCGCCGGGATCGCCCGGCCGAGCTCGCGGATCGGGTGGATCAGCAGCATCCGTGGGCTGAGCCGGCGCCAGCCGGCCCCGGGGGCGCTCGGCTCGGCGTCCAGCCCGCTCATCGCGGCACCGGCGGGGTCAGGTCGCATCGCCGGTGCTGGCCGCGGTGGCGGCGGTGAGCTCGGCCACCAGCCGGTCGGCGTCGGCCGGTGCCAGGCCGTGGATCTTCAGCGGGCCGGCGGCCGAGGCGGTCGTGATGGTCCCGTTGGACAGCCGAAACAGCTGTTCCAGCGGGCCACGCTCGGTGTCGACGGTCTGGATTCGCGACAGCGGGGCGATCCGGCGCTCCTGGTTGAACCAGCCCGCCCGGGTGTACACAGCAGTGGCCGTCGACTCCCACCGGTGCACCCGGTAGCGCCACTGCGGCATCACCAGCACGTGCAGCAGCCCGACCAGCACGGTGCCGGCGAGGACCAGGTAGTTCGGGGTGTGATCGCCATGGCTGCGGATCAGCACTAGTACCTGCAACGCCCACACCACCAGCCAGCAGAGCAGTGCCCGGATCGTCCAGAACCAACGGGCCCGACCGCACACCAGGTTGGCCGGCTCGCGCAACTCGAGTCCGGTCATGGCATCAACAGGGCGGGACGTCGGCACGGCACAGGGACGAAATTACGCCATGTGGCCGCGGACGATATCCGGTTGGGCCAGCAATGCCCCGAGTTGGTCGGCGGGCATCGGCGGGTAGGCCCAGAAACCCTGGAAGAGCTCGTAGCCGAGTTCGCAGAGCAACCGCATCTGCTGCTCGGTCTCCACGCCCTCGGCCACCACCTGCATGCCGATGTCGGTGGCCAGTTGCAACACCGAGCGGGCGATCGCCAGGTCGATCTGGTTCGGCACCGGCAGTCCCAACCCGGCCACGAAGGACTTGTCCAGCTTCACGGTGGTCGCCGGCAACCGCTTGATGTAGGTGAGCGGTGAGTAGCCGGTGCCGAAGTCATCCAGCGCGATCTGCAGGCCGAGCTCGCGCAGCCGGACCAGCTCTGCCAGCTCCGGGGAGTCGGCGTCGACCAGCACCGACTCGGTCACCTCCAGGCAGAGCAGCTCCGGCGGGGTGCCGGTGCGCTCGAGCAGCGGGATCAGCAACTGCTCCAGCCGGCCGTTGCCCAGCTGCCTGCTGCCGACGTTCACGCTCACCAGCAGCGGGTGGCCGGCCGCCGCCCAGGCCGCGGCGGCGGTCACCGAGCGCCGCATGATCAGGGTGCCCAGGTCCGACATCAACCCGGCCGATTCGGCGATCGGCAGGAATTCCGCCGGCAGCAGCGGGCCCCGGGTGGGATGGCGCCAGCGCAGCAACGCCTCGGCCGCCACCGGCACCAGGTCGCGATCCACGATCGGCTGGAAGGCCATGTCCAGCTCCGGGCTGGACTCGCTCACCGCCCGGCGGAGGCTGGCCTCGAGCTCGACCCGCTGCTGGGCCGGCCCGCTGTTGAGTGGGCCGGCCACCTCGAACCGGTCGCGGCCGGCGCGCTTGGCCCGGTACATCGCCTCGTTGGACCGGCGGATCACGTCGCCGGGCAGTTCGGCCGCGCCCACGGTGGCGGCGCCGATGCTGCAGGACATGATGAACTCCGAGCCGGCCAGCATGGTGCGGGCCCGCACGGCGGCCAGCAGCCGGCCGGCGAGGCGGCCGGGCTCGATCGAGGAGACGATGATCAACTCGTCGCCGCCGAACCTGCCCACCACGTCGGCCGGTTGCACCAGGACGGTGATCCGGGCCGCGAGGGTGCGCAGCAGCTCGTCGCCGGCCGAGTGACCCAGCGCGTCGTTGACCCGCCGGAAGTCGTCCAGATCCAGGAAGTACACGAAGCGCCGGGGATCGTCGAGATCGTCGGCCACCTTCTGCAGCGTCTCGTTGATCACCCGCCGGTTGGCCAGGCCGGTGAGCGGGTCGTGCCGGGCCTCCCATTGCAGCCGCTGCTCGGCGCGCACCGTCTCATCGACATCGCGGATGGTGGCCACGATCTGCTCCACCGTCCCGTGTTCCAGGCCGGCCATGCCGTCGGCGCGCTCGGAACCGCTCGGCCCGCTCAACCACGGGGTCAACCACAGGTGCATCCAGCGCCAGCGGCCGGCGCCGTCGCGGATCCGGAACCGCAGCTCACGCAGGCTCAGCTCGTCGCCGGTGCGGACCTGCTCCAGCAGATCGTCCAGCTGCTCCCGATCGCTCCAGTGCACCGCCCGGCGGATGTCGCTGTACCGGTTGAGCCGGTCGGCGGGGTAGCCCAGCTGCGCGGCCAGCCGCCGGTTGGACCAGAGCAACTCGCTGCGCAGCACGTCGAGCACCATTACGGTGTCCGGAGCCACCGAGATCAGCGCCTCGAAGAACCGGCCGGACTCCTCGGCCAGCCCGGTCAGCTCGGTGATGTCGATGGTGACGCCGATCGGCTTGGTGCCGGGCTCCGGGTCGGGCAGCCAGCCGTAGAGCCGGATGGTGCGGATCTTCTCGGCGTCGCGATCGACCAGTCGCAGGTCGCGCAGCGTCCGCTTGCCGCGGAACAGCTCGCGGATGCCGGACAGGAACGCCGGGACGTCGGGCAGCAGCAGGGACGCGGTGTGCGCCGAACCGCCACCGGTCGGGATGAAGGCACCGTTGAGCTGATCGGCGGAGCCGTCCAGGCCCGCCACCGCACCGTTGGTCGATGCCTGAGCGCCGTGGTCACCGGCCGGCCCGGTTGCCAGGCCGCCGCCGGCTCCGTCCATCGTGACCAGTTCCGGGCTCCAGCTCAACTGGCCCGGCTCGGCCGGGTAGCCCCAGCCGCCCAGCGGCAGCGGCGTGATGTGCTGGTCGGCCACGCTGAGCTCCACCGCCGACAGCTGCCCGCGCGGTGAACGGATCCGGCGGACCAGCAGGCCGGCCGCGGCGTCGAC
>JBPCPA010000006.1:0-3788 GCA_050999655.1 Jatrophihabitans sp.
TGACCGACCAGCGCGCGCGAGCGGCGCGGGTCGGACTGGGCCACGCCGGGGATCGCCACCTGGGCCAGCGCGTCGGCGTCCGGCACGTCCACCCCGGGCAGTTGCAGCAGCCGCCATGGATCGTCGCGCAGCAGCCGGTGCGCGCCGGGGCCGAAGGTATCCACCGCTCGGCCCGCCAACCGGGCCGGCAGGTCGGCGGCGAGCAGCAGCTGCACCACGTCATAGCTCGGCCGGGCCGCGATGAAGGAGGACACCAGCCGGCCGGCCCGCACGGTGCCGACCTTTGGTAACCCGAGCAGGGCCTGGGCGCTGACGTCGTCCGGGCCGCGGATGCCTGCTTCGGCGAGGCCGGCGGCCAACGTGCTACCCAGACCCGGCCAGAGGCCCGCCGAACAGAATGCCGCGAAGGTCCGCTCCGTGCTGGGGTCCGGCCCGCTCAGGAGGCGTCCTCCGGGTAACCGAGATAGGGCATCGACACGTCATCCAGGGCCAGCTGGATCTCCAGCGGCAATTCCACGGTCAGCGACTGCACCGCGGCGGTCAGCTGGCCGAGGGTGCGGGCGCCCACGATCGGGGCACAGACCCCGGGCCGATTGCGCAACCAGGCCAACGCGACGTTGAGTGGCGAGGTGGCCAGCCCGTCGGCGGCCGTGGCGACCGCCTCGACGATGCCGAGCTGGCGAGCGTCGGCGTAGCTGGCCAGGTTGCGACCCTGCGCCGCACCCCGGGAGTCGGCGGGCACGCCGGCCCGGTACTTGCCGGTCAACACTCCGCCTCCTAGCGGCGAGAACGGCAGGATGCCCAGGCCGAGTTCGGCGCAGGCCGGGATCACCTCGCGCTCCACCCCCCGGTCCAGCAGCGAGTAGCGGACCTGGTTGGACACCAGCGGGGCCCGGCCCGGCACCGCGCGCTGCCAGGTGGCGGCCTGGGCGGTGCGCCAGCCCGGGTAGTTCGACACCCCGACATAGCGCACCTTGCCCGCCGACACCGCCGAATCCAGCGCCGACAGCGTCTCCTCGGCGGGCACCCCGGCGTCGATGGTGTGCACCTGCCACAGGTCCAGATGGTCCACGCCCAGGTTCACCAGCGACTCGTCCAGCTGGCGCAGCAGCGCCCCACGCGAGGTGTCGACGACGCGCTCGTCGCCGTGCCGGGTGATGCCGGCCTTGGACGCGATGATCAGCTCCGAACGCGGTACCAGGTCGGCGAGCAGCGCGCCCAGGATCCGCTCGGCCGCCCCGCCGGAATAGGACACCGAGGTGTCGACGAAGGTACCGCCGGCATCGTGGAAGGCGACCAGGATGGCCGCCGCCTCGTCCGGATCGGTGCCGTTGGCCCAGGTCATCGTGCCGAGCCCGAGCCGAGAGATCTTCAGGCCGCTGCGACCCAACGCGCGCTGTTCCACACGCAGCAACCTAGCCGACCCGGCCGTCCCGGCCCGCAGAACACCCCGGATCTCGCTCGGGCGGCACGCTCGGGCCAGCTTGTTACCGGCGAGTCGGTATCGTGACCGGAGTGAAACCTGGAGCGACGCAGTGAAACTCGGACTGAACCTCGGCTACTGGGGCATGGGCAACGATGCCGACAACCTCGCGCTCGCCCGGGAGGCCGACGTCCTGGGCTACTCCTGCGCCTGGGCCGCGGAGGCCTACGGCTCGGACGTGCCGACGGTGCTGGCCTGGGTCGGCGCGCAGACCCAGCAGATCGGCCTGGGCAGCTCGATCCTGCAGATCCCGGCCCGCAGCCCGGCGATGACCGCGATGACCGCGGCCACCCTGGACACCCTGTCCGGCGGCCGGTTCCGGCTGGGGCTGGGCGTGTCCGGACCCCAGGTCTCCGAAGGCTGGCACGGCGTCCGCTTCGACAAGCCGCTGGGCCGCACCCGCGAGTACGTCGACATCGTCAACCTGGCGCTGTCGCGGCAGCGGGTCCGCTACACCGGCCAGCACTACACGCTGCCGTTGCCGGACGGGCCGGGCAAGGCGTTGCAACTGACCGTGCATCCGGTCCGCGAGCACATCCCGATCTATCTGGCATCGGTCGGTCCGAAGAACCTGGAGCTGACCGGTGAGATCGCCGACGGCTGGCTCGGCATCTTCCTGTCCAGTGATTTCGTCGGCGAGCAACTGGAGCTGATCAGCGCCGGTCGGGCCAAGGTCGGTAAGAGCCTGGACGGCTTCGACGTGGTTGCCAGCGCGCCGATGGTGATCGGCGATGATCTGCAGGCCGCCGCCGAGCCGATCCGGGGCTACGCCGCGCTCTACATCGGCGGGATGGGCAGCCGGGAGGTCAACTTCTACAACCAGCTGGCCATCCGGATGGGCTTCGGCGAGCAGGCGGCGGTGATCCAGGACCGGTTCATGGCCCGCGACTACGACGGGGCCGCCGCGGCCGTGCCGTTCGAGTTCATCGACGCCACCTCGCTGATCGGGCCCAAGCCCCGGATCGCCGAGCGGATGGCCGCCTTCGCCACGGCCGGTGTGACCACCCTCAACATCATCCCGAACGCAGCCACCCTCGAGCAGCGGCTGGACGGCCTGCGGGTCGCAGCCGAGGCACTGCTCGAATCCGGCGCCGCCGGATGAGCCGCCCCGCCACCTTCGGCGACCGGCGATGAGCGCCACCATCTCTTCGGTTCAGGCAGCCTTCTACGGCCTGGTGCAGGGCCTCACCGAGTTCCTGCCGGTGTCCTCGACCGGGCACCTGCGGCTGGTGCAGGCCTGGCTGAACCCACACGTGGACCAGGCCGGTTTCACCGCCTTCACCGCCGTCATCCAGCTCGGCACGGTCGCGGCGGTGGTGCTGTACTTCTGGCGCGAGCTGGTCCACGTGGCGGTGGCCTGGCTACGCGGCCTGGTCGATCGCGAGGTCCGCGGCAGCCTGGAATGCCGGATGGGCTGGTACCTGATCCTGGCCACCGTCCCGGTCGGGGTGTTCGGTCTGCTGTTCTCCCACCAGATCGAGACCGGTGCCCGCAACCTGTGGGTGCTGGCGACCGCGCTGATCGTGATGGCCCTGGTGCTGCTGGTCGCCGAGCGCCGCGGCAGCCGGACCCGCACCGAGGAGGACCTGAACGCCCGGGACGCGGTGGTGGTCGGCACCGCCCAGGCGCTGGCGCTGATTCCGGGCGTGTCGCGTTCGGGTTCGACGATCACCGCCGGGCTGTTCCGGGGCTTGGACCGGGTGACCGCCGCGCGCTTCTCGTTCCTGCTGTCGGTGCCGGCGGTGGTTGCCTCCGGGTTGTTCGAAGCGCGCAAGATCGGTGATTCCGCGGCGCCCGGGATGGGCGTCACGGTGCTGGCCACGCTGATCTCGTTCGTGGTCGGGCTGGCCTCGATCGCCTGGTTGCTGCGCTACGTGGCACGCCATTCCACCTTCATCTTCATCGGATACCGGATCGTGCTCGGGGTGGTGCTGATCGGGCTGCTGTCCGGCGGCGCCATCTCGGCGACCTGACCCAGCGGTCGGCAAGGAGCGAAACAGATGGCCACGGTGTTCCTGCTGCGGCACGGCCTGACCGCGATGACCGGCCCGGTGCTGGCCGGCCGGCTACCCGGCGTGCGGCTGGACGAGCGTGGCCGGGCCCAGGCTGCGACCGCGGCGCAGCGGCTGGCTGCGTTGCCGCTGGCCGCGGTGGTGACCAGCCCGTTGGAGCGGTGTGCCGAAACCGCCAAGGCGGTGCTGCAGGCACAGCGGACGGCCGGCCGGGCCCCGCTCAGCAAGACCGACCGGCGGCTGCTGGAGTGCGACTACGGCGACTGGACCGGCAAGCAGATCAAGGCGCTGGC
>JBPCPA010000174.1:0-16269 GCA_050999655.1 Jatrophihabitans sp.
CGGTCGGCGCCGAGGAGTTCATCCGCCGGCTGCTGGACGGTTACGACACCTGCGTCCGCAAGCGCGGTGGCCGGCTATCCGCCGGCCAGCGGCAACTGGTCGCCTTCGCAAGGGCATTCCTGGCCGACCCGGCGGTGCTGATCCTGGACGAGGCCACCTCGAGCCTCGACATCCCGACCGAGCGCGCGGTGCAACGTGCGCTGCGCACGGTGCTGCACGGCCGCACCGCGCTGATCATCGCGCACCGGCTGTCCACCGTCGAGATCGCCGACCGGGTGCTGGTGCTCGACAACGGCCGGGTGGTCGAGGACGGCACTCCGGAGCAGCTGATCGAGACCGAAACCGGACGGTTCGCCGCACTGCACAACGCCTGGCGCGACTCGTTGGTCTGAGTCACGCCAGGCGCTGGCAGTGCGGTTCGGCCGGCAGCTCGCGGCCGGCTGAGCGGCTGGTGGCCGGTTGCTCAGGCCGCGGCCACCGAGCCGGCTTCGTCCTCGATGCCGGCTGTCGCGGCAGCAAACCGGTTCCAAGGCCAGCTCCAACACCTCGCGCACGTCTGATACCGGATGGATGCTGAGAGCCGCGCGCACCTCGTCGGGCACGTCGTCCAGGTCGGGCTCGTTGCGGCTCGGGATCAGCACGGTGCTGATGCCGGCGCGGTGGGCGGCCAGCAGCTTCTGCTTCAGCCCGCCGAGCGGCAGCACCCGTCCGGTCAGGGACACCTCACCGGTCATTGCCACATCCGATCGGACCAGCCGGCCGGACAGCAGCGAGGCGAGCGCGGTGGTCAGCGTGATGCCGGCACTCGGGCCGTCCTTGGGCACCGCGCCGGCCGGGAAGTGGATGTGCACTCCCCGATCGGCCAGTTGGGACACCGGCAACGCCAGCTCGGCACCATGCGATCGCAGGTAGGACAGGGCGATCTGGGCCGACTCCTTCATCACGTCCCCGAGCTGGCCGGTCAACCGCAGCTCGGTCGAGCCGGTGGCCGCGTCGGCCAGCGAGGCCTCGACGAACAGCACGTCACCGCCGGCACCGGTGACGGCCAGGCCGGTCGCCACCCCGGGCACCGCGGTGCGTTCGGCGGTCTCGGAGGTGTGCCGGGGCCTGCCGAGGTAGCCGCGCAGGTCGGCCACCTCGACCTCGACCGGTTCGCCGGTGTCAGCCACACCGGCCAGCGCCGCGTTCGCGGTGACCTTGCGCAGGATCCGGGCGATCAACCGCTCCAACTCTCGCACCCCGGCTTCCCGGCTGTACTCGCCGGCCAGCCGGCGCAGTGCGTCGGAGGAGATCCGCACCTCCTCGCCGGTCAAACCGGCCCGCTCCAGCTGGCGGGGCAGCAGGTGATCGCGGGCGATGGTCAACTTCTCGTCCTCGGTGTAGCCGTCCAGGGTGACCAGCTCCATCCGGTCCAGCAGCGGACCCGGGATCGAGTCCAGCACGTTGGCGGTCGCCAGGAACAGCACGTCGGACAGGTCCAGCTCGACCTCGAGGTAGTGGTCACGGAAGGTGTGGTTCTGCGCCGGGTCCAGCACTTCGAGCAGCGCCGCGGTGGGGTCACCGCGGTAGTCCGAGCCGAGCTTGTCGACCTCGTCCAGCAGCACCACCGGGTTCATCGAGCCCGACTCGGTGATGGCCCGGACGATCCGGCCGGGCAGCGCGCCGACGTAGGTGCGCCGGTGGCCGCGGATCTCGGCCTCGTCCCGGCCGCCGCCGAGGGCGACCCGGACGAACGTGCGTCCCATCGCGCGGGCCACCGACTCGCCCAGCGAGGTCTTGCCTACCCCGGGCGGTCCGACCAGGGCCAGCACCGCGCCGCTGCGCCGGCCACCGATCACGCCCAGGCCCCGGTCCTGCCGGCGGCGCCGGACGGCCAGGTACTCCACAATCCGTTGCTTGACGTCGTCCAGGCCAGCGTGGTCGGCGTCCCGGATCGCCCTGGCTTCGGCGATCTGGTAGGTGTCATCGGTCCGGTTGTTCCAGGGAATCTCCAGCACCGTGTCCAGCCAGGTCCGGATCCAACCGACCTCGGGTGACTGGTCAGAGGTCCGCTCCAGCTTGTCGACCTCGGCCAGCGCGGCCGCGGCCACCTTCTCGGGCAGCTCGGCGGCCTCGACCCGGGCCCGGTAGTCCTGCTCCTCCGAGGCGGTGGTGCCGTTCAGCTCGGCCAGTTCCTTGCGGATCGCGCCCAGCTGCTGGCGCAGCAGGAACTCCCGCTGCTGCTTGTCCATGCCCTCCTGGACGTCCTTGCGGATGGTCTCGGCGACGTCCAGCTCGGCCAGATACTCCCGGCTCCATCCGACCAGCGAGCGCAGCCGCTCGAGCACCTCGGGGGTCTCGAGCAGCCAGGCCTTCTGCTCGTTGGTCAGATAGCCGGCGTAACCGGCGGTGTCGGCCAGCGCGGCCGGGTCGGTGATGCTCTGCACCGAGTCGATGAACTGGAAAGCGCCCCGCTGCTGCAGGATGGTGGTCGCGATCGACTTGTACTCCTTGGCCAGCTCGCGCACCTCTGCCGCCGGCTCGGTGAGCTCGGGCAGCACCGCCGCCTCGACCCACAGGGCCGCACCAGGGCCGGTGGTGCCGGTGCCGATCCGGACCCGAGCCGTGGCGCGCACCACCGCCGCCTGCTCGCCACCACGCAGCCGGCCGACCTGCTCGATCACGCCGACGGCGCCGAAGCCGGAGTACTTGCCGTCCAGCCGGGGCACCAGCAGCACCCGTGGCAGCTCGTCGCCGTCCTGGCCGGTCGAGGCCTGCGCCGCCTCGACGGCGGCCCGCACCTCGGCGTCGGACATCGGAACCGGGACGACCATCCCGGGCAGCACCACGACGTCATCGAGCGGCAACATCGGTAGGGCAGCTGTGTCAGCCATCGTCATCCTCACAAGGGTCAGAAAGTTGAGTCACTAGCACTCAACCTGGCCGCAGGAGGATGTGTTCCGAGCACCGCGTTCGCCCAGAGCAGAACGCGAGGGTCAGTGCACGGCCACCGACCGGCGACTGACAGCGCGTAGCAACCAGCCGCTGCGGTACCGAGGTAGAGCGCGGAGGCACGCCACCTCAGTCGAACGCCGCGACCGGAGATCGAGGGCCGGATTCGGCTTCACCGATCGACCTGAAGAAGGCGAGAACACCGGCGATGCCATACCCCCACGAGGCGTCGTTCCCGCCGAACCGGGTCTCGAAGACCGGCCGGTTCGACGGTCCCGAACTGCGTCGGAGCAATTGGCCGGCAACCAGTCCGAGACCGTCGGTACGGCCGGCGGCCCGACGCGCCGTCGCCAAGCCGGTCAACATCGAACCGACGCCGGCCAGACCGCAGCACTGACCGACCACCGACAGCCGAGGCACCCAGTCCACGCACGCCTGGCTGGCGAGCACCGCGGCCTGCCCCCACTCGGGTTCGTTCAGCGCCTCGCCACAGGCTTGCAACGCGCTGGCCACTCCGGCCAGCCCCTGGCACCAGGACGCCGCCAGCGGCCGGGCTGTCACGCCCGCAGCTGCTGCAACGAGCCGCGGAACGTCGGCCGCCACCTCGGTAGCCAGCCGGCGGGCCGGCGCCTCGAAACGCCCATCCACGGCGGCCAGCGCCGCAACCAGGTAGGCCGTTCCGGCCCGGCCGTGGGCGAACCCGGCAGCGGGATCGACCCCGACCCGGGCCGCGGGCGGATCGGACTGGAGGCCAGTGGCCACCCCATCGATCAGGAACTGCGCACAGCCGCGGGCTCGCTCCAGCGCAGCCGGGTCGCCGGTCAACGCGAACAGCCGCAGATGACCCCAGCCGACACCCGCCGCACCAATCATCAGATCGGCACCGGCCAGCTCGGCGGTCCGGTCGGCTCGTACCAATTCTTCGTCCAGTTGCCCTCCATCGCCGACACCGGCTCGCGCGGCCTCGGCAAGGAACAGCCGAACACCGGTGACACCGGCGTAGAGACCCGGCGGTAGCCCGACGCTGAACGCCGCCGCCGCCGATCGGTATGCCAGCTCTGCCACCACCTCGACAACGTCGGGCAGCTGCAGGTGATGCAGCAACTGCACGCCGACCCCGGCCAGTCCCAGCTGGATGCTGGCATCAGCTCGGCCGCCGGCCGCCTCGGGGTCGACAAGGAGTCGCTTAGCCCGTGCCGTCAGCTCAGCTGCCAGGAATACCGTTATCTCTGCGGCCAGATCGGCATCAACCTGCTGGCTGCGAGGCAGGCTTACCGCTCCCGCCCCGGTTTCGTGGGCCGGCGAGGCCAACTCCGCCAGCGTCCGCAGCGCCAGCTCAGGCTCGCTCGACAGCAGCCCGGAAATGCCCGCGACCGGACGCCCGCCGGTGAATGCCGCCAGCGTCTCCAGGGCGCGCAGCCGCGTCCATTCGGGATCGTCGCCGACGGTCACCGGATCGATGCCGGTCAACGCGAACAGCAGGGTCATGCCCAGTGCGTAGCAGTCATCCGACCTGGTCGATGGCTCGCCGCGACGCTGGGCCGGTGCCGCGTAACCCGGCGTGAAGCCCGACGGCGCGATGCCCTCCGCGGCCGCGATACCGAAGTCGACGATCGAGGGGCCTGCCGGCCCGATCACCACGTTCTTGGGCGAGAGATCCCTGATCAGGACGTCCCGCTGGTGAATTCCGACCACGACCGCCGCCAGCTGGGCGGCCAGCCTGTCGATCGATCGCAGGCCATCAGCGGCAAGGTAGAGCCCGTGCTCGTCCAGATCCTGGACCAGGCTCAGCGGACCGCAGTCCGAGGTGACCAGCAACTCGTCCGGTCCGCTGCGCACGTGGTCCAGGAAGCTGGGCACGCCCGGCACGCCGTCGAGTAGGCAGAGGATCCGTCGCTCGTTGCGTAACAGCAACCTGGCGTCGAGATTCTGCTCGTCCTCCGCAACGTAGGCGCGCGCCTGCTTGACGACGACCGGCAGGTCATCAGCGAGCCGGACGGCGCGGAAGATACTGCCTCGGACGTTGCGCTGCACACCCGTGGTCAGCCGGTATTTGCCTGCCAGCACAGGGGAATCAGTCGCCTGGACGACCGGTTCGTGGCCGAACGGATCGCTGGCCCAGGCCGGCTGCTGGTAGTGCTGTCGGGCGAGGCCTTCGAAGACTTCGCCGCCAGGTCCGCGAATATCAATTCCGACCTTGCCCCGCGAATCGGCGCGCCACGACGCCCGGAACGGGCCGTAACGGTAGAAGACCGGAGCGTCGGGGCTGATCTGCCGGTCACTGGCGATCCGGGGCCCGGTATGCCCGGCCAGCAACTCGACGAGTTCGTTGCCGAGTTCTGACAACAGCTCGGGTGCCGGATAGACGGTGATCGCCTTGCCCACCGCCGCAGGCGAGTCATGGCCGGCATTGATCCGCATCAGGACCTGCGGCGACTTGGCGACCTTGAACAGAACCTGGCGCCGCAGCAGGACCGGCACAACCAGCCCGACGGTATCGACGAGATAGGCCGGCCGGCTGGAGATGTGCAGCTTCCAGCCGTGTTCGGGCACCACCACATTCGGCGGTTGCACGACGAGCCAGACACTGCTCTCAGCGACCTTGCACCCCGCCGCACCAGCAAGAAGTCGAATTCGATCCCCGACGGGATCGTCGATCACCGGCTGTCTGTCGGCAGGCTAGTAGGTCGTGATGCAGTACTGAGTGTGCGAGCCGGCCCCGCACCGCGCGGTTATGTAGCAGTTCTGCAGGTCGTGGGCGTCATCACTGTCGTCGCCGAAGAACAGCTCGTCGAGTCCGGTGAGTTCGTCGGTGCTGGCCAGTGGTTCGAGATCGAGCAATGCGGTCATGCCGTCCTCCCAAGGTTGTCAGACGATTCGTACGCCTGACACCATTCCCTGTCAAGCTCTGGCAGATCAGGCAAGACCTATGAATTCGGCAGTCCGAATCCCTCGCCAGCCAGGTGGGTCCGCGCCAGCGGCCAGGGCATGATTGCTCGCGACAAGCTCAACGCACCGGGCCACTGTGACGTGTCAGCCACAAAGCCGCGCAAGCGCCACCGCGCCGGCGGTCGCTACGTTGAGTGAGTCCACCCCGGCGGCCATCGGAATGCGGATCCGGTCCGAGGCTGCGGCCAGTGCCTGCTCGGACAGACCGGGACCTTCTGCGCCCAGCATGATCGCCCAGCGCTGCGGTGCGACGAACTCGGCCAGCGCAGTGGCAGCCGGCCGCGGGGTCAGCGCCAGCAGCCGGACGCCGGCGGCCCGCAGCAGTTCCAGCGAGTCCGGCCACGGGTCCGGCAGCGTGGCGAACCCGATGCCGAACACGTTGCCCATCGACACCCGCACGCTGCGCCGGTAGAGCGGGTCGGCGCAGCGGCGATCCAGCAGCACCGCATCCACCCCGAAGGCGGCGCAGTTGCGAAAGATGGCACCGAGGTTCTCGAAATCGTTGATGCCCTCCAGCACCACGAACCGCTGCCCGCTGGCCACCAACCGCTGCGGCGGCACCGGTGCTGGCCGGTCGGCGGCGGCCAGCACGCCCCGGGTCACCCGAAAGCCGACCACCTCGGACAGTAGCCACTTGTCCAGCTCGTAGACCGGGCATTCCAGGTTCTGCAGCAGCGGCCCCAGCGCGGCCAGCTTGGCCGGCACGCCGGCCACCGAACGGATCGAGTAGGCCGACCTGGCCAACCGCTCGACCACGTTCACACCCTCGGCGATGACGATGCCTCGCCGGTCGGGCCGCACATCGGCATCCATCAGGTCCCGGTAGTCAGCCAGCCGTGGGTCGGCCGGATCGGTGACCGGCTGCACCGCGCTCACGCGCGCGAGGGTTCCAGGCGGCCGCGCAACTCGGCCAGACCGACCCGGTGGCTGCGGGCCAGGTAACCGGCCACCGCCAGCGTGCTGAGTAGGCAGATCAGGCCACCGCCGACCAGCCCCCAGCGCGGTCCGAACACCTCGGCGAGCCAGCCAACTATCGGCGCACCGACCGGTGTTCCACCCATGAAACACAGGATATAGAGCCCCATCACCCGTCCCCGCATGGTCGGTTCGACGCCCAGCTGGACGGTGGCATTGGCGGCCTGCGCCAGGGTGATCATGCACAGGCCGGCCGGCACCAGCGCCAGCGCGGTCAGCTCGAAGCTCGGCATCAGGCCGGAGAGGATCTCGCTCAGGCTGAACGCGCTCGCCGCGCCGACCAGGAACAGCCGGGTCGGCCGATTGCGCCGGAAGGTGGCCGCCAGCGCGCCGACGGTCGCGCCGACCGCGAGCGTGGTCGACAGCAGGCCGAAGGAACCCGCCCCGCGATGAAAGACCTGCTTGGCGATCAGGGCGATGGTGATCTGGTAATTGAACCCGAAGGTTCCGATCACGAACATCAGCAGCATCGGCAGCATCAGGTCAGACCTGTTGCGCACGTAGCGGATGGCGTCGCGGTACTGGCCAGGCTTGCGATCCACCGGGGTGGACGGGAACAGCTCGGCCGAGCGCATCAGCGCCAACCCGGCCAGCACCGCGATCGTCGAGGCCGCATTGCCGAGAAAGGCCCAGCCGGTGCCGAAACTGGTGATCACCACGCCGGCGATGGCCGGGCCGATGATCCGGGCCAGGTTGAAGGTGGTGGAGTTCAGCGCGACAGCATTGGACAAATCCTGCCCGCCCACCATCTCGACCACGAACGATTGCCGGATCGGGGTGTCGATCGCCGAGATCACCCCGAGGACCGCCGCCAGCACCAGCACGTGCCAGAGCCGGACGGCGCCCGTCACGTCGAGCAGGCCCAGCAGCAACGCCGCGAGCCCGATGCCGGTCTGGGTGAGCAGCAGCAACCGCCGCTTGTCGCCGCGGTCGGCCAGCGCCCCGCCATAGAGCGAAAGCAGCAGGGACGGCGCGAACTGCAACGCGGTGACCACGCCTAGCGCGGTACCGGAGTTGGTCAGTTGCAGCACCAGCCAGTCCTGGGCGACCCGCTGCGCCCAGGTGCCGGTCAGCGAGATCAACTGCCCGGAGAAGTACAGCCGGTAGTTACGTACCTTCAACGATCGCAGCGGATTGACCCGGGCGGGCCGCGCCTCGGTCGGGTGCTGCGCCGTCCCGGACGGGCTGGCAACGGGTGGTACGCCGGCATCGGCTAGCGGCTCGTGAGCCTGCGCGATGGGCGGTGGGCTCACTCAGATCCCAGCCTGTCCAGTACGTCGACCGCATCGCGCAGGATCTTGATGTCCTCGGGGGAGAAGTCCACCAGCCGCTGGGCCAGCCACTCGTCCCGGGCCCGGGTCTCCTGTTCCAGCAGGTCCCGGCCGGCGTCGGTGATCGAGATGATCGACTGCCGGCGATCGTCGGGATGCGCGGCCCGCCGGACCCAGCCGGAGGCTTCCAGCGAGGCCAGGATCTTGGTCATCGACGGCGGTTGCACCCGCTCGATGGCCGCCACCTCGCCGGCACTCATCGGGCCACACTTTCCCACCGTGGCCAGCGCCGAGAGCTGGGACAGGGTCGCCGAGGTGTTCACCCGCTGGGAGCGGATTCGGCGCGCCGCGCGCAACAAGGACAGCCGCAGCAGCGAGGCCAGTTCGGCAGTCAGGATCGGGGCGGACATATTATTAGCTTAGCTAACAATATCGTTACCCGCCAGTTCGCCCGGTGCCGGCCGGGGTGGGGCGTAACCTGCCGGGTTGTGCCCGACAGTTCAGTTTCCGCCGGATCAGCCGACCCCGATCGGCGGCCCGAGCCCGCAGCCGCCAGCCCCTCCGACGAGCTCGCGGACGAGCTTGCCGCGCAGATGCTGAGCGTCAACGCGCGCAACGTGGTGTTCGTCGGAACCGCGCTGTTCATGCTTGCCAGCCTGGGTCTGCTGCCGTTCTGGTCCTGGCTCGGCGAACACCATCACCGGGTGTGGCTGTGGACCGCGGTCACCGGCTCGGTACTCGGCCTGCTCGCCCTGCCGCTGATCCGCAAGCACACCGGTGAAGGCCGGCTTGGCTGAACTCACCGTCCGCCGGCTCGGCCGGGTCCCCGAACTCGGCGCGCTGCTGCGCGCGCTGGCCGGCTGCCCGCAACTGGATACCAGCATGCTGGTCTGCCTGGCCGGGCGGTGGGCTGACGGATCGGTGATCATCGGCTGGCATCCGTCCCGGGTGCTCGATCAGCCGGGCCCGGACCAGCTGGCGGTGACCGATCCGGAACTGGCCGATCGGGACGGGCCATTCGGCGGTGGCTGGATCGGCTGGCTGGACTATCAGGGTGGCGGCTGGTTCGGCTACTTCGACCTCGTGCTGCGCCGCGACCCCGACGGTGGCTGGTGGCTGGAATCCATCGGTGGACACGGCGACGCCGAGCTGGCCGGACTTGCGGGCCTGATCGAGGGCTTCGCCGAGCTGCCAGCCGGCGGGGTCGGCATCGAGAGCCTGACCGGCACCGCGATCGAGCGGCACCTGGCCGCCGTCGAGCACGCGATCTCGGCGATCCGCGCCGGCCAGCTCTACCAGGTCAACATCTGCGCCCGGCTGACCGGCCGGCTGACCGGCTCGCCGATCGACCTGTTCGCCGCCGGCGTGCGGGCACTGCAACCGGACTACGCGGCCTACCTGCAGACCCCGGCCCGGACCGCGATCAGCTTCTCGCCCGAGCTGTTCCTGCACCGGCGTCACCATCAGATTCGCAGCGCGCCGATCAAGGGCACCCGCCGGCGCGACGTCCCGGCGGACCGGCTGGACGATCCGGCCGCCCTGGAGTTGCTGCACTCGGCCAAGGACCGGGCCGAGAACGTGATGATCCTCGACCTGATGCGCAATGACCTGTCCCGGGTCTGCCGGCCGGGCACGGTGCGCGCCGAGCACCTGCTGGACGTCCGGCCGGCGCCCGGCGTGTGGCATCTGGTCTCGGAGGTGACCGGCAGCCGCGAACCAGGCACCGGTGATGCCCAGCTGGTGCGGGCCACCTTTCCACCGGGCTCGGTCACCGGGGCGCCGAAGCTGCGCGCGCTGGCGCTGATCGACGAGCTAGAAACGGTGCCGCGCGGGTTGTTCACCGGCGCCATCGGCTACCTCAGCCCGGTCGGGGACCGCACCGAGTTCAGCGTGGCGATCCGGACCTTCGAGCTCAGCGGTGACCAGTTGCAGCTCGGCGTCGGCGGCGGGATCACCAGCGACTCGGTGCCGATGCTGGAATGGCAGGAGTGCCTGGTCAAGGCCGCGCCGCTGGTCGAGCTCGGCGGCGCCCGGCTTGCCTCGGAGGGCCGGAGCTGGCCGGCCCGGGTGGACGTCCGGGCCGGGGTGTTCGAGACCATGCTCGCGGTGGACGGAGCCATCGTGGCGCTGCCCGACCACCTGGCCAGGCTGGCCGCGTCCTGCCTGGAGATATACGGCTACCGGCTGCCCGAGAACCTGCCCGCCCGGCTGCGCGCCGCGGTGCACGGGGTGCCCGAGCGGTCCCGGCTGTGGGTGAGCGTGCGGCCCGACGCCGACCAGCCGCTGATCGAGGTCGACCCGGCCCGGCCGGCCACCGTGGCGCTGGCGCTCACCCGCCGGCCGGCGCGGGCCGGCAGCTGGCGGCACAAGTGGGCCGACCGCAGCTGGCTGGCCGGGTTGGAGGTGGCCGGCGCGCTGCCACTGTTCGGCACCGAGGCCGGCGGGGTCGGCGAGACCAGCCGGGCGAACGTCGCGATCGTGGCCGGCCCGGGCCTGCTGCGGACGCCGGAGCTGGGCGAGGATGTGCTGCCCGGCATCACCCGGCGGCGGCTGCTCGACGCGGCCATCGACCACGGTTGGCAGACCGAGCTTGGCCCGATCACCTACGCCGAGTTCGCCGGAGCTCGGCTAGCGCTCAGCCTGTCCAGCATCAGCGGCGTGGTCGCCGTCGGCCGGCTCGACGGCCAGCGGATCGGACTCGACCAGCGGCTGCTCGCCGAGTTGCGCGGCTGGCTCAGCCGGCTCGACTGATCCAGCCGGCTCGATGTCCGCCGGCTCGACGTCAGCCGGCTCGATGTCGATCAGCTCGGCGTCCGCCGGCTCGATGTCAGCCGGCTCGACATCGGCCAGCTCGCGAGGCTCGATGTCGATCAGCTCGTCCTCGAACACGTCGCCGGCCTCGTCCAGGACCGGCTCGGCGATGGTCTCTGAGTGCGCACCGCAGCCGTACTCCACCGAGACCACCCGGCTGTCGGCGATGGAGATCTCGTTGGCGCAGACGCCGAACCCGGCCCGCAGCGAACCGGCCAGCGAGACGAAGAAGCCGCAGCTGCCACAGGGTGCCGGGGCCTGCTTGGCCATCGGGCTGTCCGGGCCGAGGTCGCTGGCGTACCAGCGCTCGGCGGCATCCTGCCGGCCCTCACGCGAGAGGACCCGCACCCGGCCGAGGCCGATCTCCAGCGCCACCTCCTCGACCTGCGGATCGTCAGACATCAGGTAGCCCGGCACCAGCCGGGGATCATCCGGCGCGCTCGGCAGCAGGTCACCGGGACTGAGATCACCGGGCTGCAACCGCTCGCTCCACGGCACCCACGCCTGGGCCAACAGCGCGCCGTCGCCGGGCAGCAGCACCACCTCGGCCAGGGTCGGCTCGCGATCGGGCGCGCGCACCATGGTCACTGCCCAGTACCAGCCGAGATAACCGGGCAACGCCGCGGCGAAGGCGTGCGTGACCGCCAGCTCGTCCTCGGCCCGGACGCCGAGATGGACGCCGACCTCGGTGCCGGCCATCTCGACCGCACCGGCCCGGGCCTGCTCGACCGCGTCGGCCAGCACGGGATCGAGGTGGCCGGTGGGCTGCTGCTCGGTAGGTGTTCTCACGCTGCCCATTGTGGCACCTGCGCGTGGCGGCAATCCGATCGCTGACATCTGTCCATGCCGTGGGGCAGGATGGACCCGTGACGGCAGCGGATGGTTCGGCGGGTGCCGAGGTGGCCGGCGCGGACGGTTTCTCGGCTCCTACCTATCATCATGCCCACTCCGAACTGCCCGCCGGGCCGGCCGGTCTCGATGCCGACCCGACCGAGCAGCCAGCCCGGGTTGCCCCGACCGGCACCGGCGATCTGACGGTGACCAGGGCCGTGCTGGCCCGCAGCCGGTACTTCTCCAAGCTGATCGCACACAAGGTGATCGTGGCCAGCGAGGCCGACGGAGCCAAGGAATCGGGCCTGACCGCGCTGATCTGGAACCAGGTGATGTCCTACGCGGCCGACGCGATGGTCACTGTCGCGCTGGCCGGCACGGTGTTCTTCTCGGCCCCGTCGGACGCCCAGCGCGGAAACGTCCTGCTGTATCTGCTGATGACGGTCGCACCATTCGCGGTGGTCGCCCCGGTGATCGGCCCGGCGCTGGACCGGGTGCAGCACGGCCGGCGCTGGGTGATGGCCGGCACCGCCATCGGCCGGGCCGCACTCGCGGTGGTGATGGCCCTGAACTTCACCGACCTGCTGCTGCTGTTCCCGGCCGCGCTCGGGTCGCTGGTGCTGTCCAAGGCCTATGCGGTGATCCGGTCCTCGGCCGCGCCGCGACTGGTGCCCACCAACCTGACCCTGGTCGAGGCCAACGCCCGGCTGTCGCTGTTCGGTCTGGTTGCGGCGGTGCTGGGCGGCGGGCTGGTCGGCGTGGCGATCAAGCTGACCGGCTCCTACCCGTTCGGGCTCTGGATCACCGCCGCCGCGTTCGCGGTGACCGCCTACTACTCCTTCCGGCTGCCCAAGATCGTCGACGCGCTGCCCCCGGTGGCCAACCCGGCCGGTGAGCCACCCAGCACCCGGCGGCGGCCACCGGCCGGGCGCACCCTGCGCACCCGGCTGGCCGACTGGACCAAGCGCGGCTTCGCACCGCCGGTCATCGTGGCCCTGCAGGGCGAATCTGCGCTGCGCTGGCTGTCCGGCTTTCTGACCCTGTTCCTCGCCTTCTACATCGAGGCGGTCTCGCATGGCCTGCACGCGGTGCTCAGCCTGGGCGCGATGGGCGCGGCCACCGGCCTGGGCAACTTCGGCGGGACGGCGCTGGGCACCCGGCTCAAGCTGGCCCGGCCGGATCTGATCATCCTGTTCTGCACGGTGGCCGCCGCCATCGGCTGCGTGGTGGCCGCGGTGCTGTTCAGCCTGCCGGTGGCGATCGGCGCGGTGTTCGTCTGCATGCTGAGCAACTCGCTGTCCAAGCTGTCGCTGGACGCGATCATCCAGCGCGATGTCGCCGAATCGCTGCGATCCTCGGCGTTCGGCCGGTCCGAGACGTTCCTCCAGCTGGCCTGGGTGCTGGGTGCGGCGATCGCGCTGATGCTGCCGTCGAAGAACGGCACGCTGGGCTTTCTGGTGGCCGCGGTGGTGCTGGTCGGGGTGGCGGCGATGATGCTGCGGCACGAGCGGGCGCTCAGATCACAGCCGGCCAAGCCGGCCACCGGGTTGAACCGGGGTCGCGGGTAATCTCGGCCGGTGAGCTATCCGTCCCACCGAGCCAGGCTGGGAGCCGGCGCGCTGGGGCTGCTGGCCCTCGGCCCGGCGCTGGCCGGGTGCTCCAAGGCACAGACCGGCATCACCTTGCTCAGCAACGACCGGTCCAGCACCGTTGCCGCCCAGCCGGCCTGCACCATGCTGAGCACCGGCGGCTGCGACCCGGTTGCCAGCAAGCAGGGCACGATCCAGGCCCACGGGGGCTCGAAGATCGTCATCGAGGTGCCCAAGCAGCTGGCCAGCGCCGGCTGGATCGTCTCGGCCTACACCACCGACGGCAAGACCAACACCGCGCTGCAGACGCCGACCGGTGTGTCCACCGGCCCACTGCGGGGCCAGCGTTCGGTGCAGCTGAACGTGCCCACCGCGACC
Organism: Jatrophihabitans sp.; assembly: GCA_050999655.1. GTDB lineage: Bacteria > Actinomycetota > Actinomycetes > Mycobacteriales > Jatrophihabitantaceae > Jatrophihabitans_A. The sequence continues at coordinate 13,736 of JBPCPA010000174.1, forward strand.
ACCGGCAGCTACTACCTGCAGGTGACCGCACTGCACCCGTCCACCCGGCTGACCAACTGGCTGTGCCTCGTACAGCTGGTCCCGTAGCCGATGAGCCGGGTGCTGGTGGTGACCGCAGTGGCGGCTGAGGGCGCCGCGGTGCTGGGCGGCCGGGCGGCCAGCCAGCACCGGTTGGCCGGGCTGACGGTGCACCGGGCCAGCATCCCGGCCGGCCAGCTGGACGTCCTCGTCGGCGGGGTCGGGGCGGTCGCGGCCGGACTCAGCACCGCAACGCTGCTCTCTACCGCTGACCGGCCCGACGGCGACTACGACCTGGTCATCGCCGCCGGCATCGCGGGTGGCTATCCGGGCGCCGGCATCGGGCAACTGGTGCTCGCCGACGCGCTGGTGCACGCCGACCTGGGCGCCGAGACCGCCGACGGCAGCTTCAGCTCGCTGGCCGAGCTCGGCTGGGGTCCGGTCCGGTGGCCGGTCCGGGCCGAGGTGGTGGCCGAGCTGAGCAAGCGCGCCCCGGCACTGACCGGCGCGGTGTTGAGCGTGAGCACGGTGACCGGAACCCAGGCCCGCGCGGACAGGCTACTGGCCAGCCATCCGGACGCGGTGGCCGAGGCCATGGAGGGTGCCGGCATCTGCCAGGCCGCCGACCGGGCCGGCCTGCGCTTCGCCGAGGTCCGAACGATCTCGAACCGGGTCGGCCCACGGGACCGCGACGGTTGGCGGATCGACGAGGCGCTGGCCGCGCTGAGCACCGCCTTCGACCGGCTGCTGGCCGAGCCGCTGCACCTGCCACCACGATCGGAGCCGTCCCGATGAGCCCCCTGGAGCTGGCATTTTCGCCTTGTCCCAACGACACCTTCATCTTTCATGCCTGGACCCACGGGCTGATCGGGGGCGCGCCGGAGGTCCGGGTGAGCTTCGCCGATGTCGATGTCACCAACCACGCCGCCGAGCGTGGCGAGTTCGATGTGGTCAAAGTGTCCTACGCGGCGCTGCCGTGGCTGCTCGAGCAGTACCGGCTGCTGCCCTGCGGCGGCGCGCTGGGACGCGGCTGCGGCCCGCTGGTGCTGACCCGGGACCCGCGGGCGGACCTGTCCGGGGCCCGGATCGCGGTGCCCGGTGAGCGCACCACCGCCTACCTGCTGATGCGGCTGTGGGCGCACGGTCAGTCGCCGGCCTCGATCGAGGTGGTGCCGTTCGCCCAGATCATGCCCGGTGTGCGGGACGGCCGCTTCGATGTCGGCCTGGTGATCCACGAGGCGCGGTTCACCTACCCGCGCTACGGGCTGAGCGCGCTGGCCGACCTGGGCCAGTGGTGGGAATCCAGCACCGGGCACCCGATCCCGCTGGGCGCCATCCTGGCCCGGCGCGGCCTGGACGCAGCCGAGCTCAGCCGGGTGATCCGGCAATCGGTGGACTACGCCTTCGCCCACCCGCAGGCCTCGGCCGCCTTCGTCGCCGAGCATGCCGAGGAGATGGAGCCGGACGTGCAACGCCAACACATCGAGCTCTACGTCAACGAGTTCAGCCGCGATCTCGGCGAGGCCGGCTATGCCGCGATCAGCGAGCTGCTCGGCCGGGCCCACGCCGCCGGCCTGGTGCCAGCCATCGGCACGCTGCGCGACTGACCGCCGGCCCGGTCACGGCCGGCCGCATCAGCTGCCGAGGGCCCCGACGAATCGGGGCCCTCGGTGGATCGCTGCTTGCACGCGGGTCAGGACTCCAGGTTGTCGGCCACCGCGCGTAGCAGGGTGGCCACCTTCTTGCCCTCGGCCCGATCCGGGTAGTGGCCGCGGCGCAGCGAGTTGCCGACCTTGTCGAGCAACTTGATCAGATCCTCGACGATCGGGGTCATCTCATCGGCCGGCCGCCGGGTGGCCTTGACCACCGACGGCACCGGGTCGAGCAGTCGGACCTGCAGCGCCTGGTTGCCCTTGCGCCCCTGCACCACCCCGAACTCCACCCGCTGACCGGGCTTCAACTCGGCGATCCCGGCCGGCAGCGCGTCCTTGTGGACGAAGACGTCGGCGCCCTCGTCATCGGCGAGGAACCCGAAGCCCTTTTCTGCGTCAAACCATTTCACCTTGCCGGACGGCATGAGTGAACACCCCACTACTCGTATGAAGAATCGGATTCGTAATGTCGATACAGAAGATTGACGTCCGCACAGCTGCGGACGTCAAGGTCACAGGGTAACGCGCCAGCCCCATCGGTCGCACCAGAGATTGGACGAATCAATGCCAGCTGCGATTTCTCGGCCCACCTCGGTCCGGATCGGCTTCGCGCTGTTCGTGATCGGGCTGGTGTTCCTGGTGGTGACGGTGCTGCCATTCTTCTTCGGCGATCACAACCGCCCGCTCTGGCTGAACCTGGGCTGCCTGGGCGTCCCGATCGGATTCGTGATCGCGGTGACCGGCGCGGTCCGGGCCGGCCGGGCAGACCAGCGGGCGGCGCTCGCCGAGCTCGAGCGCTCGAACCCGGTCACCGAGGACTAGCGGCCAGGCCAACCAGCGGGCGGCGCTCGCGCGGGCCAGGTG
>JBPCPA010000090.1:0-2626 GCA_050999655.1 Jatrophihabitans sp.
ACGAATCCCTCAGCCGCGAGAACGGAAAAAAAAACAAAAACCTCCCAGCCGCCGGCGCGTGCGCCCCCCCGGCCCGTACCGGTCGAGCTGGCGCAGCCGATGTAGTCGGCGAGGTCCTTGAGCAGCGCGGCCTTGGGCTTGGCACCGACGATGGTCTGGACGATCTGGCCGCCCTTGAACACCGACATGGTCGGGATCGACATGATCTGGTAGTCGCGGGCCACGTTCGGGTTCTCGTCGATGTTCAGCTTGACCACCCGCAGCTTCTCGCCGTGCTCGCCGGCGATCTCTTCGAGGATCGGGCCTACCTGGCGGCACGGGCCACACCACTCGGCCCAGAAGTCGACCAGCACCGGGGTATCGGATTCGAGCACGTCCTTGGCGAACGTGGCGTCGGTGACAGCTGTCGTGTTCGTGCCCATATGAGCATCTCCCTGCAATATCGAATGAGACGTGCACTGTCCTAACACCGGCGGGTCGGCAACCCTTCCCGCCGGCAGGCTATCGCTAACGGCGCGCGGTGGCCGGTTCAGGCCTCCAGCGCGGCCAGTTCGGCGTCCCCGACCGCCTCCAGCGCGGCCAGGAACTTCTCGGCGTCCAGCGCCGCCTGACAGCCGGTGCCGGCCGCTGTGATGGCCTGGCGGTAGACGTGATCGACCAGGTCACCGGCCGCGAAGACGCCGGCCAGGTTGGTCCGGGTCGAGTGGCCATCGGTACGGACGTAGCCCTCGTCGTCCAGCTCGATCTGGTCCCTGACCAGCTCCGACCGCGGGTCGTGGCCGATGGCGATGAACAGCCCGGTCGCGTCGAGCTCGCGGGTGGCGCCGGTGCGGGTGTCGCGCAGGGTCAGCCCGGACACCGTGGACTCGCCGTGGATCTGGGCAACCTCGGAGTGCCAGGCGAAGCTGATCTTGGGGTTGGCGGCGGCCCGGTCGGCCATGATCTTGGAGGCGCGCAGGCTGTCCCGGCGATGCACCACGGTCACCGACTCGGCGAACCGGGTCAGGAAGGTGGCCTCTTCCATCGCGGTGTCACCGCCGCCTACCACCACGATGTGCTGGCCGCGGAAGAAGAAGCCATCACAGGTGGCACACCAGGACACTCCGTGGCCGGACAGCTCGTCCTCGCGGGCCACGCCGAGCTTCTTGTAGGCCGAGCCCATCGCCAGGATCACCGCGTCGGCGGTGAACTCACCCGACAGCGTCCGGACGGTCTTGATCGGCCCCCGCAGGTCGAGTGAGATCACGTCGTCGCTGACCAGTTCGGCGCCGAAGCGCTCGGCCTGCGAGCGGATCTGGGCCATCAGCTCGGGGCCCATGATGCCGCTCGGGAAGCCGGGAAAGTTCTCGACCTCGGTGGTGTTCATCAGCGCTCCGCCGTACTGGCTGCCCTCGAACACCAGTGGCTTCAGCTCGGCCCGCGCGGTGTAGAGCGCAGCGGTGTAGCCGGCCGGGCCGGAGCCGACGATGATCACCGTGCGGTGGTTCTCGCTCACAACAACCTCTGTTTCGTTTGAGAAAGCGTGACCAGAACGAGTCTAGGGCCAGCGCTATTCCGGGCCGACCGGCTTGGTGGATGAGCCCAGTCGGCGCCGGGCGGCGGCCACCAGGCCGGTGATCTCGGGTAGTGGCAGCCGGACGGCGACCAGCAGGAACACCGCGATGAACAGCAGGCCGCCGGCGAGCAGTTCCAGCAGCGCCGGCCCGCGACCGACGCCCAGCGCGGAGGTGGTGAACAGCACCACGGCCAGGCCGGCGGCTGCTGCCGCGGCTGCTGCCGCGGCGGTCCAGCTGATGGTCGCGGCGACGCTTCGCAGGCCCAGGCCGCCGAAGCGGGCCCGCAGCAGGAAGTGTCCGACGATGCAGCCCACCAGGTAGGACGTCGAGGTGGACAGCGTCAGGGCCACGATCACCGACCTGCCGTGCAGCAGGTTGCTGGCGGTCACCACCAGGATGATCTTGGTGGCCACCATCGCCACGTTGATGTAGGTCGGCGTCCGGGCGTCGCGCATCGCGTAGAAGACCCGCTGTTGCAGCATCACCAGCGCGAACGGCACCAGGCCGAAGGCGCCGCAGGCCAGTGCGATGCCGGTCAGCCGGGCATCGTCGCGGCCGAACCGGCCGAGCAGGATCACGCTGGTGAAGGCCGGTCCGAAGACCATCAGGGCGGCCGAGATCGGCACCAGGGCGATGGCCGACAGGCGCAGGCCCAGCCGCAGGTCGTCCAGCACGCTGGCGGTCTCGCCGCGGGCTGCTGCCCGGCTCATCCGGGGCATCAGGGCGGTCAGCAGCGACACCCCGACGATGCCGTAGGGCACCTGGAACAGCAGGTCGGCGTAGGCGAAGATCTGCACGCCACCGTGATCGACGGCCACCTTGTTGATGGCCACCACGCCCAGCTGGCTCACCACCACGTAGCCGAGCACCCAGAGCGTCAGCGTCCGGAACTCGGCCATCCGGCCGGCCTCGTTCGGGCTGGCCCGGAATCGCCACTGCCAGACGAAGCCGGTGCGCCGCAGCGGCACGATCAGGATCAGCGCCTGGGCCACGATGCCCAGCGTGGTGCCGATGCCCAGAATAAGGATCTGGGTGTTGCTGATGTTTCCGGTGGTCAGGTTCTTCGGTCC
>JBPCPA010000118.1:0-3474 GCA_050999655.1 Jatrophihabitans sp.
ACCCTGAACCATGCGACATCTGGGCTGTACTCCGGCGCGAACGGCCGGGCCTACCCGCTGGTCTACCCCAGGGTGTACGGGTCACTCGGCAACCAGGGCCTGGCGACGGTGCACAACGCCGGCACGCTCGACGCCTACCCGCTGATCACCCTGACCGCAGCACCTGGCGTGCCACTGGTCAACCCGCAGGTGAGGTTGGTCGGCGGCACACAGGTGCAGGTGGCGATCACCGTCGATCCGGGCGGCACGCTGCTGATCGACTTGCAGAACCAGGTGGTGTTGCTCAACGGCATCGCCGACCGGACCGGGCTGGTCAACGGGACGTTCTTCTCCTGCCCACCCGGCGACTCCCAGATCCTGTTCACCGCCGACTCCGGTCTGGGCGCCACCCTCGACGCCGCCTGGCGCGACCCCTACCCGTAAGGAGCTGCAGCCGTGGCTGTGACAGTCGAATACGTCCAGGCCGGTGGGTACACCGCCGCGCAAGACAGGCAGGCTCGGGCCGCGCTGTTCGCCCGGTCCAGCCCCGGCCAGGTGCGGCCGGGGATCCTGCTATCCGACGGCAGCGATCTGGCTGTGACCGCGCTGGTCACCCCGAACGGCACCGTCAACGTGAATAAGGGCCAGGTGGTGATCCCGGACGCCGCCGGCGGGGCGTACGTGCTGACTCTGGATGCGTTGCAGAACACCGATATTCTCACGACGCATCCGGCGTCGGCGACCAACCCTCGGATCGACCTGGTCATCGCCCGGGTCTATGACAACGAACCAGGAGACGGGGTAGCCACTACTCCGCTGGCGTTGGCTGGCGGTGGCACGGCGAACGTGCAGACGTTCACCGGCAAGGTCGAGATGGTGACCGGCATCGCGGCGCCGTCTGGCACTCAGGTGCCGCCTGCGTTGCCGAACGGGCGGTGTGTGGTTCTCAAGCAGGTCACTGTGCGAGCCGGGACGACGACGATCACGGCCGCCGACGTCGCCGACGTCGCCCCGGGGCAGGCCGCGAGCACCGGCCGGGTGGGGTTCACCGCGGCGGCCGGCGCGCCGATCCCGGTCCGCAACCAGGCTGAACGCGACGCGCTCACCCCGTACACCAGCCTGATGGTGAACCGTCTCGATCTCGGCTGGCAGGAGACCTACAACGGCACCGGCTGGGTGGTGCCTAACCCGAATGACACGTTCGGCGGGTCCCCCCTGGTCGGCGCAGCCTATGACCCGACGAAGCCGATCAAGCACTTCATCGCCCGCAAGGTCGGCAACTCCGACGCCAACGGTTTCTCCGCCGCTAGCCCGATGCCCGCCGGGGCGGTGTCGATCCTCGGCGCAACGCTCGGCATGGGCCAGGTCACCGGTCACACGATCCTGTTCCGCACCGATGCCAGCACAGTGGCCAGCGCGGTGTTTCAGCTGCGCAGCTCCACCACCCCGTTCGGGCAGCTGACCGGCACCGCCTACGACTTCACCCACGACATCGCCTACCAGTAAAGGGGAGTGGCCGTGGGCAGGTATCAGTTCAAGGCGTGCGACCTGATCACCGGGCAGGTGCGCGGCACCATCGATCTGACCGCCGCGAGCTTCCAACGCACCCTGGACCAGTCCACGCCCGGCACTTTCAGCGCGCTGATGCCCCTCGCCGGGCTCAGCCCGGTCTTGGCACGGGCCCGGCTGGAGGCGACCGAGTCCGCGCGATCCACGATCGTGCCGGTCCGTGATGGTGTCGCGCTCGGCGAGTGGATCATCTGGGACCGGCCGAACCGGCCCAACGATGGCAGCCCGATCCCGCTCGAAGGCTCCTACATCACGTCCTACCTCGCGCACGTGTTCCCGGTGTTCACCGGCCTAGCCGGTGACCTGCCAGCCGCGGGGTGGTTGGCCACCGACCAGCTGGTCATCGCGACGGCACTGGCCGGGCAGGTGGTGGACCCGATCAGCTCCAGCACGGCGCCGACCGGGTCGCGCGGGATCGCGCTCAGCATTCCTCTGGTGCCCGCGTCGGGTGTGCTGCGGGACCAGACCGACTGGCCCGGCAGGTGGCTCAGCGCCGCCGAGATGCTGAACACGCTGGCCAAGTTGCCCGGCGGGTTCGACTGGGATATCGACGTCCAGATCGTCGGCCAGCAGGTGGTCCGAACGTTGAATTTGTCCTACCCGCGCAGGGGAATCGATGCCGGTATCACGTTGCAGCCTGCGGCCGGCCGCCCGGGCGGCAATACCGCGCGGCTGCTCATCGGCGAGGACGGGCAGCGGGTCGCGACGCAGGTCATCGGGCTGGGTGAGGGTGTCGGCGCCGGGCAGGTGCTCACCCGGTCTCCGAACCCGACGCTGGTCGCGGCCTATCCGCTGCTGCAGACCGTGCTGTCGGACTCATCGGTGAACGACCCGGCCGCCATGCAGAGGCTGTCCGACGCTGCCGCGATGAACGCCCGCACCACCCGGGTGCCCCCGCAGGTCACCATCCTGGCCGACGCCGAACCCCGGCTCGGCTCCTACCGGTGCGGGGACTACTTCACCGTCAAGGCCGGCCAGTCCACGAACTACCCCGACGGCTACACCGACAAGCTGCGGCTCACCGCCTACACGATCACCCCGCCGGCAGCTGGCCCGGAGACCGTGCCGCTGAGCCTTGCTCAGATCCCGGAGGTCTGATGCCTGAGATCCCCGCGCTCGCCAAGACGATCGAGTCGAAGTTCAACGCCCTTCTCGCGCGGGTGCGGAAGCTCGAAACAGCGGACCCGTTGCAGAATGCCACGATCCACAAGGGCGGGATCAAGATCGTGGATGGCGGCACCATCACGGTCATCGATGCCGACGGCCATACCGTCGCCCTCATCGGCGCGCTGCCCACGGCGTTCAATCGCACAGACGGCAGCCGGCAACCCGGCTTCGTCCTCTACCGCGAGGACGGCACCACCGCCGCATTCCTGGGCGACCTGAACGCGACCACCCCGCCCTACAAGCAGGCACTTCAACTACTGGACCGCACCGGCAACATCATCATCGCTGACGACACCAACGGCGGCGTCGGCCTGGCTCGGCCGTACGTGCCCATGGGCAGTTGGGTGGACAACCTGGCGGCGGGCAGTTCGGCCACGCCGACCACCAGCGCGGCCTACGTCATCCAGCAGATTGCGTATGCCTATGTGCAGCACCCCAAGGTTCGCATCGACGTGATCGCGAACTCGACGGCAGCCGGCACGGGCGGCGCGATCGGGTTGTTCAATCAGTTCGGCAACCAGGTCGGCGGGGATATTGCGGTGCCGGCCAACGCGGTGAGCTATCTCAGCCTTGGTCCGATAGCCATGTATCCAGGCTGGGCTTTCGGAGACAACGGGTACTGGACTCTCCGAGCAAAGCGAACCGCTGGAACTGGTGCGATCGGTGTCCGAGGGGTCGGCTTCTGGGGCGTGCAGTCCTAGTGGGAGCCCGGGCCCGCGGGCGGGACCGCCGGAGATGACACCGGCGCGAGATTACCGG
>JBPCPA010000155.1:0-4457 GCA_050999655.1 Jatrophihabitans sp.
GGCAAGAGCGAGCCCTGGGTGCTGGCCGCGGCCGCCGGCGATCGGGCGCTGCCCCGGACCACCCCCGACGATGACCTCTACGCCCCGATCGCGGCCAGGCTGCGGGTCGAGCGGCCGGTGGCCAAGATCGCGGTGCTGGCCGCCATGTACGGCCAGACCTCGGGCACCGCCGGGGCCGCGCTGAAGGGCCTGGAGTCGGCCTACCCGGTCGCGGTGCGCTACCTGCAGGACGCCGCCGAGGCCGGCCGGGCGGGACGGGATGTGCGCACTTACGGCGGCCGGCTGGTGCGGATGTGGCCGACCCCGGCGGGCCTGAGCGCCGAGGCCGAACGGTCCAACGCCGCCGCGCGGGGCCGCTACGCCCGCAACGCGATGGTGCAGGGTGCGGCGGCTGAGCTGTTCAAGGTGTGGGCGGTGACCGTCCGGGCCCGGGGCCTGCCCTGGGACGCCCGGGTGGTGCTGTGCCTGCATGACGAGTTGCTGGTGCACGCTCCCGCGGCGGCCGGGGCCGACGTCCGGCAGTTGTTGCTGGACTGCCTGGCCGAGGCAGCCCACCGGTGGGCACCGGACACCGCGGTGCGCTTCGTCGCCGACGTCAGCGTGATCCAGCGCTGGTCCGAGGCCAAGCCGTAACCGCGGCGGTCGCCCAGGTGACCTCGTGGTGGCCGGGCGCGGGTCAGCCGTCCGTGCCGGTCGGGTTGTTCACGAACGGGTGCACGCTCGTCCCGCGGGCGGCGCGGCTCGATGCTCAGGCCGGGACGATCAGCTCTGCGATGTCATCGAAGCTGGCGATGAGAAGTCCGACGAACAGACCGGCGATGACCGCCACCAGGGCGGCCGCCAGCTGCCGGTCATCGGTGCTGGAGGCCGTTGCGGCACCCAGCACGGTGACCGCCAACAGGACAGCGTTGCGGGCCACCTGCCGCCCACCGAGCGGGGTGCTGGAGCGTCCGAAGCACCGGCAGGGCACCCGATTGCCCGAGCGAATCGAGCGAATGATCGCAGCACAGAAACCGAGCGTGAGCAGTCCTGCCAGCAGGCAGCCCAGCAGGTTGGCCATCGGTAGCGGGGCGATTATCAACACCAGGATGAGCGCCTCCGCGGCGACCACGGCCCGGGCGGTGAGGCCGACCAGGCTGACCGGCACCGCCTTCATCTGAACGATCGATCGGCTGAACTCCTCGAACGCACCGCCACCCACCAGCTTGCCGGCCACCGACAGCGCGAACACCAGCGCCAGAGCGGCCCGACAACCCACGGCGACATACAGCATCAGGACGGCATCTCCGAACCTGACCTCAGCGGTGCGCCACGCCGGGTCGAAGCCGCCAGCCGAGCGATCACCCGTCCCTGCAGATCGGCTACCGACAGCGGGCCGAACCGGCGGGAGTCCCAGCTACTCGGCCCGTCGCCGACCAGGTAGACCTGCCCCGGCGCGAGTTGGCCGCCATCGCCGGCATCGCCGGAGCCGGGCACCGGATCTCCTGAGATGGCCACCACCCGCTTGACCAGGTTGCCGGCTGGCCCGGTGGTTCCGACCGGCAGCCGAAAGACCACCACGTCGTCGCGGCGGACGGACCGGTCCAACCGGGGCTTCAGCACCAGCACCGCGTCGTCCTGACCGAAGGTCGGTGTCATGCTGTCGCCATCGATCCGGATCACCAGCAGGCTCCGGCGGGCCAGCCAACCGAACAGCGCGGCCGAGGCGATTGCGCTGATGAGCCAGCCTGATCTGTGCACGATGCCCCCGACTCTACGCGGGCGCGATGCTGGTTTCGGCATTCGCCAACGGGGCCTTGGCAGTCGGCAGCCGGTAGCCCTCTGCCTGCAGTTCGAACAGCCGGGCGAACGTGCCGCCGCTGGCGGTCAGCTCGGCGGGCGTCCCTCGCTCGCTGATGCGGCCGTCCGCCAGCACCAGGATCAGGTCCGCCGAACTCAGCGCGCTGAGCCGGTGCGAGATGAGCAGGCTGAGCCGACCGACGCGAAAGCTGCCGAGCGTGCGGTGCAGGGCGTTCTCGACCTGGGCGTCCAGGCCGGAGCTCGGCTCGTCCAGGATGAGCAGGTCGGCATCGCTGCGCAGAAAGGCTCGGGCGAGCGCCAGCCGCTGCCATTCGCCACCGGACAGCGCAGCCGACCGATGGCCCTTCTCATCCGGCGGGAAGATCCGGCTGAGCATGGTCTGGTATCCATGGGGCAAAGCCTGCAGCTTGTCGTCGGCGCCGGCCTGCCTGGCTGCTTGCCGAATCCGGTCCAGGTCCCCGACAGCGTCCAGCGAGCCGATGGCGATGTTGTCGGCGGCGGTGAAGTCATAGGACATGAAGTCCTGAAAGACCGCGCTGATCCGCTGCCGCAGTTGCACCGGATCCATCGTTCGAAGGTCGACGCCGTCCCATCGGATGCAGCCGCTCGCCGGTTCGTACAGCCGGCACAGCAGCTTGATCATGGTGGTCTTGCCGGCCCCGTTCAGGCCGACCAGGCCGATCGCCTGGCCGGCCGGCAACAGGCAACTCAGGCCCTGCAGTACCCACGGCAGATCATCGGCATAGCGGAACCAGACATCGTCGAACTCGATTCCACGGGCCAGCGGCGGCACCGGGCCGGTGCCGGGCGCCACCGCCGGCGCGGTCTCGGCCACTGCCACGTACTGGCTGAAGAGCAACAGGCTGCGATAGCCGGACGAGGCGTTCTCGGTGACCTGGCCGACGGCGGCCTGCAGCGCCACCATCGCGGCGAGCAGGACCGTGACGTCACCGACGGTCAGCCGGTGGTGCGCCGCAAGGTAGGTCGCCGCAATCGCGCCGCACAGGGTAACCCCGCCCGACAGGGCGCCGATGATGATCTCCACCCGCGCGGCGGCGCGATCGACGATCGACTCAGCGGAGTTGGCGCTGCCCAAATCCTTCAGCATCCGGCCGATCAGAAAGTCGCCGAGGCCGAACAACCGCACCTCTTTCGCAGCTCGGACATCGACGGCGAGGTAGCGGTAGAAAACCAGCCGGCGGTGGTAGCTGGACGTCTCGACAAGCATGTTGGCCCGCATCCGGGCGATGCGCAGTTGCAGCAGGCAGGTGGGAACCGCAGCCACCAGAACCACCGCCACCAGCCACGGACACAGCAGCAGGATGGTGGCCAGAAAGCCGATGGCAGTCACTGCGGTCTGGGCCAGCGACATTCCGGCGGCGATGATGCCGCTGGGCGCGGCCTCGCCGGCCTGCTCGGCCAGCCGGATCTGATCGAGTTTCGCGGGGTCTTCGAAGTTGGACAGGCTGTCCACCGCGTGGATGGCTCGAAACAACCGGGCCTCGACGGTGACTCGCAGGCGGCGATGGACCGTGGTTTGCAGGTAACTCTCGGCCGCCTGGCCGCCGACGGTGACGAATCCGCACAGTACGATGCCTGCCACCGCAACGATCAGGGTCGAGTTCGACACCGGCTGGCGACCCAACCCGTCCAGCAGCAGCCGCAGCGACCAGGCGGCGGCAACCGGCACCGCACCGGCCAGCACCGACAGCACCACCACCGCGCTGAGCTGGGCACGTGCGGCGTCCCAGCCCAGTCGCAGCGCCGCGCCAGACCAGCGCGCCGCACGGCGCAGCCCCACCCTTCCTTCAGCTGGGGCGGTGCTCAGTGCTGCGCTCCAGCCGGTGCCTGCTGCGTGAGCGCGGCCAGCACCGGGTCCAGAGCGTGGTCGGCAAACTGGACGTAGCCGTCTCGGACCAGCATCACCGCAGGAAACTCTGAGATCTCCAACGCTGTGGCGATCGGGCCGAATGCGTCCTCTTCCAACACCACAACGTGTGCAGTGAGCTCTGAGACCATCGTCGACCGGTCATCAGCCTGGCCGACGACAACCACGATGGGCTTGGCCGGCAAGGCGGAGCTGGCCTGCTGGAAGGTCGCAAGCTGATCCAGACACGCCGGGCAGTCGGTGCTCAGCATCGCGAACACCCTTTCACCAACAGCCAGATCTTGCTGGCTCATCAACTGGCCGCTACTGGCGGTGGTGGAGAAGTCTGGCATCGGAGTGCCGGCCATCGGCAGGCTGCCACCCGACAGGGGTAAGAACGCGTTCACCCGCTCGGTCACCGACCGGAGCCGACGGGCCAGGACCAGCACCAGCCCGAAGGCCGACAGGGCTATCGGCGCGATCACGACAAGCGCTATCGCCAAGATCGTCAAGGCGGGCCTTTCGGGTAGTCGACTCCGATCGGTGGATCCCGATCAGCAGGGGTTGTTGTGAGCGCAGGTGCCGGTAGTCCAACTGCCGCAGGTCACCACGCCACCACTGCACTGCTGACAGCACCGCACCCTGGACCCGCTCTGCTGGCAGTACGGCGGAGTGCAGGCCTGCGCCCGCGCCGAAGGAAGCAGTACCTCCAGCACGGAGCTTCCCCATTGCCCGATCATCTTGCGCATATCGTTCTCCTGTTCGCTCTGGCGACTGCCGGTCTTCATCG
>JBPCPA010000160.1:0-35814 GCA_050999655.1 Jatrophihabitans sp.
GGCCGCGGACAGCAACTCGATGGCCAGCACCCGGCCGAGACCGTCGATCGAGCGGCGTAGCTTGCGGGCTGCCGACCAGCCCATCGACACGTGGTCCTCCTGCATGGCCGAGGACGGGATGGAGTCCACCGAGGCCGGCACCGCCAACCGCTTGAGTTCGGAGACGATCGCCGCCTGGGTGTACTGGGCGATCATGTGCCCGGAATCCACCCCGGCGTCGTCGGTGAGAAACGGTGGCAGGCCACGCGAGCGGGCCACATCCAACAGCCGGTCCGTCCGACGCTCGGACATGCTGGCCAGGTCGGCGACCGGGATCGCCAGAAAGTCCAGGACGTAGCCGACCGGCGCGCCGTGGAAGTTGCCGTTGGACTCCACCCGGCCGTCCAGGGTGACCACCGGGTTGTCGACCGCCGAGGCCAACTCGTAACCGGCCACCAGCCGGGCGTGTGCCAGCGTGTCGCGGCCGGCGCCGGCGACCTGCGGCGCGCAGCGCATCGAGTAGGCGTCCTGGACGTAGGTGCAGTCCGGCCCGTCGTGTGAGGCGACGATCGGCGAGCCGGCCAGCAGCGCCCGCATGTTCGCCGCGGCCAGCGCCTGCCCCGGCTGCGGTCGCAGCGCGTGCAAATCGGCCGCGAACACCCGTTCGGTGCCGAGCATCGCCTCGACCGACATCGCCGCGGTCAGGTCGGCGGTGCGCAGCAGCAACTCGAAGTCGGCGCAGGCCATCAGCAGCTGCCCGAGCATGCCGTCGGTGCCGTTGATCAGCGCCAAACCTTCTTTCTCTGCAAGCTCGATTGCCTCGATGCCGGCAGCCCGTAGCGCGTCCCCGGCCGGTCGAAGCTCACCCGTGGCGTCGCGCACCTCACCCTCGCCGATCAGCGCCAGCGCGACGTGTGAGAGCGGGGCAAGATCACCGGAGCAACCCAGCGAGCCGAACTCGCGGACCACCGGGGTGATGCCGGCGTTGAGTAGGCCCGCCAGCGCCCGGGCGGTGGCCGGTTTCACGCCGGTGCGGCCGGTGGCCAGGGTCGACAGCCGCAGCAGCATCATGGCCCGGATGACCTCGCGCTCGACCTCGGGTCCCGAGCCCGCGGCGTGCGATCGGATCAGCGAGCGCTGCAACTGGGCGCGACGTTGCACCGGGATGTGCTTGGTGGCCAGCGCGCCGAAACCGGTCGAGATGCCGTAGTGCGGTTCGACGTCGTTGGCCAGCGCCTCGACGATCGTGCGGGACGCCTCGATGGCGGTCAGCGCCTCGGCGCTCAGTTCGACCGGCGCTCCCGCGCGGGCCACCGCCACTACCTCGGCCTCGGAAAGGGGTCCCGGGTTCAACGACACCGTTGTCACGCCGACATCTGTCATGCCGCCATCCTGCCGCAGCGCCCAGCCTGCGGGTAACCGGCAGCCGGCGGGAGTTTCGGCGCCGGGCCGGGCCGGGGCGGAGTCGGAATCAGAATCGGGCTCGGGTCGTGTTGGTCGAACTGTCCGTACAAATAGGGCAGCAGTAGATGGTCTAACTGGTGCGAAAGGGATATATGGCTAGGTACGGTGAAGTAATTGCTCAATGGAACTACCTGCTGCCTGGAGGCCGCTATGCCGGAGACCCCGCTCCCTGAAACCCCACCCCCTGAAACCCCACCCCCTGAAAGCCATCCGGCAGAGATTCTGGAGTACCCGGCTGCCCGGACCGGCTGCCCGTTCGACCCGCCGCCGGCCTACACCTCGGCCCGGTCCAGACCGCTGAGCCGGGTCAGGCTCTGGGACGGCAACTCGCCCTGGCTGATCACCCGCTACCCGCAGGTGCGCGAGGTGCTCGGTGATCACCGGTTCAGCGCCGACAACACTGCGCCGCACTTTCCGTTCGTGTCCGAGGCGTCGGCGGCCGGACTGCAGAACCGCAGCTTCATCCGGATGGATGACCCGCAGCACCAGCGGCTACGCCGGATGCTGACCGGCGACTTCAGGCTCACCCGAATGCTGCAGTTGCAGCCCCGGATCCAGCAGATCGTCGACGACCTGCTGGACGCGCTGCTGCTGGCCGGACCGCCGGCCGACTTCGTCGCCGGCTTCGCGTTGCCGCTGCCCTCATTGGTGATCTGCCTGCTGCTCGGGGTGCCCTACGCCGACCACGAGTTCTTCCAGGTCCGCAGCCGGCTCCTGCTCGATCGCAGCGCCGAGCCGACCGAGGCGCTGCGGGCCAACACCGAACTCAGCGACTACCTGTCCGAGCTGGCCGGTGACAAGCTGACCGAGCCGGACGACGGGGTGCTCAGCGAGCTGGTCAACGACCACGAGCGGCTCGGTGAGCTCAGCCGGCACGAGGTCACCCAGATGGCCCGGTTGCTGTTGATCGCCGGGCACGAGACCACTGCCAACATGACCGCGCTGGGCATTCTCACGCTGCTCAGCAAACCTGACCAGCTCGCCGCGTTGCGCGCCGACCCGGAGCTGATCCCGGGCGCGGTCGAGGAGTTGCTGCGCTACCTGTCGGTGGTGCACAGCGGGGTGGCCCGGCTGGCGACCGAGGACGTCGACGTCGGTGACCAGCTCGTCCGGGCTGGCGAGGGTGTGCTGTGCATGATCAACGTGGCCAATCGCGACGAGGAGGTGTTCGGGCCCGACACCGGCCTGGACGTGCACCGCGACGCCCGCCGGCATATCGCGTTCGGCTACGGGGTGCACCAGTGCCTGGGCCAGCCGCTGGCCCGGATCGAGCTGCAGGTCGCGCTGGAAACGGTGCTGCGCAGGTTGCCGGGCCTGGCCCTGGCCGAGCCCGTCGAAGCGCTGAGCTTTCGCGACCAGATGGTGGTCTACGGCGTCAGCCGGTTGCCGGTGCGGTGGTGAGCGGGGTGCGGGTGCGCGTCGATCAGGCCAGGTGCGCCAGCTCCGGACTGTGCGCGCTGACCGCGCCGGCGGTGTTCGACCAGTCCGACCACGACGGGTGGTTCAGCTGCTGGATGCCGAGCCGGCCGCCGAACTACAGGAGGCGGTCCGGACGGCCGCCGACCTGTGCCCGGTCCGGGCGATCAGCCTCGGCTGAGAGATCACCCCAGGCGAGCCGAAGACAGCCGGACGGGGCGCGGGCGTCGGGCGGCGACCGGGTACGTTCGAGGCCATGAAGGCAGTGCTTGCAGCCGAACCGGGTGGCCCGGACGTCCTCTCGCTCACCGACGTGCCCGACCTGGTGCCGGGTCCGGGCGAGGTGCTGCTGCAGGTCGCGGCCACCGCGGTGAACCGGGCCGATCTGATGCAGCGGGCCGGCACGTACCCGCCACCGAAGGGCGCTTCACAGATCCTGGGCCTGGAGTGCAGCGGCCGGATCGTCGCCCTCGGCACCGGCGTGACCGGCTGGGAACCGGGCGACGAGGTCTGCGCGCTGCTGTCCGGTGGCGGTTACGCCGAGCAGGTCTGCGCGCCCGCCGTCCAGCTGATGCGGGTGCCGGCCGGCATCGACCTGGTGACCGCGGCCGCCTTGCCCGAGGTCACCTGCACGGTGTGGTCGATGGTCATCGACAGCGCGCCGGCCGCGCACCTGAGCATCGGCGAGAGCTTTCTGGTGCACGGCGGCAGCTCCGGGATCGGCACCATGGCGATCCAGCTGGCGGCGGCCCGGGGCGCGCGAGTGTTCGCCACCGCGGGCAGCGCGGCGAAGGTGCAGGCCTGCCGGGACTACGGCGCGGACGTGGCCATCAACTACCGCGAGCAGGACTTTGCCGAGGTCATCCAGGCCGAGACCGGCGGCGCCGGAGTGGACGTGATCCTGGATACGATCGGCGCGAAGTACCTGCCGACGAACCTGGCCGCGCTGGCGTCCGGGGGCCGGCTCACCGTGATCGGCATGGTCGGCGGCGCCACTGGCGAGTTGAACATCGCCACCCTGCTGGCCAAGCGCGCCACGATCTTCGCCGCCGGCCTGCGGCACCGGCCGATCGAGCAGAAGGCCGCGATCGTGGCCGGCACCGAGGCGCATGTCTGGCCGCTGATCGAATCGGGTCAGGTGCGGCCGGTGGTCGATCAGGTGCTGCCGCTCGCCGAGGCGGCGCAGGCGCACCGGGTGGTCGAGGCCAGCACCCACATCGGCAAGGTGGTGTTGAGCGTTGGGCAGCTGTGAGCGAGACCGCGGCACTGGGCAAACCCTGAGCCGGGCCTGCGGCGATGGGCGATATCCATGAACGATGAGGCGATGAGCGACGTCGAACTCTATGAGCAGCTATCCAGGTATCTAGGACAGGATGTGGCGATGACCGACTCCCCGTCGAACCCGGCCGAGGACCAGCCTGGTTTCGGCTCAGACCAGGTGGTCGTGATCGGTGGCGCGGGCGCCGACGGCGCTGATGTGGCCCAGGATGTGATGGGCCAGGTCGAGCAGCCGGCCAAGGTGATGCGAATCGGCACCATGATCAAGCAATTGCTCGAAGAGGTCCGGGCAGCACCACTGGACGAGGCCGGCCGGGTCCGGCTGCGCGAGATCCACCAGTCCTCCATCAAGGAACTGGAAGAGGGGCTCTCGCCTGACCTGCGTGACGAGCTCGACCGGCTCACGTTGCCCTTCGATGATGACAGCGTGCCCAGCGAGGCCGAGCTGCGAATCGCGCAGGCGCAGCTGGTGGGCTGGCTGGAGGGGCTGTTCCACGGCATCCAGACCGCGCTGTTCGCCCAGCAGATGGCGGCCCGGGCGCAGCTGGAACAGATGCGTGGACGCGCGCTGCCCGGCCAGATCGGCCAGCCGGGTTCGGGACGGCTGGGCGGTGCAATGCCCGGCGAGGGCGAGCACGGCACCGGCCAGTACCTCTGACCCCGCACGCTGTCGGGATCAGCCGAGCACCGGACGGGATCAGCCGAGCAGGGACCTGATCAGCTTGGCGACCGCGTCCTCGTCGTTGCTGTCGGCCAGCACCGTGTCGGCGGCCGCCCGGGCAGCCGGATGGGCGTTGGCCACCGCGAAGGACCGGCCGGCCCACCGCAGCATCGGTACGTCGTTGGGCATGTCGCCGACGGCGGCCACCTGGTGCTGGTCGATGCCGAGCGAGTCGGCCAGTGCGGCCAGCCCGCTGGCCTTGGTGATCCCGGTCGCCGAGATCTCGACCAGCGCCGAATGCCCGGACCGGGTGACCGTGACCAGGTCGCCGACCAGCGCCTCGACCTGATCCATGAAGGCATCCGGCTCCATCCCGCGGCCCTTGGCCAGCAGCTTGACCGCCGGCTTGTCGAGCAGGCTCAGCAGCTCGCCGGTGGTGGCATCGGGCATCCGCCGGCCGCTGCGGTCAGCCAGCGGGGTGATCTCCCAGTCGTGGCGGTACTCCGGCTCGTAGGCGAAGTCCAGGCCGTACTCCATCGCGAACCGGGCCTCGGGGATCGCCTCGCGAACCAGGGCGGTCACCTGGGCCAGCATCGCCGGATCCAGGTGGTGGGCGGCCAGCACCGTCTCGGTGTGCAGGTCGTAGGTGACTGCGCCGTTGGCGCCGATCGCCACCCCGGTATGACCGGTCGCCGCGGCCACCTCGTGCAGCCAGCGCGGTGGCCGGCCGGTGACGAAGGCGATCACCAGGCCGGCCGCCTCGGCCGCCGCCAGGGCCGCCCGGGTGGCGTCGCTGACCGTGTTGTCGCTACGCAGTAGGGTGCCGTCCAGGTCACTGGCCAGCATCCGGATCCCGGTAGCGGCCGGCGGGCTGGTCACGAAGCCGGGCTGAGCAGCTCGCGGCCGCCCAGCCACGGCCGCAGCGCCACCGGCACGTACACCGATCCGTCGGGCTGCTGATGGTGGTCCAGCAGGCAGGCGATGGTGCGCGCCACCGCGCACAGGGTGCCGTTCAGGGTCGCCACCGGCCCGAGCCGGCCGTCGTCGCCGCGGGTGCGGATGTTCAGCCGGCGGGCCTGGAAGGTCGTGCAGTTCGAGGTCGAGGTCAGCTCCCGGTAGGCCGACTGGGACGGAAACCACGCCTCGATGTCGAACTTGCGCGCGGCGCTGGAGCCGAGGTCACCGGCAGCCACGTCGATCACCCGGTAGCTGAGTTCCAGGGAGTCGATGAACTCCCGCTCCCAGGCCAGCAGCCGCTGGTGCTCGTCCTCGGCCTGCTCGGTCGGGACGTAACAGAACATCTCCACCTTGTCGAACCAGTGCACCCGGATGATGCCGCGAGTGTCCTTGCCGTAGGAGCCTGCCTCGCGCCGGAAGCAGGAAGAGAATCCCGCGTAGCGCACAGGCAAATCGGCCGCGTCCAGGATCTCACCGGAGTGGAAGCCGGCCAGCGCGACCTCCGAGGTGCCGACCAGGTACAGCTCGTCGTCGGCCAGCTTGTAAACCTCGTCGGCGTGCGCGCCGAGAAAGCCGGTGCCCTCCATCGTCTCGGGCTTGACCAGCGCCGGCGCGATCACCGGGGTGAAGCCGAACTGGTCGGCCTTGGCCATCGCAAGGTTCACCAGGGCGAGCTCCAGCTTGGCGCAGATGCCGGTCGGAAAGTAGAACCGGGCGCCGGAGACCTTGGCGCCACGCTCGGTGTCGATGGCCTTGAGCGCGTTGCCGATCTCCAGATGATCCCGGGGCTCGGCGACCACCGGTGGGGTGCCGACGGTGGCCAGGGTGACGAAATCGTCCTCGCCGCCGGGCGGGGTCTGTGGCGAGGCCAGGTTGGGCACCGCGAGATGCGCCAGCCGCAGCGCCTGCTCGGCCTCGGCCTGCTCGGCCTCGGCCTGCTTGACGGTGCCGCTGAGCTGCTTGGCGCGGGCCAGGATCGCCGGGCGCTGCTGGGCATCGGCCGACCGGACGGAGTTGCTCAACGCCTTCTGCTCGGCCCGTAGCCCGTCGGCGGTGGCGATTGCGGCCCGGCGTGCCTCGTCGGCTGCGATCAGCGCGTCCACGCTGGATTCGTCGGCGCCCCGGGCCCGCTGGGAGGCGCGTACCAGCTCGGGGTGGTCTCGGACGGTGCGCAGATCGATCACACCGACCACGATATCGGCCTGGCCGAAGCCCCTTGGCCGCCCGCCACCTTCCGTTCACCTTGCGCACCTACCTTGGGCCGCGTCGGGGCGTCTGGCGCCGGCGAAGGGAGCAGGGCGCGTGGACTTCTCGTTCCTGGTGATCGTGGTGATCGTGACCGCGCTGGCCTTCGACTTCACCAACGGCTTTCACGACACCGCCAATGCGATGGCAACCTCGATCGCCACCGGTGCGCTGCGTCCCAAGGTCGCGGTGGCGATCTCGGGGGTGCTGAACCTGGTCGGGGCCTTCCTGTCGACCGAGGTGGCCAAGACCATCTCCGGCGGCCTGGTCGACGACGCGAAGGTGACCCCGGCGATCATCTTCGGCGGCCTGGTCGGGGCCATCCTGTGGAACCTGTTCACCTGGCTGCTCGGGCTGCCGTCCTCGTCCTCGCATGCGCTGTTCGGTGGGCTGATCGGAGCGGTGTGGGTGGCCGCGGGCTCGGGCGCGGTGCACTTCGACAAGGTGGTGTCGAAGATCCTGCTGCCGGCGCTGGCCTCACCCGTGGTGTGCGGGGTGGTGGCGCCGGTTGCCACCTACCTGGCGTACACGATCACCCGGCGCGGCCGCAAGGACGTGGTCGACAGCGGCTTTCGGCACGGCCAGACGATCTCGGCCTCGATGGTCTCGCTGGCGCACGGTACCGGCGATGCGCAGAAGACGATGGGCGTGATCACCCTGCTGCTGATCACCTCCGGGCATCTGAAGGCGGGCTCCGGGCCGCCGGTGTGGGTGATCATCGCCGCCGGCTCGGCGATCGCGCTGGGCACCTACCTAGGCGGCTGGCGGATCATCCGGACGATGGGCAGGGCCTGACCGACATCGAGTCGCCGCAGGGCTTCGCCGCCGAGACCGCCTCGACCGCGGTGTTGCTGGCCTCGTCTCACCTCGGCTTCGCGCTGTCCACCACCCAGGTCGCCTCCGGCGGCATCCTCGGCGCGGGCCTGGGCCGCAAGCTGGCCGAGGTCCGGTGGAACCTGGCCGGCCGGATGGCGCTGGGCTGGCTGTTCACGCTGCCGGCCGCCGCGGTGGTCGGAGCGCTGTCGGGCAAGATCGCCGATTCGGGCAACCTCGGGGTGCTGGTTATCGCCGTGGCCGCGGTCGCGGTTGTCGTGACGATCTACGCAGTCTCACGCCGGGCGCCGGTGACCGCCGGCAATGTCAACGACGTCGCCGAGCCGGCGCCGGTTCTGGCTGCGGCATAGGGGGATCGATGAGCATCGACTGGACGGCCCTGGTCAAGGTGGCCGGCGTCAGCCTCGCCTTCGGGGTCGGCATCGTGGCGGTGTTCTCCCTCGGGCTGTTGGGGCTGTCCCAACTGCCCGCGGCCCCGGCGGCAGGCGCCGGGCACCCGGCCCGACCGGTCGGCCGGACGCTGCTCGCCGGCCTCTGCTTCGCCGGCTGCGCGGCCGCCGTGGTGTACGGCTTGTGGCTGATCGTCCCGCAATTTCACTGACGTCAACCCGGTAGCCAATGTTAAATCCCGGTGAGCGTTTGCCAAAGGCTCGGTGGTCGTGAATCGTTCGCGATGTGCACGATGCCGTCCTGTTGTTCATCGTCGTGATCACCGCACTTACCTTTGATTTCACCAACGGTTTTCACGACACCGCCAACGCTATGGCGACCTCGATCGCAACCGGGGCGCTGAAGCCAAAAGCAGCCGTTGCGCTGTCGGCTGTGCTGAACCTGGTCGGTGCCTTCCTGTCGGTCAAGGTGGCCGCGACCATCGCCAGCGGCATCGTGTCCTCGACCGCGATCACGCTGCCGATCGGTTTCGCCGGCCTGCTCGGCGCGATCGTGTGGAACCTGGTCACCTGGTCCTTCGGGCTGCCGTCCTCGTCCTCGCACGCCCTGATCGGCGGGGTGATCGGCGCGACGCTGGTCTCGGCCGGGCACTCGGCGGTGCACGGCCACTCGATCGTGGCCAAGGTGGTGGTGCCGGCGGTGCTCTCGCCGATCATCGCCGGCCTGGTCGCCCTGATCGCCACCCGGGTCGCCTACCGCACCGCGCGCCCGGACGAGCGGCCCAAGAGCCACCGGTACTTCCGCTACGGCCAGCTTGCCTCGGCCTCGCTGGTGTCGCTGGCACACGGCACCAATGATGCCCAGAAGACGATGGGTGTGATCACCCTGGCCCTGATCGCCGATCACCGGATCGGGGCCAAGGCCGGACCGCCCAGCTGGGTGATCATCGCCTGCGCGGTGGCGATCGCGGCCGGCACCTACCTCGGCGGCTGGCGGGTGATCCGGACCATGGGCCACCGGCTGACCCAGATCGACCCGCCACAGGGCTTCACCGCCCAGACCGCGGCTGCGGCGGTGTTGTTGACCGCCACCCAGGGTGGCCTGCCGCTGTCGACCACCCACATCACCTCCGGCGCGGTGCTGGGCGCCGGCGCCGGTCGCAAGGGTGCCCACATCCGCTGGGGGGTGGCCGGCTCGATGGTGATCGCCTGGGTACTGACGCTGCCGGCCGCCGCGCTGGTGGCGGCCGGCATCGGGGCGCTGGTCGACGGTGGGGGCGCGCCGCAGGTCGGCCTGGTGGCCGGCGTCGCGGCACTCGGCCTGCTCGGCGTCTGGCGCTGGTCGCGGCGGCATCCGGTGACGGCCGACAACGTCAATGACTACCCCGACCGGGCGATCCTGACCGCCGGGCCGGCGAGCGCGGCCGGCCAGCAGCGCCAGCCGGTGCTGGAACAGAAGGCGAGCTAGCGATGAGCTCCTACCTGGACCTGAGCACCCTGCGCAACGTGGTGGTGGTGGCGCTGATCGCCGGTATCGGCATCACGCTGCTGTTCTCGGTGGCGGTCCGGGCCCTGGTGACCGCCGACGAGCACCCGGCCGGTGCGGCCGGCCAGCGGCTGATCGCCGCCGGCTGCCTGCTGATCGCGCTGGCCGCAGTGGCGGTCGGACTCTGGGCCGTGCTGGCCAAATAGCATGACCACGAAGGACCGGCTGCCGATCAAGATGCTGCATGATCGCGTCCTGGTCCGGGTGGCGGGCGACGAGGGTGAGCGACGCTCGTCCGGCGGCATCCTGATCCCGGCCACCGCCCAGGTCGCCAAGCGGCTGATCTGGGGCGAGGTGCTGGCGGTGGGCAACCACGTCCGGTCGGTCGAGGTGAGCGATCAGGTGCTGTTCAGCCCGGACGACCGGCACGAGGTCGAGATCTCGGGCCGGGACTACCTGCTGCTGCGCGAGCGCGACATCCATGCGGTGGCGGCGCAGCGGGTGGAGTCCAACACCGGGCTGTACCTGTAACCCGCCGCGGACGATCAGGCCGTCCCGTGCTGCCTGATCCTGGCCAGCCAGCTCGCCGCCTGGGTGAAGTTCTGGTCGCTGAAACCGGCGATCACCGGTGATTGCCGGCCGTCCTGGCGCGGGTAGGAGCCGAGGTAGCGCACGCTGGCGCAGATCCGGTAGAGCGCGGCCAGCGCGTCGGCCACCCGGGCGTCGGCGATATGCCCTTCACAGTCGAGGGAGAAGCAGTACTGGCCGAGCTGACCCTTGGTCGGCCGCGACTCGATCCGGGTCAGGTTGATGCCCCGGGCGGCGAACTCGGTCAGGATCTGCAGCAGCGCCCCGGAGTGGTCGGCCAGCAGGTAGGTCACCAGGGTGGTCCGGTCATTGCCGGTCGGCGCCGACGCGGGTTGCGGCCGGCCCAGCAGCACGAACCGGGTGACCGCGCCGGGGTTGTCGGCGATGTCGTGGGCCAACGTGTCCAGCCCGTAGAGCTGGGCCGAGCTGACCGGAGCGACCGCAGCGTCGTAGTCACCGGCCGCCACCGCCTGCGCGCCGCCGGCGGTGGAGCCGACCAGCGCGACCTCGGCGCCCGGCAGCTGGGACAGCAGGTAGCGCCGCACCTGGGCCTCGGCGTGCGGGTGGGTGGCCACGGTCCGGATGCCGTCCAGGCCGGTGCCCGGGCGGGCCATCAGGTCGAACACCACCGGCAGGAAGGTCTCGGCCAGGATCACCATCGGCGCCTCGCCGGTCAGCGCGTCCAGGGTGGCCGGCACCGCCCCCTCGACCGAGTTCTCCAGCGGCACCACCGCCGCCTCGACAGCACCGGCCAGCAGCGCGTCGATGGCCTGGGTCACGCTCGCGTGCGCGACCAGGTCGATGGCCGACGAGCCGGCCAGCTGCCGGGCCGCCGCGTGCGCGAAGGTGCCCGCCGGGCCGAGGAACGCGTAGCTTGCCGACACCCGTGCAGCATAGAGGCAGCCCGGCCACTGCCCGGCGGCCGCGATCGGGACGTCAGCGGGTGAGCGCGGCCTTGACCGCCTGCTGCTCCTCCGGTGACAGCGGGTGCTCGCCGGTGCCGTGCGACAGCGACTTGGCATACAGCCGGGTGTCGGAGGTGCCGGCGATCGAGGTCAGCGTGATGCCGTTGCCCTGGTCGTCCAGCAGCGCCAGCGAGAAGGACAGCCGGCCGCCGAGGTCGTCGAAGGCGTCGTAGCGCACCAGCGCCACCCGCCGCAGCACGGTGCTGACCGACTGGCTCAGAGCCTGCACCGTCCGGGCGAGGTCGGAGCGCTCGGTGGCCAGCTGGGACTGCAGATCGCGCGCGGCGGCGCTGAGATCCTGCTGCAACTCCCCGATGTCCTTGCGAACCGCCTCGCTGGCGGCCATGTGCTTGTCGACGACGTCCAGAATGGTCTCGCGCCCGGACGTGCCGCGCGACAGCAGCCCGACCGATCGGCGGAGTCTGGCCAGCGTGCGCAAGGCCAGGGTGCCGGCCACGAAGCCGCCGAGGCCGAAGACCACGGCGAGGACGGCCAGCCAGGTGCTCACCGTGGTCAGGGTATGGGCTGCCGTCCGGCTACCGGGCAGGACACGCACCGGCACCCACCGGCACAATGGATCAGCGATGGCAACCTTTCTCGCAGTCTTCGGCATCGCCTTCGCGGCCGTCCTGCTCGTCGAACTGCCGGACAAGACCCTGGTCGCCACCCTGGTGCTGTCCACCAAATACCGCCCGCGGCCGGTGCTGGCCGGGGTGGCCGGCGCGTTTGCCATCCAGTGCGTCATCGCGGTCACCTTCGGCGGCCTGCTCCACCTGCTGCCGCACCGGCTGCTGGAAGGAATCGTCGCGCTGCTGTTCGCCCTCGGTGCGTTCCTGCTGCTGCGCGAGAGCCGCCCCGGCGAGGACGAGCCGGGCGCCGACGAGCTCGAGCCCGGCCAGGCCGGCGGTCCGGACGGCACCGACCTGAGCAACCGGCGGATCGTCGGCATCTCCTTCGGGGTGCTGTTCGCCGCCGAGTGGGGTGGTGTCTCGCAGCTGGCGACGGCCGGCCTGGTGGCCCGGTACGGCCAGCCGGTCGCGATCGGCCTCGGCGCCTTTTTGGCGCTGGTCGGCGTGGCCGGTCTGGCGGTGGCGCTGGGCAAGGCGATCCTGCGCCGGGTGCCGCTCACGCTCATCCATCAGCTGGCGGCTGCCCTGTTCGCGGTCTTCGCGGTGATCGCCGCGGTGGCCGCCGTCCGGGGCCAGCCTCGAACGCCGGCCGGGTCGAGATAGCCTGGCCGGTATGACCGTCCGGTTGCGTCCCGTCCTTGCCTCGCTGCCCGCCTACGTCCCGGGCAAGAGCGTCCCGGGCGCGATCAAGCTGGCCAGCAACGAGAACTCCTACCCGCCGTTGCCTCACGTGCTGGGCCGGATCACCGAGGCGGCGGCCGGCGTCAACCGCTATCCGGACACCAACTCGACCGCCTTGATGCAGGTGCTGGCCGACAAGTTCGAGGTGTCCATCGAGCAACTCGCGGTCGGCTGCGGCTCGGTGTCGCTGTGCCAGCAGCTGGTGCTGGCCACCGCCGGTCCGCAGGACGAGGTGCTGTTCGGCTGGCGGTCCTTCGAGGCCTATCCGATCATCACGGCCATCGCCGGGGCCCGGGCGGTGCAGGTTCCGCTGGTCGAGCAGGTGCACGACCTGGCCGCGATGGCCGCCGCGATCACCGACCGGACCCGGCTGATCTTCGTGTGCAACCCGAACAACCCGACCGGGACGGTGGTCTCCGGCGCCGCCCTGACCGGCTTTCTGGACCAGGTACCGCGCGAGGTGCTGGTGGTGTTGGACGAGGCGTACACCGAGTTCATCACCGACGACTCGGTGAGCGACGGGATCAGCCTGCTGGGCCGCTACCCCAACCTCATCGTGCTACGGACGTTCTCCAAGGCCTACGGCCTGGCCGGGCTGCGGATCGGCTACGGGATCGCGGCCGACCCGGCGGTGGCGATGGCCGTGCGCCAGACCCAGGTGCCGTTCGCGGTGACCGCCGTCGCCCAGGCCGCGGCGCTGGCCAGCCTGGAGGGCGAGGCCGAGAAGCAGCTGGCCGAGCGGGTGGCGCTGCTGGTCGGCGAGCGGCACCGGGTCACCGCCGAGCTGCGGTCGGCCGGCTACGCGGTGCCGGACTCGCAGGCCAACTTCGTCTGGCTGGCGCAGGGTCCGGCGGCCGACGGTGGGGTGGACGCGCTGGCCTTCGCCGCCGGCTGCGAGGGTTTCGGCATCATCGGCCGGGCCTTCGCCGACTCCGGGGTCCGGGTCACCATCAGCAACCCCGAGGAGAACGACCGGTTCCTGCAGGCGGCCCGAGCCCTGCGCTGAGGTCGGTCAGGATCGGTCGCGGCGGAAGATCCCGAAGATCCCCAGGCCGGTGCCGCGTCCCTCGTTCATGTACTTGATGTCCTCGTCCACGTCGCGGGCATGCTCGGCGAAGCGCCACATTCCGTAGCCCATCAGTGCCAGGACGACCAGTGCCGCGACAAACCACATGCTCGTTCACCCCGTCCGGGCCATCGTTGCAGGTCGACCCGAAACGGCCCGACGGGTCGAGCCTACGCCGGGATCGGCTACTCCATGCCGCGATCTCCGTGCGCCCGCGAGACCGGCTTGCTGGCCTCGGCGACGGCCGCCGCAACCGCGGTCGGCACCGACGGGTCGAACACCGATGGGACGATGTAGGCCGGGTTGAGCTGGCTGTCGCTGACGCAGTGGGCCAGCGCCGAGGCCGCCCGTAGCAGCATCTCGGTGCTGACCTGGCTGGCCTGGGAATCCAGCAGGCCCCGGAAGACACCGGGAAAGGCCAGCACGTTGTTGATCTGGTTGGGATAGTCCGAACGTCCGGTGGCCAGGATGGTGGCGTAGCGGCGGGCGGCGTCGACATCGGTCTCCGGGTCGGGGTTGGCCAGCGCGAACACCACCGGGTCCTCGGCCATGTCGGCGATCCAGTGCGCCGGCAACACCCCGGGTGCCGACACCCCGATGAACACGTCCGCGCCGCGCAGGGCGTCATGCAGGTCACCGGTCACGCACGCGGGGTTGGTCTTGGCCGCCAGCGCCTTCTTGGCCGGGTTCAGTGACTGGTCGGCCGGCGACAGGATGCCCTCGCGGTCCCAGACCAGGACGTGGCGCACCCCGGCCGCCAGCAGCAGATCGACGATCGCCGAGCCGGCCGCGCCGCCGCCGGAGATCACCACCCGGATCGAGCCGAGCCCCTTGCGCACGCACCGCAGGGCGTTGGTGAGCGCGGCCAGCACCACGATCGCGGTGCCGTGCTGGTCGTCGTGAAAGACCGGGATGTCGAGCAGCTCACGCAGCCTGGCCTCGATCTCGAAGCAGCGCGGCGCGGAGATGTCCTCGAGGTTGATGCCGCCGAAGCCCGGTGCGATACACCGCACCACCTCGACGATCGTGTCCACGTCCTGCGTGTCCAGGCAGATCGGCCAGGCGTCGATGTTGGCGAAGCGCTTGAACAGCGCGGCCTTGCCCTCCATCACCGGCAGCGCCGCGCCGGGCCCGATGTTGCCCAGCCCCAGCACCGCCGAGCCGTCGGTGACCACCGCGACGCTGTTGCCCTTGATGGTCAGCTTGGCCACGTCCTCGGGGTGCGCGGCCAGCGCCAGCGACACCCGTCCGACGCCGGGGGTGTAGGCCATCGACAGGTCATCGCGGGTCTTGAGCGGCACCTTCGACTCGACCGAGATCTTGCCGCCCAGGTGCAGCAGGAAGGTGCGGTCAGAGACCCGGTGCACCTCGATGCCCGTCAGCGCCCGCAGCGCGGTGACGAGCTGGTCGGCGTGCTCGCCGTTGACCGCGGAGCAGGTGACGTCGATGGTGATCCGGTCGTGCCGGGACTCCGAGACGTCCACCGCGGTGACCAGACCGCCGGCTTCGGACACCGCAGTGGCCAGCCGTCCGACCACCGCGGAGTCGGGTACCGCGTACACCCGCACGGTGATCGAGTAGGACGCCGAGGTCGGGGCGGGACGGGGCTGGGCAGAATCGGGCAGGGCCATGCGGCTCATCGTGCCAAACCAACGGCCGGCGCGGGGCGCCCGGCGTGAACCGGTGAGTAGCGGACCGCACGGCAGGACACTGTGCGACGATGAGGAGCGGGCACGATACCAACGACGGCATCGTCGCCACTGCCAGTACGCCCGCCCGAGCTTGCCTGATCGAGCAAGCAGGATCCGAGTCACAACGAGGTGACCGAACACATGAGCGACGTATCCGAGACGATGTCGGACACGACAGACCGCGACGAGACCTTCCGACGCCGCTACCTGATGCGCGCGGCCAGTCAGCTGCCCGGCCGGCCGGCGCACCTGCTGGACGAGATCGCCACCGACCACTTCGCGGCGGCCCGGGTCCGGCTACCCGGCCAGATCGTCATCTCGATCAGCGATCTGGACGGCGACAGCACCGCCATCGACCTGGTCACCCTGGACGCGCCCTACCTGGTGGACTCGGTGCGCGCCGAGCTCGAACGCACCGGTCACCTGATCGAGCACCTGCTGCACCCGCAGATCGTGGTGTGCCGCAACGAGGCCGGTGAGGCCGTCAAGGTGCTGGATCTGGAAGACACCGCAGAGGTGCCGGCCGATGCGGTGGCTGAGTCCTGGATGCACATCGAAACCACGCTGATCCCGGCCGCCGAGCAGCCCGGCATCGCCGAGGACCTGCGCCGGGTACTCACCGACGTGCACAACGCGGTGGCCGACGCCCCGGGCATGTACGCCCTGATCCGCGAGCTGGCCGACCGGATCGAGACCGATCCCGGCGAGTTCGACCGCGACACCTCCGCCGAGGCCGGCGCGCTGCTGCGCTGGCTGGCCGACGGCAACTTCATGATCCTGGGCCACGCCGCCTACTCGGCCAACGAGCTGACCAACCCGTCCCGCTCGGCCACCGCGGTCACCGTCGAACGCGGCGTGCTGCGCGGGCAGGCCAGCATCTCGCCGTTGGAGTTGCTGCCGGCCTACCGCTCCGGCGCACCGCTGGTGATCTTCAAATCCCCGATGGTCTCCACCGTCCGGCGCTCGACCCGCTATGACTGTGTCACCGTCATGGCGCCGGGTCACGACGGCGACCACGGCGGCAGCGGTGCCAAGATCCACGTCTTTCTCGGCCTGATCACCGACGAGACCGATGGCACGGTGGGCCGGGTGCCGGTCGTCCGGCGCCGGATCGCCGAGGTGCTCAACCGCTCGGGCGCGCGGGCCAACAGCCACACCGGACGGCAACTGCTGGCCGCGTTGCGCACGCTGCCCCGCGACGAGCTGCTCGAGGCGCCCGCCCCGGACCTGCTGCGGC
Organism: Jatrophihabitans sp.; assembly: GCA_050999655.1. Classification (GTDB taxonomy): domain Bacteria; phylum Actinomycetota; class Actinomycetes; order Mycobacteriales; family Jatrophihabitantaceae; genus Jatrophihabitans_A. The sequence goes on from JBPCPA010000160.1 coordinate 16,567, forward strand.
TGTCCCAACTGGTGGTCGACCGCGCCGAGCGCAAGGGCATCGGGGTGTTCGCCCGGGTGCATCTCAACCGCGACTTCGTCACCGTCCTGGTGTACTTCCCGGGTGACCGGCTGGGTCCGGAGACCCGTCGCCGGGTCCGCGACGTGGTGCTGGCGAACTGGCCGGGCAAGATCATCGGCCGGGACGATCGGATCGTCGAGCTCGAGATGGCCCGGATGCAGTTCCTGATCGCGCTGCGCGCCGGCGAGGAGGTGCCCAACCCGGACCGCGCGCTGGTCGAGTCGGCGGTCGCCAGGGTGACCCGGCGCTGGAGTGACGACCTGGCCGACCTGCTGACGGTGGGCCTGGGCGAGCAGGAGGCCGACCGGGTGCTGCGCCGCTACGTCGGTGCGTTTCCCGAGGCGTACAAAGAAGATTTCGGTGCCTCGACCGCGGTGGCTGACCTGCGGCGGCTGGAGCAGTTGCCGGATCTGGACGGCCTCGGCTTCGACGTCTACACCCCGGGCGCGGACGATCCGGCCGACCGGCGGCTGAAGATCTTCCGCACCGGCCTGCCGCTGTCGCTGGGTCGGACGCTGCCGATGCTGGAGCTGATGGGCATCGAGGTGCTCGACGAGCGTCCCTACGAGATCGAGCGCACCGACGGCACCTCGGCCTGGGTGTATGACTTCGGGCTCAAGCTCGGCGAGGGAGTGGACTTCGGGCCGGAGCGTTCGGCGGCGGTGCTGGACACCCTGCGGGTGCTGTGGGCCGGCGGCATCGAGCAGGACGGCTTCAACGCGCTGGTGGTCCGGGCCGGGCTGACCTGGCAGCAGGCCGGCGTGCTGCGCGCCTACGCCAAGTACCTGCGGCAGGCCGGCACCACGTTCAGCCAGGGTTACATCGAGCAGACCCTGAGCCAGAACACCACCATCGCGACCCTGCTGGTGCAGCTGTTCGAAGCCCGGTTCGACCCGGCCGCCGAGGACGGCGCGGCCGTGATCGAGCTGGCTGGCGGCGCTAGCTCGGCCGACGGCGCCAGCTCGGCCGACGGCGGCAGCCCGGCCGCCGACGCCCCGCTCGGCTCCCAGGATCGGATTCGGGCGGCCATCAACGAGGCGCTGGCGCAGGTGTCCAGCCTGGACCAGGACCGGATTCTGCGGCTGCTGCTGGATCTGATCAACGCCTCGCTGCGGACCAACTTCTACCGCCGCGACAGCAACGCCAACCCGTCCGAGGCGTTCGCCATCAAGCTGGATTCGCACGCCATCACCGACCTGCCCGAACCCCGGCCGAAGGTCGAGATCTGGGTGTACTCGCCGCGGGTCGAAGGCATTCACCTGCGCTTCGGCGCGGTCGCCCGTGGTGGCCTGCGCTGGTCGGACCGCCGCGAGGACTTCCGGACCGAGGTCCTCGGCCTGGTCAAGGCGCAGATGATCAAGAACACCGTGATCGTGCCGGTGGGTTCCAAGGGTGGCTTCGTGGCCAAGTCACTGCCCGACCCGGTGGTGGACCGGGACGCCTGGCTGGCCGAGGGGGTGGCCTGCTACAAGATCTTCATCACCTCGCTGCTGGAGCTCACCGACAACTACCGGCGCACCGCCACCGGCGTCCAGTACGTCGCCAAACCGCCGGCCACCCGTTGCTACGACGGCGACGACCCGTACCTGGTGGTCGCCGCCGACAAGGGCACCGCGACGTTCTCCGACATCGCCAACGGAATCGCGCTCGAGCGGGGCTTCTGGCTGGGTGACGCCTTCGCCTCGGGCGGCTCGGTGGGTTATGACCACAAGGCGATGGGCATCACCGCCAAGGGCGCCTGGGAGGCGGTGAAGTACCACTTCCGCGAACTGGGCACCGACACCCAGACCGAGGACTTCACCGTGGTCGGCATCGGTGACATGTCCGGGGACGTGTTCGGCAACGGAATGCTGCTGTCGGAGCACATCCGGCTGCTGGCCGCCTTTGACCACCGGCACATCTTTCTCGACCCGGAGCCGGAGGCAGCCAGCTCGTTCGCCGAGCGTCGGCGGCTCTTCGGGCTGCCCCGCTCCAGCTGGGCCGACTACGACACCAGCCTGATCTCGGCCGGTGGCGGGGTCTATTCCCGGGCGCTGAAGTCGATCCCGGTCAGCGTCGAGGTGGCCAGGGCACTGGGTATCAGCGCCTCGGCAGGGTCGCTGGCGCCGGCCGCGCTGATCCACGCCATCCTCACCGCACCGGCCGACCTGCTGTGGAACGGCGGCATCGGCACCTACGTCAAGGCATCGACCGAGACCGATCTGGACGCCGGCGACAAGACCAACGACGCGCTGCGTGCCGATGGTTCCGAGCTACGGGCCCGGGTGATCGGCGAGGGCGGCAACCTGGGCCTGACCCAGCGCGGTCGGATCGAGTACGCCCGCAACGGCGGTCAGGTGAACACCGATGCGCTGGACAACTCCGCCGGCGTGGACACCTCCGACCATGAGGTCAACATCAAGATCCTGCTCGACCAGGCCGTCCGGGCCGGCGGCATCGACACCGCGCACCGCAACGAACTGCTCGCGTCGGTGACCGATGAGGTGGCCGAGCTGGTTCTGCGCGACAACTACGGGCAGAACGTGGTCATCGGGGTCGCCCGGCACGGCGCCAAGGCGCTGGTCTCGGTGCACCGGCGGCTGATCCGTGAGATGGAGAAGACCGGGTTGCTGGATCGCGAGATCGAGTTCCTGCCGTCGGACAAGGAGCTTGCCGCTCGGGAGGCAGAGGGCACCGGTCTCAGCTCGCCGGAGCTGGCGGTGCTCACCGCCTACGTCAAGATCGCGCTTGCGGAGCGGATCAACGATTCGACACTGCCCGACGAGCCCTGGTTCCAGCGGGTGCTGAGCGACTACTTCCCGGCGCCGATCGCTGACCGGTTCGCCTCGTCGCTGGGCGAACACCCCCTGCATCGCGAGATAATCACCACCTGCGTGGTCAACGACCTGGTCAACCGCGGTGGCATCACCTTCGTCTTTCGCGCCCAGGAGGAGACCGGTGCCGGCGTCGCGCAGGTGGCGCTGGCCTACGCGGTGGTCCGCGAGGTGTTCGGCCTGGCCGATCTCTGGGCCGAGCTGGAGAGCCTGGACAACCAGGTGCCGACGAATGCCCAGCACATCGGCTACCGCGAGATCCGCCGGACGATCGACCGAGCGGTGCGCTGGCTGGTCGACGTCCGGTTCCCGATCAGCGACGTCGCCGAGGAGATCGCCCGGTTCAAGCCTGCGGTCCAGGCACTGACTCCGAAGGTGCCGGACCTGCTGCGCGGCCGGGAGCGGGAGAACCTCTACGCCGAGGTGGATCGGCTGATCGGACACGGCATCCCGCGGGACCTGGCGATCCGGATCTCGAACCTGCTGACCTCCTTCCTGCTGCTGGACGTGGTCGAGATCGCGGTCGCCAATTCCCGCGAGCCGGCCGAGATCGCCGACCTGCACTTCGCGCTGTCCGAGCAGCTCAGCGTGGACGACATCCTCTATGCGGTGACAAACCTGCCCCGGGAGGATCGGTGGTCCGCCCTGGCCCGGGCAGCGATGCGCCACGACGTGTACGCCGCGCTGGCCGCGATCACCACGTCGGTGTTGAACAACACCGACGCCAACCTGCTGGCCACCGAGCGAATGGCCGCCTGGGCCAAGCAGAATCCGGAACGGATCGAGCGGGCCCGAACCACTTTCGCCGAGGCCCTGTCACGCGATCCGGTGGATCTGGCGACCCTGTCGGTGGCGTTGCGGGTGATGCGCGGCCTGCCGACCTGACCAGCTGGTCTAGTGGGCGGGCTGCAGCTCGGTGCTCCGGCTGCCCGCCTGCTGGAAGGTGCCCCTGGCCCAGACGGTGGTGCTGTCGGGGTCGGTTCGCACGCCCCAACTGCGGCTGAGCGCGTCGACGATCATCAGGCCGCGGCCGTTGATGTCGCGCGCCTGGGCGATCCGCCGGGTGACCGGCTGCTGGCTGCCGCCGTCGGTGACCGAGATCAGGTAGCCCTCGGGCTCCAGTGACCATTCGATGGCCAGGTGCCCGGACGGCAGGGCGGCGGCGTGGCGGACGGCGTTGCCGACCAGTTCGCTGGTGATCAGCGCGGCGTCGAAGGCGTCATCGGAGGACAGTCCGGCGCGGTGGAAGGCGGCCTGCACGCTCTTGCGCGCCACCGCGGCGCTGGCCGGCGCGTGCTTGACCCACAGTGTGGACAACGAGCCCCCCTCCGCTGGTCCGAACATCGATTGTTGTACCCGCAACGGTGGCCAGGTAAACCAGTGATGAGTTGTGTCACCAGTTCGTGACCAGGCCGCCTGCCGGCGCCGGCCGGGCTGAGTGCCGGTTCAGTGCTGGTTCAGTGCAGTCCGAGCTGGGCGCGCACCGCGGCCGGCCGGTTGGTGATGATGGCGTCGATGCCCAGGTGCCGGACCAGGTCGATGTCGGCCGGCTGGTCGACCGTCCAGCAGAAGACCCGGTTGCCGGCGGAGTGCACCCGCTCGACGTAGCCCGGCTCGGTACGCAGGATCGTGATCCCCGGCCCGGCGGTGTGCACCCCGGTGGGCAGCGTGCCGTCCCGCCGGCCGATGGTGTCGCGTTCGAACAGCTGTACCAGCGGCACTGCCGGCGCCAGCAGCCGGATCCGGCGCAGCGCGACCCCGGCGAAACTCATGATCGTGATCGAGTAGTCCGGCCCGGCGGCGGTGCTGGTCGGGCCGGGGCCGCCCGCTGCCAGCTCATCGATGGCCGGGTCGGTGGCCCAGCCGAATCGCTTGAGCAGCCGCACCAACTCCTTCTCGACCATGCCGCCGTAGCGCGTCGGGTGTTTGGTCTCGATCAGCAGCTTCAGCGGCCGGTCGGCGTCCGCGACCACCCCGAGCAGCGTTTCCAGGGTGAGCACGGTGGAGCTGCCGCCCCCCATCCGATCCGGCGCCACGCCCTGCAGGTAGGGCGAGTCGGCCAGCAGGTCGTCGGCCGAGGCCGGCAACTCGTCGTGCCAGGAGCCGAAGTCCAGCGCCCTCAGCCCGGACAGGTCGAGTTCGCTGACGATCCCCCGCCCGTTGGACGTCCGGTTCACCGTCCGGTCGTGCACGCAAACCAGGTGACCGTCCCGGGTCAGCCGGACGTCGCACTCCAGGCCGTCCGCGCCGCTCTCGATCGCCGCCAGGTAGGCCGGCAGGGTGTGCTCGGCGACCTCGAAGGATGCTCCCCGATGGGCGATCACCAGCGGCTGCTCGCACCGCGGCAGCGGTGGGCGGGTGCGCGCTCGAGAAAGCGGGCGGGCCATCGAACTCAGACGACCACGGGCGGTTCGCCGGTGTCGCTGACCATCGGCCGGCCGGCGTCCTGCCAGCCGAGCATGCTGCCCTCGAGCAGCACCGCCTCGAAGCCGTTGGCGTTCAACCAGCTCACCGCCCGACCGGCCCGGCCGCCGCCCTTGCAGGTCACCACGATCGGGTCGTCGCTGAGCAGTTCGCCCGGCTCGTGCAGCATCCGGTTGGCCAGTCGATCCAGCGGGACGTGCACGGCGCCGTCGATGTGCCCGGCGGCCCATTCGCCGTCGTCGCGGACGTCCAGGATCGGGCTGCTCGCCGGGAGCTGGTCACGGTGGACGCGCGGGAGCTTGCCGGGTCCGAAATCGGTCACCCCGTCAGTCTGCCCGCAATGGCATGCCGATAACACCCGGCTCGCCGTGTCCGGTGTCGAGAGCGCAGCGTGGAAGTAAGAGTGCTACTTGACCAGGCGGGACAGTCGCCGGTCGGCCAGGTTCTTGCCGTTGGTCTGGCAGCCGGGGCAGTACTGCAATGACTTGTCGGCAAAGGACACCTCGCGAACGGTGTCACCGCACACCGGGCACGGCAGGCCGGTGCGAGCGTGCACCGCCAGGCCGCTGCGCTTCTCCGACTTCAGGGTGGCCGCGCGCTGTCCGACCGATCGCTGGACGGCGTCGGACAGGGTGTGGTGCATCGCTGTGTACAGGGCGCTGACCTGGGCCTCGGTGAGCCGGGAGGCGATCGCGAACGGGGACAGCCTGGCCGCGTGCAGGATCTCATCGGAGTAGGCGTTGCCCACCCCGGCCAGCACCGACTGGCTGGTCAGCACTCCCTTGAGCTGGGCCCGCTGGGCAGCCAGCACGGCCGCGAAATCGGCCAGGCTGATCTGCATCGCGTCCGGTCCGAGCCGGCTGATGCCAGGTACGGCCATCGGATCGCGCACCAGGTACACCGCCAGCCGCTTCTGGGTGCCGGCCTCGGTCAGGTCGAAACCGGACGGCTGGTCATCGCCGGCCGCGGAACCGTCCGGTCCACCATCGTCGGGTTCGATCGAGGGTGCGAGGTGCAGCCGAAAGGCCAACGGGCCACGGCCGGGCTTGGGCGGCACCGGCGAGATCTTCTCGCGCCACTGCAGCCAGCCACCCCGGGACAGGTGGGTGATCAGGTGCAGGCCGTCGATCTCCAGATCCAGGAACTTGCCGTACCGGCTGGCCCCGGTCACGGTCAGGCCGTTGATCGCGGTCAGCGGCGGGTCGAAGGTCTTGACCGCGCTGATCGCGGCCACGTCCGAGCGAATCACGGTGCGCCCGACCGCATGCTCACGCAGGAACGCGGCGAGGGCTTCGATTTCCGGTAGCTCCGGCATGGCGCCAGCCTACTGGCCCGGTTCGCCGCGAGCCGCGGTTTGCCCCTGATCGGCCACCCTGTCCTGGGCGGTGATCGGCCGCCTGCTCGCTAGGCTGGCTCGGTGCCCACCAATCGTGCCGGACGCTGGCCGACCCGCCTGGCACGCGGCAGGTCCGGCTCGCGGAGCGGGCCAAGCGGCAGAAGCACGCGGAGCGGGCCAAGCGGCAGAAGCTCGCGGAGCGGGCCAAGTCGTAAAGGTAGGCGGAACGGGCCAAGCGGCAAAGGAAGGCGACGCCGCTGGCTGTTGCGGGGCGTGCTCGCGCTGCTGGTGGTCTGGCTGGTCGGCTGCTACCTGGTGGTGCTCGAACCCACCGTGAACAAACCTGCCAAGGTCGACGCGATCCTGGTACTAGGGCCGCCGGACGTGGACGGTCGCGCCGAGGCAGCCTACGCGCTGGCCCGGGCCCACTACGCCTCGACCGTGGTGGTGTCGGTGGAGTCGGACCTGCAGCAACAGCTCAAAGGCGCCTGCCGCAACCAGAACCCGGGCTATCAGGTGATCTGCTTTCAGCCCGAACCGTCCACCACCCAGGGCGAAGCCCGCGAGATCGGCCGGCTGGCCCGCGAGCGCGGCTGGACGTCGATCATGGTGGTGACCTCGAAGTACCACATCTCCCGGGCCAGGTTGATCCTCGGACGGTGCATGCCGGGCATCGTGCTGATGGTGGCGGCCCCCGGCAAGCCGTCGGTGCTCACCTGGACCCACCAGTTCTTCTACCAGAGCGGTGCCTACCTCAAGGCGTTCGTGCGGCGCGGCTGCTAGCGCCTGGTGGACACGGTGACCATGAACTTCGGGTCCCGGCGCACCAGTTCGGTCGGGCCGACCAGCGAGCGCAGCCGGGCCCGGTAGTCCAGGTGGGAGTTGAAGACCGTCCAGAGCTCGCCGCCGGGTTGCAGGACCCGGCCGGCGGCTCCGAACAGCTTCATCGCCTCCCCGTCGTGAATGGCGTTGTCCAGGTGAAAGGGCGGATTGCACACGATCAGCTCGGTGCTGGCGTCCGGCTCGGCGCTCAGCGCGTCGTCGCGGCTGAGGCGAACCTGCTCGCTGATGCCGTTGGCGGCCATGGTCGCGGTCGCGGAGGCGAGCGCCGCCGCGGAGCTGTCGGTGGCCAGCACCCGCAGCTGCGGCCGGGCGATGGCTAGCGCCGCGGCGAGCACGCCGGTTCCGCAGCCGAGATCGATGGCGCTGCCGGCCGGCCGGGCCCGGTCCAGCTCGGCCAGCAAACGCCGGGTGCCGAGGTCGATCCGCGGGCCGGCGAAGGCGGCCCCGTGCGCGCACAACCAGAGCTGCAACTCCTCGTGCCAGACCCGTCGGGGAAAGCTGAGCTCGCCGGAGCCGGGCCGCAGCCCGGTCGCCACGATCACCCGGGACTTCTGCCTGGCCAGCCCGGCCCGCACGTCGGTGAAGCCCTCGGCCAACACCGCGTTCATCGCCAGGCTCAGATGCTTGATCCGCCCGCCGAGGTAGAGGGTGATCCCGGCCGGACCGTCCAGAGCGATCAGCTCGACGAGTTCGCGCAGCCCGTCCAGGCTCTTGGGTGCCTGCACCAGCACCACCCGAGCCCCGGTGAACAGGCCCGGTTCGAGGGCGCACGAGCGGTAGCGTCCGGCCAGGCCGAACCGGGCCGCGTTCGCCGCCAGGGCCCGCTCACCAGTCAGCCGGTCCTGGTGCACCCGGATCTGCTCGGTGCCGAACCGGTCGGCCGCGCCCAGGGTCAACGCGCCGTAGTGGTCACCGATCACCACCAGCTCGCCGGTACCGGCCTGCTCCAGCGCGTCAGCGGCGGTGTCGAGCAGCAGCCGGTCAGTGGCATCGACGGCGAACAGGTTGGCGGCCTGGACGTCCGGGTAGCGCTGGAGCCGGTCGAGGGCGAAGCTGGTCACCGGCCGAGCCTCTCACGCCCGGCGTGGTCGGCTCGCTCCAGCACCGCATGCCCGGCGCGGGTACGCTGGGCGCATGACCGAGTGGGGTATCGACACGCTCTTCAATCCGGGCAAGCGGCACATGGATGAAGAGAAGCGACGACTGCAGTCGACCCGTGAGGAAATAGGCGATTCCTCCGGCGGCCGGCGGATCGACCTCGAATCCGGCGTGGTCAGGATCGGCCGGCCCAAGGATGGCGAGCCGGCAACCGAGTCCGAAGCCGAATCCGGCACGGCTGAATCCGGCACGGCGAAGGCCGACACGGTTGAGTCCGACGCGGCAGGGACCGCTGGGTCCGACACCGCCGACTGACCGTCGACACGGCCCGCCGGGCCACGTCGATCGGCAGGGCCGAGCTGGAAATCGGGCGGCTCAGCGGTCGAACGTAATCGAATCGTTACTCAGAGTAGTCAGTGCCGGACTCGGTTCCGGTTCGGATTCGAGTAGTCCAACAGGGCACCGGTGGTGGCCGCGCCCAGGCTGACACGCTCGCCGAACACCGCTGGCGGCTCGGTCGCCAGCCGGGTCCGCAGGTAGGCCTCGGCGAGCACGCTGCGTTCCGGGTTGTCGGCCGCCTGGACCAGTAGCGAACCTTGCAACGTCCGAGCCAGCAGACCGGCCAGCGTCCGAGCCGCCCGGGCATCGGCGTCCGGGTCCGCACCGAGCCCCGCGATCCGCTTGGCCAGCTCGTCGACGGCCCGGTCCAACCGGGGATCGGCGCCGGCGGTGCGGGCCAATTCGTCCTGCAGCGCCTGCACCGCCTGCGGTTCCCGGGCAATCGCGCGCAACACGTCGAGCGCGATCACGTTGCCCGAGCCCTCCCAGATCGAGTTGAGGGGCGATTCGCGGAAGTACCGGGGCAGCGGCGACTCCTCGACGTAGCCGGCGCCGCCCAGGCATTCCAGGGCCTCGCCGACCACCGCCGGAGTGCGCTTGCAGACCCAGAATTTCGAGGCGGCCACCGCCAGCCGTAGCAGCGGTGCGTGGCCCTCATCGAGCGCGCCGGCCAGCCGCAGGAACAGCGCCGTGGCGGCCTCGACCTCGATTGCCAGATCGGCGACCACCTCCTGCATCAGCGGCTGCTCGGACAGCCGACGCCCGAACGCGGCGCGACCGTCGATATGGTGCATGACCTGGGTCAGTGCCGCGCGCTGCACCGCTGCCGAGCCGATCACGCAGTCGAGCCGGGTCATGGTGACCATCTCGATGATGGTCGGCACGCCGCGGCCCTCATCGCCGACCAGCCAGCCGAGGGTGCCGTCGAACTCCACCTCCGATGAGGCGTTGGACCGGTTGCCGAGCTTGTCCTTGAGCCGCTGGATGGCGAACGGGTTGCGGCTGCCGTCCTCCAACACCCGTGGCACCAGCAAGCAGCTCAGGCCGCCATCCGAGCCACCGGTCTGGGCCAGTACCAGGAACAGGTCGCACATCGGCGCCGAGCAGAACCACTTGTGTCCGGTCAGCAGGTAGCTGCCGTCGTCGTTGCGCCGGGCGCTGGTGGTGTTGGCACGCACGTCCGAGCCGCCCTGCTTCTCGGTCATGGCCATGCCCGCCAGCAGGCCCGCCTTGCCGCCCGGCGCGCGCAGGCCGAAATCATAGATCTCGCTGACCAGTCCCGGTTCGAACCGGGCGGCCAATTCGGGGGCATGTCGCAGCGCCGGCAACACCGCGTAGCTAATCGAGGTCGGGCACAGGTGCCCCTGTTCCAGCTGGCTCCAGAGGTAGAAACCGGCCGCCCGGGCCAGGTGCGCGTGCGGGCCGGCGCCGGACGCCCACGGCGTCGCGTGCAGGCCATTGGCCACCGCCACGCTCATCAGCTCGTGCCAGGACGGGTGGAACTCGACCTCGTCGATCCGGTGTCCGTAGCGGTCATGGCTGCGCAGCGTCGGCGGCACCGCGTTGGCCAGCCGGGCCCAGTCCTGGGCGGCCGGGGTGCCGGCCAGGCCCCCGAGCCGGTTCAGCCGCTCGAACTGCTCGGGCCCCGCTCCGGCGCGCTGCAGCGCCGCGCTCAGGCCCCGGTCGTCGCTGAACAGGTTGACCCCGGACCAGGGCGCCGGCACATTGAACACCTCGTGGGTAGCCATGGCCCGAGGCTACTCGCCAGTAGCAGATTCGTCAGTGGGAGATTCAGCAATGAGCACAAGGCGAATCCGGGACGGCCCGCAATTGGTTGCAGCCGGGTCGCGGAGCACTCCGCAACCCGGCTGCCGTGAGGCGATGCCCGGTGCCGCGGTAGGTGATGGCCGCGGCCGGCCGGGAATTTGACGTCGTCAACCATCCGATGATCCCAGCGTCACCGTCGCCGAGGTGCTCTTGCCGGCCCGGGTGTAACTGACCTTGACCTGCTCGCCGGGGGCATGGCTGCGCACCGCCGCGATCAGCGCGTCGGAGGTGGTGACCCGCTGGTCGTTGATCGCGGTCACCGTGTCGCCGACCTTCAGGCCCGCCTTGTCGGCCACCCCGCCGGCGGTCACGGTGTGCAGCGGCACGCCGTCCACGTTCTGGGCGGGCGAGGTGCCGCCGCCCACCTCGACGCCGAGGACGGCGTGGGTGGCCTTGCCGGTGGCGATCAGCTGGCCGGCGATCCGGCTGGCCTCGTCGGCCGGGATGGCGAAGCCGATGCCGATGTTGCCCGCCTGCTGGGCCGGCTGACCCGGGATCTGCAGGCCACCGCCACCGGAGTTGTCGCTGGCGATGGCCGCGTTGATGCCGACCACCGACCCGTTGAGATCCACCAGCGGGCCGCCGGAGTTGCCGGGGTTGATCGCGGCGTCGGTCTGCACGGCCTGGAACACCGCCTGGTCGTTGTCACCGGCGCGGACCGGGCGGGCCACGTTGCTCACGATGCCGCTGGTGACGGTGTCCGACAGGCCGAGCGGGGCGCCGACGGCTACCACCGCCTGCCCGACACTCAGCGAACTCGACTTGGCGAAGGTGGCAGCGGTCAGGTTCTTCAGACCGTCCACCTTGATCACCGCGAGGTCATCGGGGGTGTCCCGGCCGACCACCTTGGCCGCCGCGTTTCGACCGTCGGACAGCACCACCTGGATGTCGCCACTGCCGCCGCCGATGTCGACCACGTGGTCGTTGGTGAGGATGTAGCCGTCGTCGCGGATGATGACGCCCGAACCTGTGCCCGACTCCTGCTGGCCGGTCACGTCGATGGTGACCACGCTCGGTCGGATCTTGGCCGCGGCCGCACCGACCGTGCCGTCCAGTTGCGCTGCCGGCGCGCCGGTCGAGTTGGTGATCTTGATGCCGGTGTTCACCGAGTCACCATTGTTGTGATCGGCGATCGCGACCACGCCACCGCCGACCCCACCGCCGACCAGGGCCGCCAGCAGTGCGACCAGCAGCAGCGGCCGGCGCCGGCGGGTCTTGGCCTCGGCAACCGGCTGGCCGTCCGAGCCGGCCGGCGGCTGGCCGTAACCGGCATAGCCGGTGTAACCGGCACTGCCCGGCTGTTGATAGCCGGTGGCGTGCGGGTCGTAGTGGTAGGCCGGCGCCGGATAGCTCGGCGGCCCGGCCTGGAACTGCTGGGACGCCTCGACCTGGCCGCCGCCATAGCCGCCATAGCCGCCGTAGGGCTGGTACGGGGTGGTGGTGTTCGGCGGGTACTGGTTGGTCGCCGGCTGCACCGGCTCGTAGGCGCTGGTGTACGGCTCGACCTCGTCCGCGGCGGCCGGCTGCTCGCCTGCGGGGTCCTCTCCGTGGGGGGGCGGTGGGTAGTCCTGCGGGGTCATGGCACTACCTTGCGTGGCGACCCTGTGCGCCCGCTGTGACTGATTGCAGTCTCCTGTAAGCGCGACTGGAGTCGCCGGAGGCGAGTGGTGGGAACCGTAGGGCGGCTGTGGCGCGATCAGGCGGGATGGGCGACCGGGGCCGATTCCGGCGGCAGGCCGACCCGGTCGCGGCCGGTTCCCTTGGCGCCGTACAGCGCGCCGTCGGCGGCCTCCAGCAGATCGGTCAGATCCTGGCCGTGCTGCGGGTAGCCCGCCAACCCGATCGAGGCAGTCAGCGAGATCTTGGCACCGTTGGTGTCGTGGTTGGAGATCACCAGGCCCCGGATCCGGCTCAGGGTGCGCTCGGCGACCACGACGGCCTCGTCCAGCTTGAGGTCGTTGAGAAAGACCACGAACTCCTCGCCGCCGAACCGGGCCACCGCGTCGTAGCCGCGCAGCTCGCGCTTGAGCGCGTCGCCGATCGCCCGCAACGCCGAGTCGCCGGCCAGGTGGCCGAGGGTGTCGTTGACCTTCTTGAAGTGGTCGAGGTCGAGCAGCAGCACCGCGCAGGGCGAACCGTCGTGCTGGGACCTGACCAGCTCCCGCTGCGCCAGCTCCTGCCAGGCCGAGGCGTTGAGTAGGCCGGTCTTGGCGTCGGTGGTGGCTGCCAGTTCGAGTTGGGTGACCAGCGAGCTGCGCTGCAGCAGCACCATCAGCAGCAGCACCATCGGGCTCAACCAGGGCTGCAGCTCGATCGTTTCGGCGGTCAGGATGCCGAGCACCAGGGTGCCGAACTCGAGCCCGAGTTCTTCGCGGTCGGGCAGCAACTCGCGCAACGGCACCGGGCCGACCGCGAAGTAGATGGTGGTGAGCACCAGGGCGCTGTTCACCCCGAAGTAGACGAACAGCGCTGCGATCGCCGCGATGGCGCGGGTCCCCCCCGAGGTCAGCTGCGGCAGGTGATGGATCAGCGCCGAACTCGCCGCGCTCGCGGCCAGCGCGGCCAGGATGGCGGTTGCCATGTTGTAGAGGTCGCGGTGCGGCACCATCGCCCGTTGCCGGCTGCGCTGCCAGCTGATGAAGCCGAACAGGAATGCCACCAGCGTCGCTGCGTAGGCGGCCGGTAAGCAGAGCACCGCGGCGAAGGCCCAGACCGAGGTCATCGTGACGTGCGCGCTGGAGGCCAGGTAGCGGCGCATCCGCTCGACGCGGGCAGCTGTTTCGGCCTGAAGCAGGCTCAGGACCGCCAGCAGTACCCAGCGCACCACGTCGGTGGTGTCGAGTTCGAACGCTGGCAGCGACGCCACGAACGCGGTCGCGGCCAGCAGTTCGACGCCCAGAATGAGCAGGCGCGCACTGCGTGGCACGTCCCACAATTTCCAGGCACGGACGGCCCGAAACGGGTTCCGTCGGCGGGAGGCGCCTGGCGAAAGTGTTTCGGCAGTCATGGCTGCGACTGATCTCCGAGGAGTTCGAAGGGGCAAAAGGTGCGGCAGGGTGTACCGAGACGTCTTTAGGTGAGAGTATGCACTGATAGCGCCCACGCAATCATCACGAGCATGTCACGGTGACAGATCGGGATAATGGGGCGCTACAAAGTTGTGAGGCGAGCTTCTACGGTTTCCTTTCAGGTCCTACGGGCATGACAGAGGAGCGAGGGCAGCTCGTCTGATACCTGGCTTAACGATTGTCCTTGTGAGAAGTATCGGCAGCGACGTGAAAACTTGAGCGGCCCGGCTGGTAGTTGTCCCTAGAGGCTTGATGGGAGGTTCTCATGTACCACCTCATCTGGAACTAACGTCGGTGCGCGGACCGTTGCTCAGGTCCGCTGACATCCACGGCACGGCGTTTGCTTTTGCGTAGCCATACCAGCCAAGCGACGCGGCCGTGGCCTTTTCGCTGTACCGGGTTGCTTCGACGACCGCTGTCAGCTGTTCGACTCCACTCGCGGCCTGGCTCGGTCGTCGTATCCAACACTGTGCTCGTAATTCCTATCGGCCGGCGCTGACCAGATCCAACAGCGGCCGGCCGGTAGTTTGTGACCCGACATCGGATACGGTCGGTGACCAATGTGTCACCGAACGTTTCTGTTCACGAATGTAATCTGTCGCAAACCCGCGCGTCCTGTCGACTTCGAAATTGCGGTGAAACCAACAGTCTGTCTAGTCTTATAAGTCCACTTACTGCGCTTTTAGTGGCAGTTGCACTCGGTAGGCCCAGCGGTATCGGGCTGGGCGTGGTCGCGGGGCTCGCATCGAGGCAGCAGGATGGCTCCCATGGAGCCGACCCGCGTACTGACCTCCTCCGACGGCGTCCGGCTGGCGGTCTACGAACAGGGCGACCCGGCCGCGCCGGTGATATTGGCAATCCACGGCTACCCGGACAATGCCAGCGTGTGGGACGGCGTAGCAGGCGAACTGGCCGATCGGTTTCGGGTGGTTCGTTATGACGTGCGCGGCACTGGCGCGTCAAGCAAGCCGGCCGGTCGCGCGCACTACCGGTTGGACCGGCTCGAAGACGATGTCGCCACGGTCATCGATGCGCTCAGCCCCGACCGGGCGGTGCACCTGCTGGCCCACGACTGGGGCTCGGTGCAGGCCTGGCATGCCGTCACCGGCGCCCGGCTGGCCGGCCGGTTCGCCAGCTTCACCTCGATCTCCGGACCCTGCCTGGACCAGATCGGCCCGTGGCTGCGGCGCAACCTGAACCGGTCCGGGTTCGCAAAGGTGCTGCGCCAGGTGCTGGACTCCTATTACCTCGTGGTGTTCAAGCTGCCCGGGCTGGCTGAGCTGGCGTGGCGAACCGGCCTGATCGAGGCCGCCCTGGGCCGCGCTGGTCGGCCGGCGGAAGGCTCCCGACCCGACGCCCGTGCCCGGCCGGACTACCGGCGGTCATGGCCGGACAAGGCACACGGCCTGCAGCTCTACCGGGCCAATCTGCTCACCAGGTACCGGCCGGCCGGCGGGCCCCGGCGGGCCACCGACGTGCCGGTGCAGGTGCTGGCGCCCAGCGCCGATCCGTTCGTCAGCCGCGCGGTGCAACTGGAGGCACCGCGTCCCTACCTGTCGAACTTCTACCCGCGGGAGGTGCGCGGCGGTCACTGGGTGGTGCTGGATCGGCCGACGCTGATTGCGACGATGACGGCGCAGCTGGTGGAGTTCGTCGAGTACGCCCGGCACAGCCCGGAACTGGCCAGCGCGCGCCGAACCAGCTAGCCAGCGGTTGCCTGCGGTGCGGCCAGGAGTACGGTCGAGCCGGGGCTCAAACCGGTAGCCGCGAGGACGAGCCGGGAGCATCGATGGCCGTGGGCAGCTCGTTCCTGATCGAGCCGCGGCCCAGCCGCTGGCCGGCAACCGCTCCATCGAGTCGATCGGGGCTCGGCTGCCGCCGCCAGGGCGCACCGGCTCACTACCGCCAGCCCGGTCGACCGACAATCACCTGCGTATCCGCTGAACGGGTCAGCAGCCACCCGTCGTTACCCGCTACCGAACGAGGAGCGTTGACGATGACCGTCCCGATTCAACCCAGCCCGATTCAACCCGTCCCGATTCAACCCAGCCCGACCACGCCGCCGATCGACCCGGGTCCCACGGTGCCCCCGGTGAGTCCCGAGCCGCAGCCGGTGAGTCCTGACCCGGTGCCGGGGCGTCCAGACCCGCAGGTGCCTGAGCCGTTGGCACCTGAGCCGCAGGTGCCCGAGCCGCAGGTGCCCGAGCCCGGCACGCCGGCACCCGGAAGTCCGGACCCGCTCGGTCCCGTCGTCGTCGCCGGCCTGGAGTGACCGCACGCCCATCGACCAGTCCGAACCGGATCGGCGTGGTGGTGCCGGCGCGCGACGAGCAGGAACTACTGCCCGCCTGCCTGGCCGCGCTGGAACGTGCCGCCGGCCGGACCCGGATACCCGTGACAGTGGTGGTCGTGCTGGACGCCTGCTCCGACGCCTCGGCCGAGGTGGTGGCCGCCGCCCGGTTGCCCAGGCTGCAGCGGGTGGTGATGATCGGCAGCGACCGGGGCAACGTCGGCTATGCGCGGGATCTGGGCGTGCGTGCCCTGCTGGCCGACTACGGCGCCGCCGGACTCTGGCTGGCCAACACCGACGCCGACTCGACGGTGCCGCCACTGTGGTTTCGCCGC
Organism: Jatrophihabitans sp.; assembly: GCA_050999655.1. Taxonomy (GTDB): domain Bacteria; phylum Actinomycetota; class Actinomycetes; order Mycobacteriales; family Jatrophihabitantaceae; genus Jatrophihabitans_A. The sequence continues at coordinate 33,000 of JBPCPA010000160.1, forward strand.
CAGCTCAACCATGCCGAGCGCGGCGCGGCGGCAGTGGCGGGCACGGTCGTGGTCACCGACTGGAGCGGTCACTCGACCCGTACCCGGCGGCACTATCTACGCCGCTACACCGCGGGGCATGGTCACCGGCACACCCACGGGGCGAACCTGTCGATGAGCGCGACGGCCTACCTGGCCACGGGCGGCTTCGCCCACCTGGCGGCCGACGAGGACGTGGCGATGATCGGGCAGCTGATCGCAGCCGGCCAGCCGATCGCCTGGGCCGCGGACCTGCCGGTCAGCACCAGTGCGCGCCTGGCCGGCCGCACTCCGGCCGGGTTCGCCGGCCATCTGCGGCTGATCACCCAACCGCCCTCGGCCGGGCCGTCACCGGTGCCGGCCGGCCACCAGAACCGGGCCGCGGACTCCGACACCCCGGCGCGTGAAGGAGCACTGTGACTCGTCCTGTCCATGATCGGATGACCGAGCTGATCGCGAGTTCGGCCGATCGGCTGCCGTTGCCGGGTCACGGCGACACCCTGGCCCGCTGGCAGGCGTTGGCGGCGGTAGCGGCCGAGGATCTGGCCCTGGCCAAGGTGTTCGAGGGCCATACCGACGCGCTGGCGATCCTCGCCGAACTCGCCGGGCCGGCCCCGGCGGCGGGCTCGACCTGGGCAACCTGGGCGGCCGAACCGCCGACGGCCCGGTTGGGCGCCGACCGGACCGGTGGTGGCATCCGGTTGCGGGGACGCAAGGCCTGGTGCTCGGGGGCCGAGTTCGTCAGCCACGCGGTGGTGACGGCCTGGAACGAGCGGGACGAGCAGTGCCTGGCCGCCGTGGCGCTGGACCAGCCCGGTGTCACGGTGACCACCGAGGGCTGGCATGCGGTCGGCATGGGCCGGGTGCCCAGCGGGGACGTGCTGTTCGACGGTGCCGAGGCGGTCGAGCTCGGCACGCCGGGTGACTACCTGAACCGGCCCGGCTTCTGGCAGGGCGGGGCCGGCATCGCCGCATGCTGGTTCGGTGGTGCGCTGCCCTTCGCCACCGCGCTGACCGCCCGGCTGCGAGCTCGGCCGGAGCCGCACGGTCTGGCCCACCTCGGCGCGGTCGAGCTGGCGATCCACTCCGCGGCGGCGGTGTTGCGCGAGGCCGCCGGCTGGATCGACGACCATCCCCGGGCGGACGCGCAGCTGGTGGCGATGCGGGCCCGGGGCACCGTCGAGGACGCGGTCGACACGGTGCTCAAGCACGCCGGCCGGACCCTCGGGGCGGGTCCGCTGTGTCGCGATCCCCTGCTGGCGCAGCGCTATGCCGACCTGCCGGTGTTCCTGCGGCAGAGCCATGCCGAGCAGGATCTGGCCGCCTTGGGCGAGCTGGTGGCCGGCACCGACTGCGGTTGGACGCTGTGACCACACTCGAACCGGACCGCCGGATCGTTGGCGAGGGCACCCCAGCCAAGCTCTGGCAGCAGTCGCCGCAATGGCTGGCGATGGCGCCGGCAACGGTCAGCGAACTGGTTGCGCCCGGCCGCCGGCTGGTGGTGATCGCACCGCACCCGGACGACGAGATCCTCGGCAGCGCCGGGCTGCTGCGTGGCTGTGTGGAGCTGGGCCGGATGGTGATGGTGATCGCGGTAACCGACGGCGAGGCCAGCCATCCCGGCTCGAGCCGGTGGCCGACCGACCGGCTGCGCCGGCAGCGCCGGGCCGAGAGCGAGGCAGCGCTGGCCGTCCTCGGCCTGCCGCCGACCGCGCTGCGCCGGCTCGGCCTGCCCGATGGCGGGATCTCCGACAGCTACCCGCAACTTCACCAGCGGCTGCTCGCCCTGATCGGCCCGGACGATGTCGTGCTGGCGCCGTGGCGGTCCGACGGTCACCCCGATCACGAGGCGGTGGGCCAGGCAGCGGCCGAGGTGTGCGCCGAGGTGGACGCGCAGCTATTGGAGGTGCCGATCTGGGGCTGGCACTGGGCCCGGCCAGAGCACCCGGACTTTCCCTGGCCGCGGGCGATCGCCGTCCCGTTGGACGAGCTGACCGTGCAGTGCAAGCGCCGGGCCGTGCGGGTCTTCGTCAGCCAGCTACGGCCCGACCCGAGTACCGGGGCCGGGCCGATCCTGCCGGACTGGGCGCTGGCCAGGCTGGTGCATCGGTGCGAGGTCTTCCTGAGATGAGCGAGCCGGTGGATCTGGCTTATCTGAACGGCATGTACGCAGCCGGCGCCGACCCATGGCAGATCGAGGCGAGCTGGTACGAGCGGCGCAAGCGCGAGCTGGTGCTGGCCTGCCTGCCCGCCGAGCGCTACGCCAGCGGATTCGAGCCTGGTTGCGCCGGTGGCGCCCTCACCGAACGGCTGGCCGGGCGCTGCGACCGGTTGCTGGCGGCCGACCTGAGCGAGGTTGCGGTTCGGGCCTGCGGTGACCGGCTTCGCGGCCAGCCGCAGGTGCAGGTGCGCCGGTTGCTGCTGCCCGGTGACTGGCCGGCCGGTATCGAGTTCGACCTGGTGCTGCTCAGCGAGCTGGGCTACTTCTTTCACCGGGATAGCTGGCACCAGCTGTGTGTCCGGGTGGCGGCCAGCCTCAGCGCCCGGGCCACCGTGCTGGCCTGTCACTGGCGTCACGACTTCGCCGAGCGGACGATGCCCACGCCCGACCTACACGCCGAGCTGGACGCCACCCTGGGCCTGACCAGGCTGAGCTCGCTGCTCGACGCCGACTTCGTGATCGACGTCTGGACGAGCTCCGGGCACAGCGTGGCCGAACAGGACGGCCTGACCGGCTGAGCGCCGGGCACGCTGAGCCCGGAACTCTCTCGGCTGAGCTGGAACCACTGAGCCCGGT
>JBPCPA010000173.1:0-3394 GCA_050999655.1 Jatrophihabitans sp.
AGACCCTTGCCGATGCCGAGAACCCGGTCGCGCTGCCGTTGATCCACGTCGACGAGCCGGCGATCTCGATGACGATCGGCATCAACACCTCGCCGCTGGCCGGCCGGGAGAAGGGCTCGAAGGTGACCGCCCGGCTGGTCAAGGACCGGCTGGACCGGGAGCTGGTCGGCAACGTCTCGTTGCGGGTGCTGCCCACCGAGCGGCCCGACACCTGGGAGGTGCAGGGCCGCGGTGAGCTGGCGCTGGCGATCCTGGTCGAGCAGATGCGCCGGGAGGGCTTCGAGCTGACCGTCGGCAAGCCCCAGGTGGTCACCAAGGTCATCGACGGCAAGGTGCACGAGCCGGTCGAGCGGCTGACGGTGGACGCGCCGGAGGAGTACCTCGGCGCCATCACCCAGCTGCTGGCAGTGCGCAAGGGCCGGATGGAGACCATGACCAACCACGGCACCGGCTGGGTGCGGATGGAGTTCCTGGTGCCGTCCCGGGGCTTGATCGGCTTTCGCACCGAGTTCCTGACCGATACCCGCGGCACCGGCATCGTGCACCACGTGTTCGAGGATTACGAGCCGTGGTTCGGCGACCTGCGCACCCGTGGCTCCGGCTCGCTGGTGGCCGACCGGTCCGGCGTGGCGACGCCGTTCGCGATGATCAACCTGCAGGAGCGCGGCACGCTGTTCGTGGAGCCGACCACCGAGGTGTATGAGGGCATGCTGGTGGGCGAGAACTCGCGCTCGGACGACATGGACGTCAACATCACCAAGGAGAAGAAGCTGACGAACATGCGCCAATCGTCCTCCGATGAATTCCAGCACCTGGTGCCGCCGCGCAAGCTGTCGCTGGAGCAGTCGTTGGAGTTCTGCCGGGAGGACGAGTGCGTCGAGGTAACTCCGAGCACCGTCCGGATCCGCAAGGTGCTCCTGTCCCAGACCGACCGCGAGCGTAGCCGGGGACGGCGCTACAAGGCTTCCCTGTAGCAACCAGGCGGCAACTAGTAGCCGATGTAAGGGCCGCCGTTGTCGACTGAGATCACGCCACGAGTCCGCAGGCTGCCGTAGCGAGCGGTGGCATACCGGACGCCGGACACGATGTTGTCGACCGGATTCCAGACGTCGCGATGCCCTGGCACCGAATACGTGTTGAAGGTCTGGTCGATGGTCTGCATCAGGCCCTTGGACGGAATGCCGTCGAGAGCATTGCGGTCATAGTTGTTGAGGTCGTTCCAATGCCCGCCCGACTCGCCATTGATGATGATGCCCAGGTCATGGTCGCTCATCTTCGAGGTGTCATAGCCATTGGCCCGCAGGACGGTTTTGGCCTGCGCAATCCAGCTGGAGAGGTTGCCGGCGGGCGCGGTTGCCGGCGGTTGGTGGCCGGTCATGTCATAGGTCGGCACCTGCTTGCCTCCGACCCTGGTGTGGCCCACCACGGCCGGGTGGGTGCTCGGGCTGGTGTAGTGCTGGGTCCAGCCGGCCGGATCCTGCCCCGAGCCGGCCGCGGCGACCGGCACCGCGTCGGGGTGGTCGTGCTGGTAGGCGGCGACGGCGGCCTGGGTGTTCTTACCCCAGACGCCGTCGGTGCCGTGCGTGTCGTAGCCGGCGGCGGTGAGTTTCTGCTGCAGCGACAGTACATCGGCGCCCTTGTCACCCTGGTGGTGGCCCTTGAGCAGTGCGGCGACGCCGTCACCGGTGGCCGCCGTGCCAGTGCCGGTAGCACCCGCGCCGAGGGATTGGGCCACGGCTTGGTCGGCGGCCGAATAGCCCTGAGCGGACGTGCCAAGGGCCTGCCCGACGTCGTGCAGCACGGCCGTCACCTTCGACAGCGCCTGCGACAGCGTCGACTGCAGCGAGGTGTTCACAGCACCCACCGTAGAGCCGATCTGGGCGAAGGAGACGACGTCCAGCGCCAGTGTGCCCAGGTCAGACACGGTGGAACTCGACTTTCCGGCCAGCGAGCCGATCGTGCTGGAGGTGCCCAGCAGCGTCGTGAGGTCGGCGGTGAACTGCTCGGCCGAGCCGGCCGAGCCGGCTACGCCGGGGGTGGTCATCGGGTGCCCGCGGACATGCCGAGGAACTGCTGCTGCTCGGTGTCGTAGCGGGTGGTGAGCCCGTTGCCGTAACGATGCCACCAGGTGTCCGTGACGCCACCCTGGTGGGTGGTGGTGGCACCGTAGATCTGCTGGTCATAGTGCAGCCTGGTGTCGTGAAACGCGCTCTGGAACTGCTGCGGTGTCATGCCGTTGATGGTGTCGATGGCGCCCTGGGACAGCGTGCCAGTGCGCTGGATCGGATCGCCGGCCACCGAGTTCAGGATCGCCTGCGCGCCACCGGTGCCTCGCATGTGCGCAGCCGACATCACCGCGGCCTGGGTGCCGGGATCGGTGAAGTTCAGCGCGCCCGCGGTCTGGGCGTTCTGGGTCAGGTACCGGGCCACCACCGCATGCTCCTCGGCGCTGCCGGCGCCGTACTGGTTGCGAGCGGCCATGATGTCGTTGTAGGCCGGTCCGTTGCCCTGCCGAAAGCCGTAGGCCTCCAGCCGGCCGCCCTGCTCACCGCCGGTGCCCTCCGAGCGCATGATCGAGTCGACCACCCGGTTGTCCAACTGGCCCGCCGGGGTGGCCGCCTCGACCGGCGCCGAGCCCGGGTGATCGTGCTCGTAGGCCGCCACGGCAGCCTGGGTGTCCTTGCCCCAGATCCCGTCGCTACCGTGCGTGTCATAGCCGGCAGCGGTGAGTTTCTGCTGCAACGACGTGACATCCGCTCCCCGGTCGCCCTGGTGATGGCCCTGCAGCAGTGCCGCCACGCCGTCATCGGGCTGGGAGGTCACTGCCGTGCTGCTGGCGCCGGTTCCGAGCGACTGGGCGACCTGCTGGTCTGCGCTGCTGTAGCCCTGGCCACTGATGCCCACCAGTTGCCCGACCTCCTTGAGAAGGTCCGAGACCTTGCTCAGCGCCTGGGTGAGCGAAGACTGCAGGGAACCGTTGATGCCGGCGACGGTGGATCCGATCTGGGCGAAGGACAGCGCGTCCAGCACCAGCGATCCGAGGTCGGAGGCGGTCGAGCCGGACTGACCGGCCAGGGCGGTCAGGTTGGCAGAACCGCTCTGCAGGGCAGTGGTGTTCGCGGTGTATTGATCGCTGGCCATGCCGGCCACGATGCCGCGCCGGACGGAGCCCGGCTACGGCATTTCCGACCGTTTCCGGCGGGGCAAAAGTACCCACGCCGGACGGCGGCGGCACCGGCGGAAAGCACCGGCGGAAAGCACCGCGCGCCGGACCGGGCGGTCCGGGAGCGCGGCGCGGTGGCTGGTCCGGGATCGGGTCCTTGGGTGCGCAACCTGTCCACCTCCGAACCCGCCCTGTCTCTTCTACACCTCTCCCAACCCACAAGAACCATCA
>JBPCPA010000269.1:0-2947 GCA_050999655.1 Jatrophihabitans sp.
AGCGGTGATCACAAGTTTGGCTTTAGACACCGCAGGACAAGATCGGACCAGAGCAGTTTCCTATGACCCGACACACCAGTTTCCGATGACCTGAGACATACGTTTCCTATGTCCTGAGCCAGGACACCTTCGGGGCTACCAGCAGCGGTCGCAAAGAACCTGTGTCCTCGTGACACAGGTTCTTTCCATTTCCGACGGTCCATCCCCGGGCTGCTACCTCGAGTTGTGGGATCAGGGGCGCCCTGGTGCACTGGAAACGCTTCAGTGCCCGTCGGCCCCGCCGATGGGAACCAGGTCTGGTCGAAAACAGCCTCGACAGCCGCTCTGTGAGGATGCCCCCGATGCCCCCGATGCCCCCGATACGCCTACTGCCCGGCAAAGCGCCTGCCCGTTCTGCCCTGCTGCCCCGGATCGGTGCGCTGGCCGCCACCCTGATGCTGGTGTTGCCCGTCGCTTCGGCGCTGTCCTTGCGCGCTGCGCCCAGTGCGGTGGCCGCCGTGCCGAGCCTGAGCGCCCCGGCCGGGCTGCCGGCCGGCATCGAACCGTTGGCTGCCTACGTCCCGCAGGTCGCGTGCCAGCCGCGCTACCTGCCCGGCACCCTTCGACTGGGCCAGTTGCTGACCCGGACCTACCCGAACACCAGCTTCGGCGGCGCCTATGCCTGTGGCACCGACAGCGCGCGCAGCGAGCACTACGACGGGCGCGCCATCGACTGGATGAACTCGGTGCGCAACCCGACCCAGGCCGCGCAGGCAGCCTCGGTGATCGCCTTCCTGCTGGCCACCGACGCGCACGGCAACAAGTTCGCGATGGCCCGCCGGATGGGCCTGATGTACATCATCTGGAACAACCGGATCTGGGGTGCCTGGGACGGCACCTGGCAGCCCTACAACAACTGCGCCAGCACCCCGTCGCCGGCCCTGGACAGCGCCTGCCACCGCAACCACATTCATTTCTCGCTGTCCTGGAACGGCGCGTGGGGGCGGACGTCCTTCTGGCGCAAGCTCACCTTCAGCGGGGTCGACTATGGCCCATGCCGTCCGAGTGACCTGAACTGGGCGGCCTACTACGCCGGGTTCAACCCCAAGCAATGCCCGTCCTACCCGACCGTCGGCATCCCGCCGCACTCCTCCCAGGCCATGGTGGCGCTGGAGACCTACTCGGGGGCCACCATGTTCCCCGGCATGTCCGGCGGTCCGATCAAGGCGGTCCAGCTGGCGTTCAAGCTGCCGGCGACCGGACGCTACGACGCCGGCACGCTGTCCCGGGTGAACTGGTTCCGGGGCGTGTTCCACATGCGGCCCACCGGCATCATCGACCCCGCTACCTGGCGGCATCTGCTGGCCGTCTACAAGCCGGCATGACGCTCAGAGCCTGAGGTAGCGGCCGCGGTGATGCACCATCGCCTCGCCGTCGTCGCCGATGGTGACCTGCTCGATGTCCAGCTGCACCTGTAAGCCCCAGCCCACCTCGACGAACGGCCGCTCGCTGAGCCGGCAACCGGCCCAGGCGGTGGCCCCGGTCAGCGCCGGCCCCCAGCGGGTCGGCGTCCACTCGGCCAGCCGAAACGGCCCGCCCGGCGCCGGGGCCTGGTAGCCGAAGGCCTCGGCCAGCTGCCGGTCCGGCCAGCTCAACACGTTGAGCACCGCCGTGCCGGCCGCCTGCAGCACGTCGCGCAGGTCGGCCAACGGATCGAGCACGGCGATGATGGCGCCCGGCTCGCCGTCCACCACCAGCACCGAGGACACGGTCAGCCCGGCCTGCCGGCCGGCATGCTCGGCGGTGAAGACCGTGACCGGCGAGGCGAGCCGGCCGCGCAGCCGACGAACCGGGCTCCGCTCGCCCTCGGGCGGTAGGAACGGGTGCTCATCGTGGATGCTCATACCCGTCCCGTCCGGCCGACTGCCAGCGAGCGGCAGGGCTGGGCGCGGTAGCCGCGCGCCTTTCGCTGGGTTCTCACATCGGCCCTCCGGGTCAGTCGGTCCTCTGCTGCATTGTCACCACACCGGTCCGGCGGACTGCCACCGCACCGCGCCGTGGGGCGGTGCCGCTAGCCTGGCGCCAGAACCCACGAGCGGAGCGGCGCATGCGAATCGGTCTGGTCGGTAACGGGCACTGGGCGCGGGTCACCCACGCAGCCGGCCTGAGCGCCGAGCCGTCGGTCACCTTCACCGGGCTGTGGGGCCGTGATCATGCCAAGTCCGTCCCGATCGCGGACGAGTTCGGTGTGCGCGCCTACCCGTCCTTCGATGCCCTGCTCGCCGATGTCGAGGCGGTCGCGTTCTCGGTGCCGCCGGATGTGCAGTCCGGCCACGCCCGGCGGGCGGCGGCCCTGGGTAAGCACCTGCTGCTGGAGAAGCCGATCGCCACCGCCCCGGACGAGGCTGCCCGGTTGGCGGACGCGGTCGCCGAGGCCGGGGTTGCCTCGGTGGTGTTCTTCACCGGACGTTTCGACGCCACCCAGCGGTCCTGGCTGGCGGGGATCGCGGCTCGGCAGGACTGGGACGGCGGCAGCGGACTGTGGCTCGGCTCGGCGTTCGTCCCCGGCAGCCCGTTCGACACGCCGTGGCGCCACGACAAGGGCGGCCTGTGGGACGTCGGTCCGCACGTGCTGTCCTTGCTGATCGCGGCGCTGGGTCCGATCGAGCAACTCACCGCGCGCGCCGGACACCGTGACCTGGTGCAGCTGTTGCTGCGACACCGGGGCGGCGCGCTCAGCAGCTACGCGCTCAGCATCGATGCCGCGCCGGCCGTTCAACGCAACCTGTTCACCGTCTGGGGCCCGCCTGGCTGCTTCGAACTGGTGACCGGGCCGCTGGACGCGACCGCCGCGCTGAGCACCGCGGCCCGCGAACTGGCCGAGCAGGCCGGTCGGGCAGCGCCGAGCCACCCGTGTGACGTGCAGTTCGGACTTCAGGTGGTGCGGTTGCTCGCCGAGGCAGAGGGC
>JBPCPA010000286.1:0-4717 GCA_050999655.1 Jatrophihabitans sp.
CCGGACAGGTCGGCCCACAGCAGGTCCCGACGCTGTTCGAAGGGCTTGTCCACCACCGCGAGCGGGACGGCCAACCGGCCGTTGCCGGGCCAGCCGACCGGACACAGGCCCCGTGCCGAGTCGTGACCGGCATCCACGCCGAGCGGTGGCAGCAGCTGGTCCAGCGACGGCGGCGCGCCCAGCGGCGGCAACCAGATCTGGTGCCCGGCCGGGCCCTTGCCGAGCAGCCTGCCGACCAGGGTGTCAGCGATCGAGGTGTTCTGCACCACCACGCCCTCGGCGAACTCGCCCGGGTCGGCCGCCGGCTCGCCGGCCGCCGCCAGCTCGCCGGCCGCTGTCAGCTCGCGGTGCTCGCCGATGACCGGCTCCAACCCGAACCGCTGGACGGCGCCGGTGCGGCGCGGGCCGGTGTCGCCGGACCGCCGGGGTGGCAGGGCGCCGGAGACGAAGGCTGCCTTGAGCCGGATCAGGGTGCTGGTATCGATCTTGAGAAACGCCGAGCCGGGGATGGAGGGCAACTCGTAGGCGTCGGCGACCCCGAGCACTGCCCGGCTCTCGGCGGCCGAAAACGTGCGCAGCCCGACCCGGTAGGACAGGTGGCTGTCCAGCCCGCGCAGCCGGCCCTCCTCCAGGCGCTGGGAGGCCAGCAGCAGGTGGATGCCGAGGGAGCGGCCGAGCCGTCCGATCATCACGAACAGATCGATGAACTCGGGCCGCGACGACAACAGCTCGCTGAACTCGTCGATGATCACCAGCAGGGACGGCAACGGGCTCAGCTGCGCTCCGGTCTCGCGTGCGCGCTCGTAGTCGCGCACCGAGGCGTAGTTACCGGCCGCGCGCAGCAGTTCCTGCCGCCGCACCACCTCACCGGAGATCGAGTCGGCCATCCGGTCGACCATCGCCAGGTCGTCGGACAGGTTGGTGATCACCGCCGAGACGTGCGGCAGTTCGGCCAGTCCGGCGAAGGTCGCACCGCCCTTGAAGTCGATCAGTGCGAAGTTCAGCGTCTCTGACGAGTGGGTCACCGCCAGCCCGATGACCAGGGTGCGCAGCAGTTCGCTCTTGCCGGAGCCGGTGGCACCGATCACCAGGCCGTGCGGGCCCATGCCGCCCTCGGCCGACTCCTTCAGGTCGAGCTCGACCGGCCGGCCCTGCGGGTCGATGCCGATCGGGATTCGCAGCCGCTCCCGGGCCGAGCGCCGGCGCCAGGTCAGCGCCGGGTCGACGTCGCGCGGGTCGCCCAGACCGAGCAGCCCCGGCAGCCCCAGGTTCGAGGTCAGCGGGGTGTCGGTGGAACTCGGCGCCACCGTGTAGAGCGGGCACATCTGACGGGCCAGCGCCTCGGCCTCTGCCATCGACAGTTGATCGGGTTTGCCCAGCAACGCCAAGCCTTCTTCGGTCACCATGCCCATTCGATCGGCGGTCAGGTAGATGCCGGCCAGCCCGGGCCGGGGCTCGCGAACCGGGCTGGTGTAGCTCAGGTCCAACACACTGACGCCCTGCCGGCCGAACTCCGGCGTGAGCGCCGACTCGTTGCCGATCAGGCCGCCGTCGGCGATCACCAGCACGTGCGGCTGATCGGTGGCCGCCCGGCTGGACTGCCTGCTGAACACCGCGCGGTCGCCCAACTCGGTGCCGAGCATGCCGACCAGTTCCTGGCTGTCACCGGCGACCAGCCGGCGCGGGCCGGCCGCGTCCGCCTCGCTAGCGTGGGCCAGTTGCGGCAACCATTTCAACCACTGCCAGTCGGGCATCCGGTCCGGTGCCACGCACAGCGCGATCCGCAGGTCCCACGGCCCATGGAAGGCCGCCGCCTGCGCGATCAGGGCCCGGGCGGTGGCCAGCACCTCGGCCCGTTCGCCGGACAGTTCGATATGCGACAACGAGCGCAGCGACAGTGCCACCGGCAGATCCTCGACGGTGGAGTAGGTCCGGATGAAGTGGCGCAGGGCGGTGGAGGAGACCGGGTCCAGATCTTCCAGCGGCACCGTCTGCGGCGCGCGTAGCGGGGTGACCAGGCGTTGCGGGCCTAGCCCGATCCGCAGCTGGCCGAAGTCGGCGTCGGCTCGCCGGCGCTCCCAGAGCCGGGTGCTGGCCACGAAGGACCACAGCTCGGTGGGGGCCGGGTGGTGCGCGATCAGCTCGCGGCGCTGGACGGTGGCGACCTCGCGCACCCGGCTGCGCAGACCGGCCAGGTAGCGCTGGTAGTCGCGGCGCTCGTCGTTGATCTGGGCGCGCTTCTGAGCGCCACCGCGCGACAGCGACATGACCACCATGCCGATCATCACGCTGCCGAACAGGGCCCCGAAGACGTAGGTCATCACCCCGCCGGACCGGCCGATGTAGACGAAGCTCATCGCCCCCATGCCGAGCATCATCGGCAGCATGAACATCAGCTGGGTGGCAGCCTGACCGCTGCCCTTGGGTAGCACCGGCGGCGACTGCAGGTTGATCTCACCGCTGGGCAGTTCCGGGGCGGTGGTGCGGATGCGCTGCGGCAGCGTCTGGGTCATCAAAGGCCCCCTCTTCGACGCCGTCGTCCGGCCAGTGTCGCGTCGCCGGGTGCGGCGCTCAGGTTGCATTAGACCAAAAGTTGGTCACTTCGACCGTGGCATCGGTGGGTACTTTTGCCGTCAATCTGCCCAACGCTGCAAACCTACGCTGGGCCACGGACGGTGAGGACAGCACTGTCGCATGGTCGGCAGTGGATTCATGGCCAGCCCGGCAGCCCGGGCGGTCATCAGGTCAGCGGGTCAGTGGGTCAGCGGGTCAGCAGGTCAGCAGGTCAGCAGGTCAGCGGGTCAGCAGAGAGAGGGGGTCGGGATGAGTGATGGCTTTCAGATCGATCCCGACGCCGTCCGCTCGGTCGCTGGCAATATCGGCGGCATCCTGATGCAGGCCATCTCGATGACCCGCGACCTGCAGCGGCTGACCCTCGCACCGGCCAGCTATGCCCAGATCGGTACCGCGGTGGCGACCGGCGGCGAGGCGCTGCAGGCCGAGCAGGTGCAGGCCCTGCACTCGCTGCTCGAGGTGCTGTCCGACCTCACCGGCGAGGTCTCGGCGGTGGCCACCTCGACCCGCGAGCTCGACCAGCAGATCGCCGCCGACCTCGCTTGGACGGGCGCGTCGACCGGCACCAGCCTGTGGAGCTCACCGCTCGCCGGCCACCTGGCCGACACCGCTATGGCCGGTGGCAGCCAGCCGGCCACCGGCCAGTCGGTCGACGGCGTGCTCGGCTACCTGGACCGGGCCGGCATGGGCCAGCTGAGCAGCCACCCGCTGACCGGCGGCAGCTTCGACTCGCCGACCGCGCTGGCAGACTGGCTGGACACCGACCCCGACAACCAGACCAGGATCGGGGTGATCGGGGTGTACGCCGGCGACTCCGGCAACCTTGCCGACGTGCCGGGTGGTGCGCATCCCGGCGATCTGGTCTACGTCGCCCGCTGGCAGCTGGACGGCACCGATCCGAGCGCCTTCAGCGCGACCACCGTGGCCAGCGTCGGCGTGCTGGGCAGCGACGGCCAGCTCTACAACCAGGGTGCGATCAGCACCGCCGGCTGGCACGACGTCACCGACCTGCGGATCTACCGTCCGCTGAGCGGGGCCTCGTGATGGCGGTCCGGCACGACCCGAGCACGCGATTGATGAATCCGACTGGGCAAGAACCGATGAAAGTGGGTGACCGGCAATGATGTTCCCGCCGTCCTATGCGATGGACGCCACGGCAGCAAGCGGCGGTCCGAGCACCGTGCTGCCCCAGATCGTGACCGGCTCGCCGGAGACCATCCTGGCCCACGTCTCGGAACTGCTGCAGAAGGCCCAGCAGTTCAGTTCGCTGATCGAGGAGTTCAAGAAGGCCGAAACCCAGCTGCAGCAGGCCTGGTCCGGCCACGCGGCCGACTCGGCGGTGAAGAAGATCGAGAACTCGCTGTCGTCCTTCACCGAGATCGTCAACGTCATCAACCGTGGCGCACAGCTGCTGCAGCAGTCGGCCACCATGATCACCACCGCCCAGACCGGTTACACCTCGGTGGTCGGCGCGGTGAACCCGACCGTCGCGGGCCTGATGTCCAACCCGTACACCTACAGCGCGGCGGTCGCCCTGTCGACCAGCTCATCGGCGGCTCTGAAGGGCTTCATCACCGCGGTGAGCGGCCTGCTCAAGACGCTGGGCGCGGTGAACCTGGCCAGCGAGCTGACCACCGTCGGCACCATCATCAGTCAGCTGGAGCAGCTGTTCAACAACAAGGGCTCCGGCGCGACCGCTAGCACAGGTAGCACTGGTGGCACTGGCAGCACAGCGACTGGCACCGGCACCCCGGTGACCGCTCCGGTCGCGCCCACCTCGGTGGCCTCGGCCGCCGGACTGCAGGGCCTGGCCAACCCGGCCGCGCCGGCTGCCGCCCCGGCCGCGTCGAGTACCCCGACCTCGCTGCAGAACGGTGAGCAGGGCCTGCTGCACACTCCGGACGGCAAGCTCTACACCGCCGACGGGCAACCGCTGCTGACTGCCAACGGCAGCCCGGCTTACCAGAACTACCAGCCGGCGGCGCTGACCGGGCTGCCGAACAGCGTCGGGGTGCCGGCTACCGGCGCGCCGGTGAGCAGCATCCCGACCACCCGCATTCCGGGGCTGAGCACGGCCGGCCTGACCACCCCGCAGGCGGGTACCGACTCGTGGCTGGTGGTGGACCCGTCCCAGCACGCCGGC
>JBPCPA010000315.1:0-3142 GCA_050999655.1 Jatrophihabitans sp.
GCCCCCGGTCCCCGTGGGAGGACCGGGGCCGGCCGGTGACAAAGTTTGGCGAGACTCAGCGCACCGCCGAGCGCCGACCCATCCGTTGCCAGATGAGCAGCGCGATCACCGAGCCCACGATGGAGCCGAAGATCCCGGCCGGCTGGAAGAAGCCATTGTGGTGAAAGAGCACGTAGCCGATGAAGCCCCCGATGAAGGATCCGACGATGCCGAGCAGGATGGTCGCCGGAATGCTCAGATCCTGCTTACCGGGAACCAGCAACCGCGCGACCGCTCCGGCGATCAAACCGACGATGATGAGGCTGATGATCAGGCCGAGCATGATGTGCTCCTAGCGAGGGTGTGAGTGCCTGAGCCGTGCGCCGGACGCTCCCGCCAGGCAGGAGGTCCGGCGAAGCACGGCGTGAGAATCAGTCCTTGAACGCGTCCTTGACCTTCTCGCCGGCCTGCTTGAGGTTGCCCTTGGTCTGGTCGACGTTGCCCTCGGCCTTGAGCTGGTCATCGCCGGTGGCGTCACCGACCTTTTCCTTGCCCTTGCCGACCAGTTCCTCGGCCTTGTTCTTCGCCTTGTCCAATGCACTCATGGCGTGCTCTCCCATCTGACGTGCGCTTGTTCAACATGGTCGATTGCCGCTGGCTGGCCTTCGATCGTGGCCAGCGTGGTCAACCGTTCGATCGCCAGCCGCTCGGTGAGCTCTGGCATCGCTCCTAGGGGCGAACCGCGAAGGTGCTCACGGGACGTCCGGACCACCTCCACGATGGTCCGCAAACTCAGCCTATCTTCGAACTGCCGGAACAATCGCTCCATGATGTCGACGTAGGAACGATCGTGAACATCCTCATAGGACAGCTCACCGCCGGCCGGATCAGCAAATACGGTCATGCACAACCTCGTAGGACGTGGAACCGCGCGCGTGCCAGCTCTAGAGCCCAGACAGGGCATGCGACGTCATCTGTGAGATCTGGGTTCGGCAGGTCGCCGGGGCGGAACTCTGGCTCGGCAAGCCCACATCGGCAGGCTCGCGCTCGACCAGCTGGCTGCATAGCTGTGTTGATGATTCTAGCCCGGCACACCGTCAACCGCGACTGACCAGCGCGCCGGACGATCCGTCTACCCCCTCCCGACCGCTGAGCCTCTCGACCGCGGAGCCTCTCGACCGCTGAGCCTCTCGACGGCTCAGAGCGCGGCGAGGGTGGCAGCCAGCACCTGCTGTACCGAGCCGCTGGCATCGATGATGCTCAGCAGTCCGGCGTCGCGGTAGTACCCGATCAGCGGCGCGGTCAGCTCATCGAACACCCGCAACCGGCGCACGATCACCTCTTCGGTGTCATCGGAGCGGTCCTGCTCGGCGGCCCGGTGCAACAACCGCGCCACCAGTTCCGGACGGGGCACGTCCAGGAACAGCACCCGCTGCACCGCGGCCTCGGCACCGGCCAGCTCATCGAGGCGGCGGGCCTGATCGACCGAACGCGGAAACCCGTCCAGGAGGTAGCCCGCGCCGGTTGCCGCCCGGTGGACCAGCGGCAGCACCAGGTCGAGCAGCACCTGGTCGGGCACCAGCGTCCCGGTATCCAGGTAGCCTCCGACCTCCTGGCCGAGCCCGCTACCGGCCTGCACCTCGGCGCGCAGCAGGTCGCCGGTGGCGATATGGCTCAGGCCCCATCGCTGGGCCAGCAGCTCGCCCTGGGTGCCCTTGCCGGCACCGGGCGCGCCGATCAGTACCAGCCTGGTCACGCTGCCTCCCGGATCGGTTACCGTCCGGGGTGCCATCCGGTCGCCATCACTGGCCGGCTGGCGGGCACCCCATGGTGTGCACCGGCCGGCGTCGGGCGGGCCCGAACGCCACCGAGGCAGGAGTCAAGCGTGCCACAGCAGCGGTTCGAGCCAGCCGGTGAGCTGCTGCGCGGCGAGCCGGGTGCCGTGGTGTCCAGAGCCTGGACGGCACGGTTCTCGCTGGCCTGGCTCGGCCTCTGGATGGCCTACCTGGTGCCGATCCAGCTGGCGTTGCCGGATCAACTGGCTGCCCTGGACCATCCGCACCGGATCAGGGACTTCGGCCTGATCAACGGGTTGGTCGGGCTGGCCGCATTAATCACCCTGCCACTGTTCGGCGCGTTGTGCGACCGGACCCGATCCCGGTTCGGCCGACGGCGGGTGTGGATTCTCAGCGGCACCGTGGTGTTCGCGGCCGGCCTCGCGGCGACCGGCGTGCAGGGCAGCTGGACCGGGGTGGCACTGGCCTGGCTGGCCGCTTCGCTCGGGCTCAACATGGCCACCGCCGGGCTGACCGCCACGGTGGCCGATGAGGTGCCCGACCACCAGCGCGGCATGGTCTCCAGCGCGATCTACGGCCCGCAGGCGATCGGGGTGGTGGTGGGCCTGGTAGCGCTCGGGTCGGTGAAGACTGCCGAGCCGCGCTATCTCGCGCTGGCCGGTGCGGTGCTGGTGCTGGTCTGGCCGTTCGGCCACCGGTACCGCGAGGTGCCCGCGCAGCAGCGCGTCACGCCCGTCACGGCACGCTCGATCCTGGCCGGCCTGTGGGTCGACCACCCGGATTTCGGCTGGGCCTTCGGCGGTCGGCTGCTGGTCAACCTGGGCAATGCTTTCGGCACCACCTACCTGCTGTTCTTCCTGCGCGACTACCTGCGGGTGCCCGATCCGGACGCCAGCCTGGTGGTGCTGACCGTGATCTACCTGATTTTCACGCTGCTGGCCACCTATGGCAGCGGATTGCTGTCAGACCGGCTCGGCCGGCGCAGGATCTTCGTCGCCGTTGCGGCCGGCCTGCAGGCCATCGCGGCCCTGCTGCTCACCGCCGCACCCAGCTACCACCACGCCCTGATCGCGGCGGCCTTCCTCGGCGCGGGCTACGGCGCCTACATGTCGGTGGACCAGGCTGTGGTGACCGAGGTGCTGCCCGATGCGCGTGACCGCGCGAAGGATCTCGGCATCATGAACGTCGGCTCGGTCGGCCCGCAGGCCTTCGGACCGCTGGCCGCCAGCCTGATCATCGCCTCGCTCGGTGGCTACCGGGTGCTGTTCGCCGCGGCCGGAGTGACCAGCGTCCCCGGTGCCGCGCTGGTCTACCGGATTCGCAGCGTGCGCTAGCCGGCCTGCCTCAACTGGCCCTCGGCCTCGGCG
>JBPCPA010000020.1:0-10677 GCA_050999655.1 Jatrophihabitans sp.
CCGGCCGCCTGGGAGACGGTGTCCAGGCCGGGTGCGGCCGCGGCCGAGGGCAGCAGCACCTCGGCCGCCCGGGCGTAGCCGATCGCCGACGGGTGGAACTGGTCTTCGGAGAACAGCTCCCGGCGGCTGGCGAACTCCGGACCCAGGATGTCGCCCATGCTCACCGCCCGGCCACCGGCGGCCACCACCGTCACCGCCTGCGCAGCGGCCAGCGTTCGGGACAGTCGACGGGCCAGCCAGCGCAGCGGCTGGGCGATCGGACGGATGGTGCCCAGATCTGGACAGGTGCCCAGCACCACCTCGATCTGGTGCTCGCGCAACACGGTCACCGCCGCGGCGAGGTGCCGGACTGACTCCGAGGCCCGCACCCGGTGGGTGACGTCGTTGGTGCCGATCATGATCACCACCAGATCCGGTTCGGCGTCCAGCACCTGCTGCACCTGGTGGGTCAGCGCCGAGGACTGCGCGCCGACCACCGCCACGTTGCGCAACCGGACCGGACGCCCGGCCAGCGCGGACAGGCCGGCGGCCATCTTGGCGGCCGGGGTGTCGGCATCGGCGTGCACC
The DNA here is from genome assembly GCA_050999655.1 of Jatrophihabitans sp. Lineage (GTDB taxonomy): Bacteria > Actinomycetota > Actinomycetes > Mycobacteriales > Jatrophihabitantaceae > Jatrophihabitans_A. The sequence continues at coordinate 568 of JBPCPA010000020.1, forward strand.
CCATAGCCGGCCGCCGAGGAGTCCCCGAGCATGCCCAGCACCAACTCCGGGGCGTCGGTGGGCACGCCGGTGGCCGTCCAGACGCCGTCGGCGCTGGGCGGATCGCTCTCGGCCGGCGCGATCCGGCGCCGGGCCAACTTCGTCTCGCCGTAGATCAGCCCGACCAGCGCTGCGCTCAGCGCGCCCAGGCTGCCGCCGCCGTACGCAGCGGCGGTCACCATCCGCCGCGCCCGTGTTGCCCGGCTCATCCTGCTACCGCTCCTCCCGGGTGCCTGATCGCGCATTCGCCACCGAGGTTAGCCTTTGGCCCATGCGCTATCACACCTCGCTCGTGGAGCTGATCGGCAACACCCCGCTGGTCCAGCTGCGCAGCGTCACCAGTCACCTCGATCCCGCCACCGCGCCACTGGTGCTGGCCAAGGTCGAATACTTCAACCCCGGCGGGTCGGTCAAGGATCGGATCGCGGTCCGGATGATCGACGCGGCCGAGAAATCCGGTGAGCTCAAGCCCGGCGGCACCATCGTCGAGCCGACCTCGGGCAACACCGGGGTGGGGCTGGCGATCGTGGCCCAGCAGCGCGGTTACAAGTGCGTGTTCGTGCTGCCGGACAAGGTTGCCGCGGACAAGATCGCCACCCTCAAGGCTTACGGCGCCGAGGTTGCGGTTTGTCCGACCGCGGTCGCGCCGGAGGATCCCCGGTCCTACTACCAGGTCTCGGACCGGCTGGTGCGCGAGATTGCCGGTGCCTGGAAGCCGAACCAGTACGCCAACCCGAACAACCCGCGCTCGCATTATGAGACGACCGGCCCGGAACTGTGGGAGCAGACCGAGGGCCGGATCACCCACTTCGTGGCGGGGGTCGGCACCGGCGGCACCATCTCGGGGACCGGTCGCTATCTCAAGGAGATGTCGGCCGACCGGGCGGCCGGGCTGGTGCGGGTGATCGGCGCCGACCCGGAAGGTTCGGTGTATTCCGGGGGCACCGGCCGTCCCTACCTGGTCGAGGGGGTCGGTGAGGACTTCTGGCCGGAGGCCTTCGACCGCACCATCCCCGACGAGATCATCGCGGTGTCCGATCGCGATTCCTTCGAGATGACCCGTCAGCTCGCCCGGCAGGAGGGCATGCTGGTCGGCGGGTCCTGCGGGATGGCGACGGTGGCCGCCAAGCGGGTGGCCGAACGGGCCGGACCCGACGACGTGATCGTGGTGTTGCTGCCCGACGGCGGCCGCGGCTATCTGGCCAAGATCTTCTCCGACACCTGGATGAGCGACTACGGCTTCATCGAGACCGCCGGTGAGGACACCGTTGGTGATGTGCTGACCGCCAAGAGCGGTTCCACCCCGGCGCTGGTGCACGCCCACCCGAACGAGACCGTCCGCGAGGCGATCGACATCCTGCGCGAGTACGGCGTCTCGCAGCTGCCGGTGGTACGCGCCGAGCCGCCGGTCACCGCCGGTGAGGTGGTCGGCTCGGTGTCGGAGAAGGCTCTACTGGACGCCCTGTTCGCCGGCACCGCGACGCTGGCCGACCCGCTGGAAAAGCACATGTCGGCGGTGCTGCCGATCATCGGTTCCGGTGAACCCGTTGCCCAGGCAGTGGCGGCACTCGGCAACGCCGACGCGCTGTTGGTGCACGTCGACGGCAAGCCGGCCGGCGTGCTGACCCGACAGGATCTGCTTGGTCACCTGACCGAGAAGTGACCGGGGGACGTGAGCGTTACTGCCGCACCGCTCAAATCAGAACCGGTCAGGACAGCACCGGTCAGGAGAGGGCGGCGGCCAGCTTGACGGCCGCCGCCTCGACCCGGCGCACCCCGGTCCGGAAGTCCGGCTGGTGCTGGCTCAGCACCACCAGCAGCAGCCGGTGGCCCTTGACGGTCGCGACGCCGCCGCTGTTGACGGCCCACAGGCCGCGGTCGGAGTCGATGTTCAACCAGCCGTTCTTCAGTTGCACCGTGGACTCCGGATCGGCCGGGGCGCTGACCCCCCAGGTCTGGTCGGCCTCCACCTTGCCCATCAGGCCGAGGGCGTAGCTGCGCGAGGCGCTGGTCAACGGCGAGCCGGCGCTGACCAGCGCCTTCAGCAACCGCAACTGGTCGGCCGCCGAGGTCGTGGACAGGCCCCAGTTGCCGTTGGTGTCCAGCCTGGTCGCCGACATGCCGACGGCCCGGTTGTACAGGCTCAGGCCGGCATTGCCGTCGATATCGCGAAACACCTGGTCGGCGGCGGCATTGTCACTGTGCTCGATCATCGCGGTGACGTCGGACGTCTCGTCCTGATCGAGGCCGCCACCGGCCCGCTGCTGCTGGTAGAGCCAGGCCTGCAGGATGTCGAGCTTGACGATGCTGGCCTCTGTCATGCCGCCGGCGGCGCCGACTCCGATGCTGTGCCCGGTGGTCAGGTCCAGGGCGGTGGCCGAGAACGAGTCGCCCGGTCCGAACAGTGCGGCCAGGCTCGCGGTCAGCGCCGCGGCGGTCACCGCCGGGCTGCGCGACGTGCTGGTCGGTGCGGCGCTGGGTGTGCGCGCGGGCGTGCTGCTGGCCGGGGTGCTGCTGGCCGGGGTGCTGGTGGCCGGGGTGCTGGTGGGTAGGGTGCTGCTGGACACCGGCGGGTCGATCGCGGCCGGCGCCGAGTCCGGCCACCAGCTGCGCACGCCCACCACCAGGGCCAGCAACAGCACCAGCACGCCGACGATGATCGCCACTCGACTGCGTGCCATGCCCCTCATCCTGTGCTCATCCGGTGGTCGGTTGCTGGGTACAGGATAGGTGCCGAATGAGAGCGGCGCTGCCGGTAGCCTGGCCGCCATGAACCCTCTGGACGGCGACGCGGCCGGCTACGAACCAGGCTTCAACACCCGAGCGATCCATGCCGGCCAGGAACCGGACCCCCGCACCGGCTCGGTTGCGGTACCGATCTACCAGACCTCGACCTACAAGCAGGACGGGGTCGGCGGGCTGCGCTCGGGGTATGAGTACAGCCGCTCGGCCAACCCGACCCGGACCGCGCTGGAGGAGTGCCTGGCCGCGCTGGAGGGCGGTGCCCGGGGCCTGGCGTTCGCGTCCGGGCTGGCGGCCGAGGACACCGTGCTGCGGGCGCTGTGTGCGCCCGGTGACCACGTGCTGCTGCCCGATGACGCCTACGGTGGCACCTTCCGGCTGGTAGCGCGGGTGCTCAGCCGCTGGGGCCTGGACTACACGCCGGTGGCGATGCACGATCCGGCGGCCGTCCGGGCCGCGATCCGGCCGAACACCACCGTGGTGTGGGTCGAGACGCCGACCAACCCGCTGCTCAATGTGGCCGATATCGCCGAACTGGCCGGCATCGCCGGGCGGCAGCAGGCCAGGCTGGTGGTCGACAACACCTTCGCCTCGCCCTATCTGCAGCGCCCGCTGGCGCTCGGCGCCGACGTGATCATCCACTCGACCACCAAGTACCTGGGTGGGCATTCCGACGTGGTCGGCGGCGCGGCGATCGCGGCCGACGCCGCGGTCGGCGAGCAGATCGCCTTTCACCAGAACTCGATGGGCGCGGTCAGCGGGCCCTTCGATGCCTGGCTGGTGCTGCGCGGCATCAAGACCCTCGGCGTCCGGATGGACCGGCACTGCGCCAACGCCGAGCGGGTGGTGGAGTTTCTCACCGAGCACCCGGCCGTGGCTTCGGTGCTCTACCCGGGCCTGCCCAGCCACCCGCAGCACGCGGTTGCCGCCCGCCAGATGAAGGCCTTCGGCGGCATGGTGTCCTTCCGGCTGCGGGGCGGCGAGGAGGCGGCGCTGAAGTTCAGCGGGTTGACCCACCTGTTCACGCTCGCGGAGTCACTCGGTGGTGTCGAGTCGCTGGTCGAGCACCCGGCCCGGATGACCCATGCCAGCGTGGCCGGCTCGCCGCTGGAGGTGCCGGCCGACCTGGTGCGGCTGTCGGTGGGCATCGAGGACATCGAGGACCTGCTGGCCGATCTGAGCGCCGCCCTGGCCTGAGCCTGCAGCCGGCGGCAGGTAACGGAAAAGTCGGCAAAGGCGACAACCGACGGCCCGTCCGCCCTCCGGCGGGTTATTGTCGGCTCGGCATGATGGGGGTGGCAGCGCTGTGAGAGTCCGGGCACGAGACGGCTGGTTGGTCGCTATCTCGGCGCTCAGCTTCGTCCTGATCGCGGTCGCCGCGCACACCAGGCAGGTGGCGGCACACGGCAGGCGACAGGTACCCGGCCCCAGCCAGTCAACTGGGGAGCCGTCGGTCAGGACGTTCGGGCCCAAGGACGTTGCCGAACGGCCTAGGCCGTTCCTGTGGCATCTGCCGCATCTGCCGTGGCTGCTGAGCATCCTCGGCGAACTCGCCGTGCTTGCCGTGGTGCTCGGCCTTGTGCTGTTGCTGGTGCGGGTGGTGCCGCATCTCAGCCTTTGGCCGCAGCAGCCGAAGACGGCGGTGCCGGTGGTGATGGCACCGGAGGCTTCCCAAGCCGAACTGGCCGCCCGGGTCGGCTCGACCTTCGATGCCGCCATCGCCGGGTTCCGGCGCGGTGACCGGGAAGCTGCGATCATCGCTTGCTGGCTCAGGCTGGAGGAGATCGTCGGGTCGGCCGGCTATCCCCGTCAGAACTCCGAGACCTCCAGCGAGCTGGCAAGCCGCTGGTTGAACGTGCTGCCGCTCAGCGAGCAACCGCTGGGCGAACTGGGCGAGCTGTACCGCGAAGCCAGGTTCTCCCGGCACCGGATGTCGGATGAGGCAGTCAGTCGTGCCAGGCAGGCGCTGACCGAACTGCACACCGACCTGGTCGGTAGCCGATCGCTGCTCGCCGGTGGCTGAGCCGGCAGGCGCGCCCGCAACGATCGGAGCGCCAGAGTTCTCGGTCGACCGGCACTTGTGGCGTACGGTCGGGATTGCCGCTGCGGTAGGCCTGGGCATCGGTCTCGCGCTGGTGTTGCTGGCGCATCTGGTCGGTGCCCACCCGTCGACCACTCTGACTGTCGGCCTGCCGATGCTGGTCTCAGTGTTGCTGCAGTTGATCCGTGCCAGCTTCAATGAGATGGCGCCGACAGAACAACGCCCGGTCCAGCCGGTCGCCAGCACCAATAAGTTTTTCATGAAGCTGCGCCAACTGGAGCGCCGGCTGCAGGGCGCCAGCCTCGACCCTGCCAAGTTCGAATGGAACGTGCGGCCGATGCTGGTCGAACTGGTCACCGATCGGCTTCGTTACAAGCACCGGGTAAGCATTCAACGCGAGCCCGAACGCGCCCGCGCGATAATAGGAGAGCAGTTGTGGCTGATCATGGACCGACCGACGGTCGAGCAGAGCCCGGCGCCGAGCGAGGCCCAGCTCAAGGCGTTGGTGGCGGCCATCGAGGCGATCTGATGACCCCGGCTCAGGCCTCGGCGGTCTGCGACTCGGTGTTGGACGAGGTCGGCCGGGCTGTCGTCGGCAAGCGCGGCCAACTCGGCCTGGTGCTGGCCGGCATCGTTGCCGGCGGGCACGTCCTGATCGAGGACAACCCTGGCCTGGCCAAGACCTTGGCCGCCAGATCCTTCGCGCAGGCGCTTGGATTGCAGTTCCGCCGGGTGCAATTCACGCCCGACCTGTTGCCCTCTGACATCACCGGCTCGTTCGTCTATGACCAGACCAAGAACGAATTCGCCTTTCGCAGCGGGCCGTTGTTCGCCGGGTTACTGCTGGCCGACGAGATCAACCGGACGCCGCCCAAGACCCAGGCTGCGCTGCTGGAGGCGATGCAGGAGGGTCAGGCCACCGTCGAAGGTCGCACCTTCGAGCTGCCGAAGCCGTTTCATGTGATTGCGACGGCCAATCCGATCGAGTACGAAGGCACCTATCCGTTGCCCGAGGCGCAACTGGACCGGTTCCTGCTGCGGGTTTCCTTCGGTTACCCGTCCAAGGAGGAGGAGTGGCAGGTACTGCAGCGCCGGGTCGCCCGGCGGGCCGAGCAGATCACCCTGAACACGATCCTCGACCCGGCGGGGCTGCTGGCCGTCCAGCAGGTGGCGGAGTCGATCGAGGTCGAGGAAAGCGTCGGCCGCTACTGCGTGGAGCTGGTCGAGGCGACCCGGTTCCACCAGCATCTGCTGGTGGGTTCGTCGCCGCGGGGCGCGCTGGCGCTGTTGCTGGTGGGCCGCGCCTACGCGCTGATCAACCATCGTGACTACGTCACACCCGAGGACGTAAAGGCGGTCGCGGTGGCCGCGCTGGCGCACCGGGTCACGATGCGGCCGGAGATGTGGATGCGCAGCCTGTCGCCGGCCGACGTGATCGAGGGGGTGCTCAACCAGGTTGCCGCGCCGGCCGCCCGGGCCGACCGGCCGACGTACTCTGCGGCCGTTCGCAGTTGAGCCAGTCCAGACCGGGGTCCTGGCTGCCGACCCCGGCGCTGAGCACCGCGGTCGGCACAATCGCGTTGTTGCTGCTGCTCGCGGTCACCTTGGGCCGGCAGGACCTGCTGCTGCTGGCACTGCCGATGACGGTGGGAACCGTGCTGCCGCTGCTGACCCGCGCCTACTGGCTGCCGTCGTTGCGGGTCCGGACCACCGCGACCACCCTGCTCGAAGGCGAATCCACCATGCTCGTCGAGCGGTTGCTGGCAGCCGAGTCCACCGACCTGGTACGGCTGCGGGTCGGCCTGGAAGGCTGGTTGGAGTTGCCCGACGGTGGAGCGGACCTGTGCGTCTGGCTGCCGGCCGGCCGCGAGTGCAGTTTCTCCCACCGGCTGGCCAGCACCCGGTGGGGTCGTGGCCGGGTGAGTGAGGTCCGGCTGACGGCGACTACCGCGCACGGGTTGCTGCGGGCCGACCTGGTGCTGGCCGAGCACCTCGCACTGCGCACGCTGCCGTTACGCGAAGGCTTCACCGCAACCGACCTGGTACCCAACGCGACCGGCGTGGTGGGTGGCCACCGATCACGGCGTACCGGAGAGGGGATGGACCTGGCTGGCCTGCGCCCGTTCGCGGTCGGCGAACGGTTGCGCAGGATCAACTGGGCCGTGTCCACCCGTACCGGTCAGCTGCACGTCACCTCGACCTACTCCGACCGCGACACCGAGGTGGTGCTGGTGCTCGACACCTCGGTGGAGATCGGGCAGAGCAACGGAGTGGCCGCCTCATCGAGCACCATCGATACTGCGGTCCGGGCGGCCGCCTCGGTTGCCGAGCATTACCTGCGCAACGGGGACCGGGTGGGCCTGCTGGATCTGAGCCGCGCCGGCCGGCCGATCCGGTCGCGGACCGGACGTTCCCAGCTGGACCGGCTGGTGGAGATCCTGCTCGAGGTCCGCGTCGCACCGGCCAGCGAGTTGTCGATCGGGCGGGCTCTGTCCCGGATATCCAATCGTGCCCTGGTGATCGTGTTCAGCCCATTGCTCAGTGACGAGCTGGCCGGTGCGGTAGCCCAGCTGACCCGAACCGGACGATCGGTGGTGTTGGTGGACACGCTGCCCGCCGAGGTGCAGATTCCCGAACGCGGCGAATGGACCGAACTGGCCTGGCAGTTGCAGATGCTGCATCGGGAGAACCTGGCCGGTGCGCTGGCCGAGCACGGCGTCCCGGTGGTGGCGTGGTTCGGCAGCGGGAGCCTGGATCAGGTGCTGATCGGCCTGAGCCGGTTGGCCGTCGCGCCCAGGCTGCGGCGGTGAGCGTCCAGCTACCGGGCGCCGCCCGGCCCAATGCCCCCGGCCAACGGGCCCATTGGACGTTTCAGGCGTGGAGACGGCGTCCGGTGCTGACTCGTTCGGCACTCGCAGTCCGGGCGGTGGTGTTAGCCTGCGGCGCCGCGATGATTGTGATTCCGGCCCACCCCAAACCGATTCTGGTGCTGGCCACCGTGATCGGCGTGCTGCTGGCGGCCCTCAGCCCGGCCCGCAGCGGGGCGGCGCTGGCGGTGCTGGCCGGCATCGGTGGCTGGTTTGCCTGCTACGGCGTGCACGGCAGCCCGCCCCTGGGCCGAGTACTGTGCTTCGCGGCGGCCCTCTACCTGCTGCACAGCAGCACCGCGCTGGCGGCCGGCGTGGCGCTCAGCAGCAGGCTGGACCGGCTCGCAGCGGGCCGCTGGAGCGCGCGCTGCCTGCTACACCTGGGGATCGCCGGCGCATTGATCGCGCTGAGCTACCCGCTGGCCCGACTGGCCGATCGGATCGACCCGCAGGCCCTCGAGATCGCCGGAGCCTGCGGGGTGGTTGCGTTGCTGGCCGTCATGGTGTGGCTGTTCAGCCGCTCGCTGCGCTGATCACGGCCCGCGACGGCGGACTCTTGTCGCTGCCGCGACGTTAGACTTGGTCGCTGCCGCGACGGCGGATCTTGGCACCCAGCCAGACCAGTGGGTCGTATTTGGTGTCGGCGACCCGTTCCTTCATCGGGATCAGGGCGTTGTCGGTGATCTTGATGTGCTCCGGGCACACCTCGGTGCAGCACTTGGTGATGTTGCACATGCCGAGACCGTGCTCGTCCTGGGCCTGCTTGCGCCGGTCCATCGCGTCCAGCGGGTGCATGTCCAGCTCGGCCACCCGCATCAGAAAGCGGGGCCCGGCGAAGGACTGCTTGTTCTCCTCGTGGTCACGCACCACGTGGCAGGTGTCCTGGCACAGGAAGCACTCGATGCACTTGCGGAACTCCTGGCTGCGCTCGACGTCGACCTGCTGCATCCGGTACTCACCTGGCTGGACGCCCGGCGGTGGTGCGAAGGCCGGGATCTCGCGGGCCTTCTGGTAGTTGAAGGACACGTCGGTGACCAGGTCGCGAATCACCGGGAACGCTCGCAGCGGGGTGACGGTGATGGTCTCGGCCTCGGTGAAGGTCGACATCCGGGTCATGCACAGCAGCCGCGGCCGGCCGTTGATCTCGGCGCTGCACGAACCGCACTTGCCGGCCTTGCAGTTCCACCGCACGGCCAGGTCGGAGGCCTGGGTCGCCTGCAACCGGTGGATGATGTCGAGCACCACCTCGCCCTCGTTCACCTCGACGGTGAAATCGCGCAGCTCGCCACTGTCGGCGTCACCGCGCCACACCCGGAACTTGGCGTCGTATGCCATGGTCACGCCCCTTCGGAAGTCGCGGGAAGTTCGCCCTGGGTCAGGTACTTGGACAGCTCGTCGCGTTCGAACAGCTCCAACAGGTCCTGGCGCACCGTCGGGATGGGCTGCTCGACGACGCTGATCTCACCCAACCCGGACGGTTCCGCCGTGGCCCGGCAGATCAGGTTCTTCTGCCGCCATTCCGCACTCATCTGCGGGAAGTCGTCGCGGGTGTGCCCGCCCCGGCTCTCCTGCCGGATCAGCGCAGCCCGGGCGACGCACTCGCTGACCGCGATCATGTTCTTCAGATCCAGCGCCAGGTGCCAGCCGGGGTTGAACTGGCGGTGGCCCTCCACGCTCACATGCGAGGCCCGGGCCTTGAGGTCGGCCAGCCGGTCCAGGGCCTGGCGCATCTCGGCCTCCTTGCGGATGATGCCGACCAGGTCGTTCATGGTCTGCTGCAGTTCCTGGTGCAGGGTGTAGGGATTCTCCCCGGCCTGCTCGTCGAGCGGCGCCAGCGCCGCAACCGAGGCGGCGACCACCGCCGCCTCGCTGACCTCGGGCAGCCGGCCGGCCAGGCCCGCGACGTAGTCGGCAGCGCCGATGCCGGCCCGCCGGCCGAACACCAGCAGGTCCGACAGCGAGTTGCCACCGAGCCGGTTCGAGCCGTGCATGCCACCGGCCACCTCGCCGGCAGCGAACAGCCCGGATACCCCATCGGCGGCGGTGGTGTCGGGATCGACCTGCACCCCGCCCATCACGTAGTGACAGGTCGGGCCGACCTCCATCGGCTCGGCGGTGATGTCGACGTCGGCCAGTTCCTTGAACTGGTGGTGCATGGAGGGCAGCCGGCGGATGATCTCCTCGGCCGGCAGCCGGGTCGAGACGTCGAGGAAGACCCCGCCGTGCTCGGAGCCACGCCCGGCCGTGACCTCGGAGTTGATCGCCCGGGCCACCTCGTCCCGGGGCAGCAGCTCAGGTGGTCGCTTGTTGGTCTCCGGATCCTTGTACCACCGGTCGGCCTCGTCCTAGGTCTCGGCGTAGTTCTTGCGGAACACGTCCGGGACGTAGTTGAACATGAATCGCTTGCCGTCGGAGTTGCGC
>JBPCPA010000085.1:0-7060 GCA_050999655.1 Jatrophihabitans sp.
GGCCCGGGAGGTGCTGCTGGCGCAGCGGCCGGCCAGCACACCGGTCGGCCTGGTCACCAACGCCGGCCGGGACGGCGAGCAGGCGGTGCTGACCACCCTCGGGCAGCTGTCACCCGACGAGGTCGGCATGAACACCGTGGTCATCATCGGCGCGTCCTCGACCTCGCTGGTCGGTGGCTGGATGGTGACCGACCGGGCGCTGGAAGCCCAGCCCGGATGACCGTGCACCTGGTCGGCGCCGGTCCTGGTGACCCGCAACTGCTCACCTGCCGGGGCGCCAGCCTGCTCGCCCGGGCCGAGCACGTGGTCTATGACCGGCCGTCGATGGCCGACCTGGTGGCGCTGGCACCATCGGCGGCGCGCCGGCACCTGGTGGGTAAGAGCCGGGGGACGGTGGCGCTGGAGCAGGAGCAGGTTAACGCCCTGCTGGTGGAACTCGGCCGCGCCGGCGGGTGCGTGGTGCGGCTGAAGGCCGGCGATCCGTTCGTGGTCTCCCGGGGCGGCGAGGAGGCGCTGGCGCTGGCCGCGGCCGGCGTCGGCTTCGACGTGGTGCCGGGCATCTCGGCCGCGGTCGCCGCACCGGCCTACGCCGGCATCCCGGTGATGGTGCGCCAGCTCTCGCGGGTGCTGACGGTGGTGGCCGGCAATGACGACCCCGAGTACCCCGGCGAGGTGGACTGGGAGGCGATCGGCGCGCTCGGCGGCACCATCGTGGTACTGACCGGACGGGCGTCGCTGCGCGAGATCGTGGCCCGGTTGCTGGCCGGCGGGATGGCTGGCGACACGCCCGTGGCGGCGGTGAGCGCGGCTACCAGACACACCCAGCGCACGGTGCGCGGAACCCTGCTCGACCCGCCGGACGCCCGGCTGCCGGCGCCGCTGACCGTCGTCATCGGCGCGGTCGCCGGCCTGGATCTCGGTTGGCATGCCGAGCTTGCGGAAAGGACCGTCGATGCACATTCCTGATGGATTCGTCAACGTGCCCACCACGGTGGCCGGCGGCGCGGTGGCGGTGGCCGGCATCGCGCTGTGCGTCCGCAAGACCTCCAAGATCGTGGTCGACCGGCAGCTGCCGGCGGCCGGGCTGGCCGCGGCGTTCTTCCTGCTACTGGACGCCCCGCTGGTGCCGATCACGGTGGGCACCAGCGGGCACCTGCTCGGCGGCACCCTCGCCGCCACCCTGCTCGGGCCCTGGCTCGGGGTGTTGGTGGTGACCGTGGTGACGGTGGTGCAGGCGGTGTTCGCCGGTGACGGTGGCGTGAGCGCGCTCGGGGTCAACATCGTCAACCTGGCCATCGTGCCGGCCGCGGTCGGCTACCCGCTGGCCGCGCTGCTGCGCCGGTTGCTGCCGCGCTCGGCGACCGGGGTGGCGATCGCCGCGGGCTTCGCGGCGGTGGTGGCAGTGATCACCGCGGCCCTGCTGCTGGGCGGCGAGTATGCCGTCGGCGGCGCGGCCGGCATCCCGACCCACACAGTGGTGAGCAGCACCCTGGGCGTCTACTCGGTGGTCGCCCTGGTCGAGGGGGTGGTGACCGGGCTGGTGATCCGGACGCTCTACACGGTCCGTCCGGACCTGGTCTGGCTGGCCCGCCCGCTGCGGGTCAGGCGGCCGGAGCCTGAACCGGAGCTGGACCCGACGCCCGAGCCGGTGGACGACCGGTGAGTGGCGCCGCGCACCAGCCGGGCGCCGAACTGCTGATCCCGGCCGACACCCCGGTGCACCGGATGCCGCCGGCGCCGAAGGTGGTCGCGACCGTGGTGTTCGTCCTGGCCGTGGCCTTCAGCCCGCCCCGGATCTTCTGGCCCTTCCTCTGGTACGGCCTGTTGCTGACGATCGCGATCGTGCTCGCCCAGCTGCCGATCCGCACGCTGCTGCGCCGGCTGGTGGTCGAGATCCCGTTCCTGCTGTTCGCGCTGCTGCTGCCGTTCATCGGCGGCGCGCCGCACGTGCACGTGCTGGGCGTGGCGCTGTCGGAGCACGGCCTGCAGGCCGCGGCGATGATCGGACTGAAGGCGAGCTTCGGCCTGCTGGCCACCGGGGTGCTGGCGGCGTCCACCTCGCTGCCGGACGTGATCTCGGGCCTGGAGCAGCTCAAGCTGCCCCGGGTGCTGACCACGGTGGCCTCGTTCATGGTCCGCTACACCGAGATGCTGCTGGAGGAGTTCAACCGGCTGCGGACGGCACGTGCCTGCCGCGGCGGCGACCCGCGCTGGCTGTGGCAGGCCCGCGACGTCGCCAGCTGCCTGAGCGCGCTGTTCCTCCGCTCGCTGGAGCGAGGTGAGCGGGTGCACCTGGCGATGCTGTCGCGGGGCTTCACCGGCACTCCGCCGGCGGCGCTGACCGCCCCGCTGCCGGCCCGGCCGGTCTGGGCGGCGGCCTCGGTGTTGCCGGTGCTCGCGATCGCCGGCAGCCTCACCGCCCGGGTGCTGGCGTGACCGGCCGGCCGGCGCTGCTGGCGCTCGGGCACGGCAGCCGGGACACCGACGGGGTCGAGGAGTTCTGGGAGCTGACCCGGCAGGTGCGCCATGCCGCGCCGGAGCTGACCGTCGGTGCCGGTTTCATCGAGCTGTCCGAGCCCACCGTCGATGAGGGCATCGACCGGCTGGTGGCCGGCGGCGCCGATGACATCGTGGTGGTGCCGGTGGTGCTGCTGGCCGCCGGGCATCTGAAGAACGACGGCCCGGCCGCGCTGGCCCGGGCCCGGCTGCGGCACCCTGAGGTGCGGTTCCGGATGGCGCGAGACCCGGGCATCGACCCGACCGTGCTGGCCATCGCCGAGGACCGGATCCGGGAGGCCGCAGGCGATGCCGACCCGGCCAAGCTGGGGGTCGCGCTGATCGCCCGGGGCTCGTCGGACCCGGACGCCTGCGGTGATCTGTGGAAGATCGGCCGGCTGCTGTCGGACAACCGGGGCCTGGGCACCATCGAACCCGGCTTCGTCGGGGTGGCCACGCCGCGGGTGCCCGAGGCGCTGGAGCGCTGCCGGTTGCTCGGCGCCAGCACCATCGTGGTCAGCCCGCTGTTCCTGTTCTCCGGCCTGCTGCTGCAGCGGATCCGCCAGCAGGCCGGCGAGTGGGCCGAGGCGCACATCGAGGTGCAGGTCCGGATCGGCGCCCACCTGGGAGCTGACCCCCGGCTGGCCACGGTGCTGCTCGAACGCTACCGGGAAGCCATCCAGGGCGACGTCCGGATGAACTGTGACCTGTGCACCTACCGGGTGCAGCTGCCCGGCTACGAGGCCAAGGTCGGCCAACCGATCTCGCTCACCCCGCACGGCGAGGAGCCGGCCCGCGGCAGCCGCCGCTCGCGCCGGACCATCCGGGTGCCCACCCCGTCGCCGTCCCCGGCGCTGGTCGAGCCGGCGGCGGTACGCCGGGGCCGCTTCATCGGCCAGCAGGCCGAGCAGCAGGACGCGGCGGCCATCGAGGTGCGCGAGCTGTCCTTCGACTACCCGGACGGCCGGCAGGCGCTGACCAAGGTGAACCTGACCGTGCACCGCGGCGAGCGGGTCGCCCTGCTCGGGCCGAACGGGGCCGGCAAGACCTCGCTGGTGTTGCAGCTCAACGGGGTACTGAGTCCGGACTCGGGCAGCATCCGGATCGGCGGCACCGAGCTGACCGCCAAGACGATGCCCGAGATCCGCCGCCGGGTCGGGGTGGTCTTTCAGGACCCGGACGACCAGCTGTTCACCCCGACCGTCGGGCGTGACGTGGCCTTCGGCCCGGCCCACCTGGGCCTGCAGGGCGAGGAGCTGGCCGAGCGGGTGCTGGAGGCGCTGTCCTACGTGGGCCTGGCCGACGCCATCGACCGGCCGCCCAATCGACTGTCGGTGGGCGAGCGGCGGCGGGCCGCGGTGGCGACCGTGCTGGCGATGCACCCCGAGGTGCTGGTGCTCGATGAGCCCACCTCCAACCTCGATCCGGCCGGTCGCCGGGAACTGGTCGACCTGATCAAGCAGCTGGGCATGACCACGCTGGTGGTGACCCACGACCTGCCGTTCGCGCTGGAGCTCTGCCCGCGTTCTGTGGTGCTTCACCACGGCCAGATCGTCGCGGACGGCCCGACCCGGGAACTGCTGGCCAACGGCGGTTTCATGAGCGCGCACCGGCTCGAACTGCCGGCCGGATTCAATCCGATGGGAGGCTGAGGTGCGACGTCAGATCGCCACGATCGCGGTGCTGGCCGGCTGGCTGACGCTCACCGGCGGCGGCATCGCCCACGCGCACGGGGTTCTGGAGGACGAGGGCCCGGTGCTGGTCGGCAACGTCGCCAGCACGCTGAGCGCCGCCCAGTTGCCGGCCGGGGTGTCGGCGCGGCTGCGCGAGGACGGCTACGCGCTGCGGGTAGTCAACCACTCGGCCGGCGACCTGCGACTGGAAGCCGGTGCCGATGCTGACAGCGCCGAATCCGAGAATGCAGATTCCGAGACAGCCGATGCCGATGCCGGCGCCGAGCACGTCGTGCGGGCCGGCTCCGAGGCGACCTTCCAGTCACCGGCGAGTGCGGTCACCGACGAGGACGTCAAGGCGGCCACCGGCCGGCATGCCCGGCAGCTGCGAAGCTGGCAGGTCACGCTGACCGCCGCGGACGGCCGGCAGTACCAGCTGCAGGGCGAGGTGCGTTATGTCCCGCCACCGTCACCGGTCTGGCCGGTGCTGGGCGTGCTGGCGGTGCTCGCGGTGGCGACGCTGGCCTGGCTGAGCCGGCTGCGCTGGCCCGATCCGCGGGTGGCCACCGGGCTTCTGGGCCTCACGCTGGCCGCCTTCGCCCTCGAGACGGCCGCCACGGTGCTGGCCCGGGATACCGGTGAGGATTCACTCGACGTGTTGCGGGAGTACCTGCCGCAGCTGTTCGTCTGCGTGCTCGGGGTGCTGACCTGCGTGCTGGTGTGGCGGCGCAGCCGGCTGAGCACCCTGCTCACCGTGATCACCCTGCTCGGTATCGCGGCCGGCCTGGTGGCGCGCTGGCCGCTGCTGTGGTCCTCTTCAGCGATCACGGTGCTGGCAATGCCGGTCGATCGGCTGCTGGTGCTGGTCATCAGCGCCGCGGCGCTGGCCACCGCGCTGCGGGCGGTGGCCAGGGTGGGCGACAGCGAGCCGGCCCGGTCGGCTGGCTGACCAGGGCCTGGATGGCAGCCAGATCCAGGTGCTCGGCAGCGGCGGCCGCGACCGCGTCGACGCTGCGCTCCAGCTCCTGCCGGTAGTCCACCAGGACCCCGAACAGCGCCCGGATCACCTCGGGATTCTCGAACAGGCCGTGCAGGTAGACGGCCAGGACGTTGCCGGCGGCGAAGCCGCGCCCGTCCGGCAGCACCTCCTGGATCGGTCCGGTGCGCTCGGTGCGACCGTGCCGGATCTCGTAACCGGCGACCGGCAGGCCGGCCAGCGCCGTCCAGCTGCCCGGCACCGCGGCCGTGAACGCCGTCGCGGTGTGCGCCTGCACCTTCTGTGGCTGCATCGTGGTGCGCAGCGGCAGCAGCCCGAGGCCGGTGGCGCTGCCCTCCACCCCGCTCGGGTCCGAGATATCGTGGCCGAGCATCTGCAATCCACCACAGATGCCGAGCACCGGCCGGCCGCTGGCCGCTGCCTCGATCACGGCCTGATCCATTCCGCGCTCGCGCAGCCAGGCCAGGTCCGCCGCCACATGTCGCGATCCCGGCAGCACCACCACGTCGGCAGCCCGCACCGTGGCAGCGTCGCGGGCCCAGCTCAGCCGGACGCCGGCCAGGCCGTCCAGCGCGGTGAACTCGTCGAAGTTGGAGATCTGCGGGTAGCGCAGCACGGTGACCGTGCGGCCCTCGCCGTGGGCCGCGCCGGCGCCGCTGTGCAGGTCCTCATCCGGTAGTCGGTGATCCAGTTCGGGCAGCGTGCCCAGTGACCGGACGCCGGTGAGCCGCTCCAGCTGATCAATGCCCGGCTGCATCAGGGCGACGTTTCCGTTGCGGTAGAAGAGGTTGAAGATCCAGCCTGCCAGCAGCTCGCGGTCAGCCGGCGGCAGCAGCTGCCAGCTGCCGTAGCAGTGCGCGATGGCGCCGCCCCGGCCGGCGTCGGTGACCAGCAGGGTGGGCGCGGCGGCCTGCCTGGCGACCCGCATGTTGACGATGTCGTTGTGGTAGAGGTAGGCGTCGGCGGGGCTACCGGCGCTCTCGACGATGACCAGGTCGTACTCGGCGCGCAGGTCGGCCAGCGCCTGCCGCACGACCGGCCACAGCAGCGGCTTGCGGATCCGCCAGGGCAGCGCGGTCAGCTCCGGCGCCGGCTTGCCGGCCACGATGACGTGGCTGCCCTGGGCCTGCGGCTTGAGCAACACCGGGTTCATCCGGACGTCCGGCCGGGCCCGGGCCGCCAGCGCCTGCACGTACTGGGCGACGCCGATCTCGCCGCCGTCCACGATCCGGGCGTTGTTGGACATGTTCTGGCCCTTGAACGGCGCCACCCGCATGCCGAGGTCGGCGAAGTGCCGGGCCAGGGCGGCGACCAGAAAGCTCTTGCCGGCCGAGCTGTGGGTGCCGGCGACCATCAGCACCCGGCCCGGCCGGTCCGCCGGCCCGCTCGGACGCAGGCCGGGCATCGAGCCGGTTTCCAGGTTGGCCGGATCGCTGCCTGCGGGCGCGGCCTGGACGAGCGGGGCGGCCACCGCCTCCCGGCCGGGCGCCCGCTCGGTGGCCAGGTGTTGCTCGCCGACCAGGTGCGGCGCGCTGCCGGCCAGCAACGCCGACGCGTTGACATCGATGGCGCGTCCGGCCGCGTCCCAGGCCACCACGTCGGTGACCGCGGGCTCGTCGGGCACCCCGGCCGCCGGCAGCCGGCCCAGGTAGCTGATCTGCCGGCCGGCCAGCCGTTCGGTGAGCTCCGCAGACCCGGCCGGCCCGATCAACTTGCTGGAGCCGGTCGGCCCGGTCGGCCCGGTCGGCCCGGTCGGCCCGGTCGAGCCGGTCGAGCTAGCCGGCCCGGCTGTGCCGAGCAGCACCGCAGCCAGCCGGCAGCCGTCGGGCAGGCCGGCCAGCACCGCGGGCAGCTCGGAAACGAGTTCGCCGGCCGCGGCGGCGGTCACCAGCAC
>JBPCPA010000148.1:0-26733 GCA_050999655.1 Jatrophihabitans sp.
GCATCAGGGTGACTACCCGGTCGCGGCCCGGGCGGCCTCGACGAAGGTCGCGACCTGGTTGGCGATGCCCCGGGCGTGCCGGATGTGGCAGAAGTGGTCATAGTCGTCGTTGACCCGGACCTCGGCCCCCGGGATCCGGTCACCCAGCGCCCGGGCCGCCCGCCGGGACAGCGTCAGGTCCGCGCCACCGGCGACCAGCAGGGTGGGCACCGTGATCTCGCTCAGGGGCAGGTCGGCGCTGGCGATGAACTGTTGGAACACCGTCAGGAAGCCGGACGGTCCGACCCGGTGCGGCGCCATCTCCATCATCGCCTCCAGCACGTCCGGTTCCAGCAATTCGGCCCGCTCGCCCAGCCGGGCCCGTAGCCCCTCCCGGACGTGCTCGATGAAGATCGAGCGGGCTCGCTCGAACACCTGCCAGGTCACCTGGTGCTTGGGTTGGCGATAGACCGGGCAGACCAGCGCCACCGCCGAGCCCGGTCGCAGGTCCTGCTGGCACAGCAGGTTGAGGGTGGCATTGGCACCGAAGGAGTGGGCCACCAGCAGGTCGGGCCGAGCACCGAGCAGGTCGAGCCCGTCACCCAGCCAGTGGGCAGCCGAGTGGGTCAGCCACCGGTAGTCGTTGCCCGGTCGCCAGGGTAGATCCAGCGCGACCAACCGCCAGTCCGGATTCAGCTCGGCAGCCAGCGGCCACCAGCTAGTCCAGGAATCCTCCAGGCCGTGGGCCAGCACCACCAGCAGTCCGCCGGGCGTGCCGGGGGCCAGCGTGTGCGCCCGTACCGGTCTGAGCATCCGAGCTGGCCGGCTCACCCGGCCTCCAGCAGCGTCACCGCATTGACCCCACCGAAGCCCGGGGTGTCGAGTTGGACCAGGCTCGGGTAGCGCAGCACCGGCTCGCCGACGGTGAAACGCAACCCGAGGTTCAGCGCACTCGGCAGCGCGGCCACCGGCGGCACCACCCCTTCGAGCAGGCATCGCAGCGCGACGTCGACGTTGATCAGCGAGGCGACCATGGAGGGGTGACCGTTGACGCTGCTGACCCCAGAGGTCACCAGCGGATCACCGCCGGCGGCCAGCACCACATCGCGAAGGGCGGCACATTCGGCCGGATCGGCACGCGCGATCGCGGCAGCGTCGGCCAGCACCAGATCGACCGCGGCCGGATCCAGCCCGGTGCGCTCGAAGGCTTCCCGCATGGACGCGCCGATGCCGGCGGTATCGGCCATATCCTCCTCGCCGGCATAGCAGGACAGGCCGGTGCCGGCCAGCCGGCAGAGGACGCCAGCCGGCCAGGACTCGGGTACCAGCACCACCGCGGCGGCGCCCTCGCCGTGCAACCGGCCGACCCCGGCCCGACCGGACAGCCGCGCCGAGCCGGCCGGGTGCCCACCGCCGACCGGCGGGCCGACGTCGGCACCGCAGGCGATCACCACGTCGGCGTCACCGAGTTCGACGAGGTCCTGGGCGAGGGCCAGCACGTGGCCACCGGCGCCGCCGGCCCCGGAGATCGCGATCACCTGGGCCAGCCCCGGTAGCGTCTGATGCACCAGATCGCCGAGCTGACGGCAGCGTGCCGGAAAGGTGGAACCGGCCGCCGTCCGGTCCTCGACGGCCGACAGTTCCCGCATCCCGGTGCCGACCAGGGCCACCACCCGCTGCCGGGACGGGTCCAGGCCGGCCTGCTCGACAGCCTCGGCCAGGCACTCGGCCAGCAACCGGGCGGCCAGCACCGGCTGCTGTCCAGTGGCGTCGTTGGTCGCCGATCTGGCGTCGACGGCTGGCACGGCCAGGGCACGGCCGTGCAGCAGCGCGGCGAACGTCCGCTCGCCATTGCCGTAACACGTCCGAACCGCGCTACCGGCGATGAGTACCGACATCGGCAGCTCCCTTCACGAGGGCGGCGCCCACCGCGCCGTCCGGACCACGACCGGTGATCAGACCCAGGCCGTCGAAGTCGACCGCCAGGAACGCGGCCAGCGCCACCGCGCCCGAGGCGGCGTCGCAGTCACCGAACAGCTGCTTGGTCAGCAATCGCTCCGGCTGGTGTCCCAGTGCCCGGGTTGCCGGGAGGTACTCGCCGAGGTCGGCCCGACTCGTCTCGCCGGTCAGCACGGTGCGCACCTCGGTGCCGGCCACCGCGGCCCGGTGCAGCAGCCGCGCCACGCAACCGGCCAGCGCCTGCTCGGCCGAGTCCGCGCCGTCCGGCCCGAACCCGGTGACCACCCCGAGCAGCCGGCCGGCCTGGCGGGTGCCCGTCCAGCCAGGCCCGGCCGTACGGGACAGCGCGAAGATGCCGGCAGCCTCGCCGGTCGGGACCGGCCCGCTCCGGCCGGTGAGGTGGTCAGCCCATGCCCGGTGCGGGCTGAATTCCTCGACGGAGCCGGTCAGCATCACCTCGGCGTGGCCCCGGTCGATGGCGTTGCTGGCGTAGCGCAGGGCAGCCAGCAGGGCCAGGCCGCCGCCGGCCACGGTGGCGTTCACCCCGCGCAGGCCGAACCGGATCGCCAGCTGGGCGGCCGAGCAGTTCATCACGGTGTTCGGGAACAGCATCGGGTTGACCTGGTACGGCTTGTCCTGGACCAGGGTCTCCCGGCTGTAGTCGCTGGTGGACTTGAAGCTACCCAGCGAGGTGCCCAGCACCACGCCGACCCGGTCCCGGCTGAGGGCGCCGGGCAGCTCCGGCTCGCCGTCGAGGTCCAGCTGTGCTGCCTGCAGGGCCTGCTGGCAGCACAGCACCGCCAGCGTGGTGGCCCGGTCATAGCAGCTGGTGCCCTTGCGACCGAGCTGGCGGCGCGCGTCCAGCTCCAGCAGGGCGTGTCCGGTCGGGGCCGGCATCGGTTGCGGGTACAGCGGACTCACGTCAACCCCGGGATGGACCGGGGCGGTGGCCAGCCGCTGCTCTGCCAGTCGCCCAGCCAGCGCCGGCGCGCCGAAGCCGGCCGAGCTGAGCACGCTCCAGCCGGCGATGACGAGCTCGCTCATGACAGTGCCCCCAGCAGGACGATGGCGTTGTTGCCGCCGAAGGCGAAGCCGTCGTTCTGCGCCACCCGCACCCGTGCTGGTCGCGCGCTGCCCGGCACCGGGTCGATGCCAGGCAGGGCGGGGTCGGCCCGCTGCCAGTTGATGGTGGGCGGCAAGAAACCCCGGTCGATCGCCAGGGTCGCCGCGATCGCACCGAAGGCGCAGGCCGCACCCATGGTGTGCCCGAGCATCGACTTGATCGAGCTGATCGGCGGCGGAATGGTACCGAATACCTCCAGCACCGCCGTTCCCTCGATCAGGTCGTTGGCCACCGTCCCGGTGCCGTGCGCGCAGATGTAGTCCACCTCGTCGGCCTTGACGCCGGCGTTGCGGTGCGCCAGCCGCATGCACTCCACGATGCCGGCCAGTTGTGGGGCCACCGGGTGATGGGCATCGCAGTTCATGCCGTAGCCCAACACTTCGGCATAGCTGCGGGCACCACGGGCCTTGGCGTGTTCAAAGGTTTCCAGGATCAGGGCAGCGCCGCCCTCGCCGGTCAGGATGCCCGAGCGGTCCCGGTCGAAGGGGGCGCAGTCGCCGGCCGTCAGCGCACCGAGCCGGGCGAAGCCCGCGTGGGCCCAGCGGCACACCGAATCGGCACCACCGACCACCACCACGTCCGCTTCGCCGCTCACCAGCAGGTCATAGCCATAGCCGATCGCGTAGTTGCCGGCCGAGCAGGCCGTCGCGATGGTCAGCGATTCGCCATGCAGGCCCAGCTCGGTGCTGACCGCGTTGGCCAGCCGGTTGGCCGGCAGCTGCTCCAACAGGTCCGGATCCTGAGCTGCGAAACCCGCCTCGACGATCTGACCGGTCAGTGCCTCCAACACCTGCGATTCGCCACTGGTGGTGCCGATCACCGCGTGTGCTCGACCGGCCGGCACCTGCTCCGGGACCAGCCGGGCATCCTGGATTGCCAACCGGGCAGCGGCGGCCGCCAGCAGGCTGGAACGTCCCCACCGGGTCGGATCCAGCCGTCGCAGCAGGGCGGCCGGTTCGAAGCCGACGACCTCGCCGGCCAGCCGCTGAACGAAGCCGGTGGTGGCGAAGCTGCTGATCGGTGAGATTCCCGACCGACCGGCGCGCAGCGCGGCGGCGAACTCAGCCCGGCCGATGCCGATGCTCGACACCGGCCCCAGCCCGGTCACCGCGACGCGTACCACCGCTCAGGCCTGCCGCACCGAGTACCTGGTGAGCGCGGCGTGGACCGCCCGAAGGTTCTGCAGCTCCGGCAGCTCGGCCTGCGGGATCTCGACCTTGTACATCTTGTCGATGCGGGCCAGAATCTCGATGGCCCGCAGCGAGTCCGCCTCATAGTCCTGCATGAAATCCCCGGTATCGGTCAGCTCCTCGGGCTCTAGTTCGAGCACGTCGGCGACCATCACCCGGAGGTCCTCCAGCTGCTGGGCTTCGTGATTCATCGTGATCCTTTCCTGGGTGCGGGGGTCGGTGCGGGCGGGACGGAGCCGCCACCGTGACGGCCTGGGCAGGCGGGCAGGTTCACCGGTCGGCATGCCCAGCGGCACCGACGCTGATGTCGGCAAGGACGCGGGCCGTACAGCCGGCCGCCAGCCGGCTGGCGTCGATCTGCACCGTCCAGCCACCTCCGGTCCGACGCCGACCGGTCACTGCCAGGCCCAGCTGGTCGCCGGGCAGCAGCGGGCTGAGATCGCGGATCGAGCCGAAGCTGCACAGCAACGGCCGCCGGAGCGAGTCGGTGCCAAAGGCCCGTCGCATCGCCTGGCACAGCGCCTCGATCAGCGAGTCGGCCGGCTCCCGAGCCTGCTCCGAGCGCGGTTCGGGACGGCGGGCCGGCTGCTGATCCGTGATCTGCACCCCGAGCCGGATGCCGAGCGTGATCAGGGCGCGCTCCGGGGCCTAACACCAGGCCGCGACGACCTGCGGGTCCGCCGGCCACGCTTGGACGTGCGAGGTCACAACGCGATCCCACCGTCCACCTGAAAGACCTGGCCGGTGACGTAGCCGGCCTGTTCGGACAGCAGAAAGGCCACCAGCTCGGCGACCTCGCAGGGACGTCCGAACCGCTGCAGTGCGATCCGGCTCAGTGCCTGCTCGCGCACCTTGTCGGTGAGCACATCGGTCATGTCGGTCTCGATGAAGCCGGGCGCCACGACATTGACCCGGATTCCGTAGCCGCCGACCTCTTTGGCCAGCGATTTGCTCAGCCCGATGATGCCGGCCTTGCTGGCCGCGTAGGCGGTCTGCCCGGCGTTGCCGTACACGCCGGCGACCGAGGACAGGTTGACCACCGCGCCACGGCGATTTCGCATGAACGGAAAGATCATCGCCCGGCAGACGTTCCAGGTACCGGTCAGGTTGGCGGCCAGTACCGCGTGCCAGTCCTCGGGGGTGCTGAGCACCAGGGGCTGGTCACGGGTGATTCCGGCGTTGTTGACCAGCAGGTCGAACGGACCGACCGCGGCCTCCGCCGTGCGGATGAAATCCTGCACCGCGTGCGGGTCGGCGACGTCGCATTCGGCGAAGTAGCAGTCCACCCCGAGCATTCGCACGTCGGCCTCGGTCTGCTTCGAGGCGATGCTCTCGCGATGAAAACAGCCGGCGACGGGATAACCCTGCTGGGCGAGCCGCAACGCCACCGCCCGGCCTATTCCGCGGGACGCTCCGGTGACCAGGGCTCTGTGCTGCTCAGCCACGTCGCCCACCTCTCATCACCTGGAGCAGTCACTTGTTATTGACCTTCGAAATACAACACCAGCCTCGGAGGATTCCCGAATTATCTGATTTTCAAAACCTATAGAGGCCGGCTACGGCGTCCATCTCCCGTATTGCTGTCTGCGCTGTGAGCAACGATCGGCGCTGCCACGCCGTACCACCGTCCGGCACCTCCGAACGTGCCCTGCAGGGAGCGATCCTCTTGTTTAACAAGGGCGTTCTTCCAGGTTGCTCAGCATCGTCCAGCACCTGCAATGTCCGATCTCGGTGCGTTAACGTCCCTGCATGTGAACGGCGGGCACCGGCGAATGCCGCAACTCAGAGGCTGTTGTTTCTGGTGGGGCAGGAGTCGATGAAAGCGCCCGCCACACCAGGTCGCGCTGAACCGTTAGCGCCTCGGTCGACACTCTGATATTGCCTTATCGCCGGCTACCTGACTTTCACCAGTGCACCATCGATACAAATACGAATAGGATACCTCGCTGTTGCATAGCTAGCGCATGTTGTGTCACACGAGGCGCCGCCATGCCGGTCAACTGCACGTCAAGCCCCTTTCCGGGCTCGTCATAACTATGTGCATAGTGCGACCGGAGAAATGCACAATACCGCCCGACGACTGGCATTTCAGCATGCCTTTCGCAGGTTCTTTCTGCGCAGTCACCGGGGCCGAAACATCACTCACTCATGTCGCTGGCGATATGGGCACCCCGCTACACCAGTAACCCCGACGAGTCAATACGCATCCCTAGGAGACCGCCGTGCAGGACGCCGTTGAACGCGTAATCGAGACCATGTGGGATCGGTATCACGAGCCCCTGTCGCTGGAGGACATGGCGGACACGGCTGTTTTCAGCAGGTTCTATTTCTCGCGCATCTTCCGCAACGTCACCGGTACCTCGCCGGGTCGCTTTCTCACCGCCGTCCGGCTGTACAAGGCCAAGCACCTGCTGCTGCAGACCTCGGCCAGTGTCACCGACATCTCCTACCAGGTCGGCTACAACAGCCCCGGCACCTTCTCCAGCCGCTTCACCAGGAGCGTCGGCATGTCACCGGCTCGCTTTCGGCACCTGTCACGAATCGGCATGCCGGCCCTGACCGGACACCCGACGCGGCACGGCCAGCCCTGCAGCATCGGCGGGTGGCTGAGCATGCCTGCCACCAACCAGCCGATGCGGATCTACGTGGGCGCGTTCGAGAGCACCATCGCCCAGGGCGTACCGGCCTCGTGTCACAGCCTGACCGGCACCGGACCGTACCGGCTGGACAACCTGCCCGACGGCGAATGGTACGTACACGCGGTCGCGGTCGCGGTGCACAACCTGGATCCGCGACCGTGGCGTCGCCGGCCACTGTTCATGGCACCCGGCCAGGTGGTGCAGGTGTCGGGCGGGCGGCCGGTCCGGTTCGACCTGCAACTGCGGGCGCCCCGGCTCACCGACCTGCCGATCCTGCTGGCGCTGCCCGAACTCGACGGCCTTCGCCAGGCCGAGCCGCTCAGTGCCCGCGACTGCGCCGGTTAACGGCCGGACGGGGCCGGTGCGGGCGGTGCCGGCGGTGCGGGCGGTGCGGGCGGTGCGGGCGGTGCGGGCCTGACTCGACCAGGCCGGCACCGGTCATCGCCCGGCAAGGCAGCCCAGACGCGACGACGCCGAGGGCGGTGGCCATCGGCGTCGTCGGGTACGGGCGAGGCATGCTCGCCGAACTATCGGGTCGATCAGGCCGGATCGCGCGGGCAGTTCTGATAGACCGCGAGCTGCCACTGGCCATCCCGCTTGACCAGGATCCAGGACGCCCGGATGGCGTCGGAGTCGGCGAGCTCGCTCTGGCCGGCCTCGATCACGCCGCCCTGGGTGATCAGCGCGACGGCGTCGGCGCCGAGCGGCTTGATGTCGATCGGGGTGCCGGTAACCGTTGTTCCCTGGTAGGCGCCGATGTACTCGGCGGCCATGAAGGCATGGATCTCTTCGCGGCCCTTCTTGTACACGCCCGGCAGCATCATCGTCCCGTCGTCGGTGAACAGCTCGGAGAACGCAACCGCATCGTGCGCCGCCCAAGCCGCAACCATCCGCGCCGGAACCGCCGCGATCGCGGCCTGCTCCGCGGCGAGACCATCACTCGTCATCAAATTCCTCCTAGAAAGCACCATTGTCGAAAGGGACCGTGCGCGCAGAGCACGCGCCACGGCCTGCAACGGCCCGTTCGCCGGTGCTCACCATGACCGTCGCATCGCGACAGCAGCACTGCATCTTCGGTGTTGCGCGGGGGCCGGGTCGCGACAGTCGGACCGCACCGGCAGTGCCTGCGCCGCCGGGCCGGACTGCCGGCTCGGACCTGCCGGCCCAGAACAGGCTGGTCAGGACAGGACGGGCGAGGCCCCGATCGGAAAGGTCTGTACGAACGGGCCGAGCAGGTCGGCGTCGCCGGTGAGCAGGACGTGGCCGTCGGAGACCGCCTCCTGGACGCTGAGCTGACCGGCCATCAGCGCCCGCAGCCCGGGACCCGCTTCGATCACCAGGTCGGCTCCCGGTAGCGGCCCCGGTGCCACCCGCAGGCTGCCGTGCTCGAGCCGGATGTGGATGACGGCCTCGCCGACCCGCAACTCGTAGCTAATCCGCAGCTCTCGGGCGGGTTCTGGACGAAAGGTAGATCGCATCGCCATCACCAGCGCATCGGCGGTGATGATCTCGCCCGGCGCGGGGTCGCCGAGCGAGCGGACGCCCCACCGGCCGAGCGCCATCACGATCTCTTCAAGATCGTTGCCGTAGTCGGTGAGCTCGTAGACGATCGAGCCGGCCGGTCGCGGCAGGATCCGGCGCCGCAGCACGCCGCTCTGCTCGAGTTCCTTCAACCGGGCAGACAGGATGTTGGTGGGAATCCTGGGCAGGCCCCGGTGCAGATCGGTGAACCGGCGCGGGCCCACCATCAGGTCACGGACGATCAGCAGCGCCCAGCGCTCCCCGACGATGTCGACGGCTCGCGTGAGGCCGCAGTACTGTCCGTATGACCTTTTAGCCATAGCACTTATTTTATCAGGGTTGCGTAGATATATAGGGCATTCCATTTGCCAGCCAAACTCGATTAGGACTAAATCCGGCGACCTTGATCAAAGTTGACCCGACCGTGTTCGCGTGGCGACGGAGGGTATCTGGCACTTCCGGTCGGCGCACGATCGTGAGAACGCGCTCATGCAGTCATAGCAAGGCCGGAGGTGCGGTTGGCGGCCCCGATTCGACATATTTGGGCAGTGACGCATTTCCGCGGGCGTCGGCAGCATCATTGCCCTGCCGCCGGCCGAAAGGTGGCATGCCACCGTCGCCAACGGGTGCAGCGCGTGCGCACGATCACACTCGGTAACGATCTGATGAGGTGCCGGTATGCAACCCTTTCGCGTCGAGATCCCGCAGGCCGCGCTGGATGACCTGAACCGGCGGTTGTCCGACGTCCGGTGGCCCGAGGATCTGCCCGATGTGGGTTGGGATCGCGGGGTCCCGATCAGCTACCTCAAGGAACTGGCCGAGTACTGGCGGTCCGACTACGACTGGCGGGCCGCCGAGGCCAGGCTGAACGGCTTCGAGCAGTTCGTCGATGAGATCGACGGTGCGAACGTCCACTTCTTGCACGTACGCTCCGCCGAGCCCGACGCACTGCCGGTGTTGATCACGCATTGCTGGCCGGGCTCGGTAGTGGAGTTCCTCGATGTCATCGGACCGCTCACCGACCCGGCCGCCTACGGTGGCGACCCGGCCGATGCCTGCCACCTGGTGATCCCCTCGATTCCCGGCTTCGGCTTCTCCGGCCCCAGCGCACAGACCGGATGGAACAACCTGCGGGTCGGCGCGGCCTGGGCCGAACTGATGCGCCGGCTGGGCTATGACCGCTACCTGGCACAGGGTTCGGACTTCGCCTCGGGCATCTCGCTGGCCGTGGCGATGATCGATCCGGAGCACGTGGCCGGCGTGCACCTCAACCCGCTACTGACCGTCCCCAGCGGCGATCCGACCGAGTTGCAGCACCTGAGCGAACCGGACCGGGAGCGCCTCGATCGCACCGAGCGGTTCCTGCGGGAATTGGCCGGCTCGATGAAGCTGCTGGCAACCAAGCCGCACACCATCGCCTACGCGCTCACCGACTCGCCGGTCGGCCAACTGGCCTGGATCGTCGAGAAGTTCCGGGACTGGACCGAGTCAGAGGTTCCCGAGGACACCATCAGTCGCGACGACATCCTGACCATCGTCTCGATCTACTGGCTGACCGGGACGGCCGGCTCGTCGGCCCAGTTCTACTACGAGAACGTCGAGCAGCTGCCGATCACCTCGACCACCGGGCGGTACCAGCCGATCGCGGCGCCGCTGGCGGTGGCGGTGTTTCCGCACGCACCGTTCGTTCCGATCAGGCGATTCGCCGACCGCGACTTTCCGACCCTGAGCCACTGGAGCGAGTTCGACCGGGGCGGCAGCTTCGCCGCGTTGGGCGCGCCGGACCTCTTCGTCGAGGACGTGCAGGCCTTCTGCCGGCTGGTCAGGGATCGGTGAGGCGACGGCCCGTTCGGCCGGTAACCTCGGACGGGTGACTGACCAGGTTGAGCAGCTGAGCCCACCCGTAGCCGCTCGCCGGCCGAGCGAGCGCACCCACCACGGCGACCGGTTCGTCGACGACTATGAGTGGTTGCGCGACCGCACCGATCCGGCCGTGCTGGACTACCTGCGGGCCGAGAACAGCTATGCCGAGGCCAGCACCGAGGCGCTGGAGCCACTCCGGCAGCAGATCTTCGACGAGATCGTCACCCGGACCAAGCAGACCGACCTGTCGGTGCCGGTCCGGCGGGGAGATTTCTGGTACTACCGCCGCACCCAGGAGGGCCAGCAGTACCAGATGCACTGCCGGTTGCCCGCCGACAGCGACGAGCCGCCGCAGGTCGAGCAGGCAGCCGAGGCGTTGGCCGGCGAGCAGCTGATCCTGGACGGCAACGAGCTGGCCGCCGGTTCGGAGTTCTTCGCCCTCGGCTCGGTGGAGGTCTCGCCGGACGGCACGCTGCTCGGCTACTCGGTGGACCTGACCGGCGACGAGCGATTCACGCTGCGCATCAGGGACCTGCGCACCGGCCAGGACCTCGCCGACGAGATCAGCGGGGTCTTCTACTCCGCGGCCTGGTCGGCCGACGGCCGGGCGATCTTTTATGTGACCGTCGATGACGCCTGGCGTCCCGACCGGGTCTGGCGGCACCTGGTGGGCACCAGCTCCGCAGACGACGTCGTGGTCTATGCCGAGTCCGACGATCGATTCTGGGTCGAGGTCGGGCTCAGCCGTAACCAGCAGGTGCTGCAGATCTCGGTCGAGAGCAAGCTCACCAGCGAGGTGTGGCTGATCGATGCCCACTCCCCCGAGTCCGACCCGGTGGTCGTCGCGCCGCGGGTCGAGGGCGTGCAGTACCAGGTCGAGCATGCCGGTGATCAGCTCCTGATCGTGCACAACACCGATGCCGAGAACTTCGAGCTCAGCTCCGCTCCACTGGGAGAATCAGGCTCGCAGACCTGGCGCCAGCTGATCGCCGGTAGTGCCGAACGCCGGATCATCGGCGTCGACGCCTTCGCAGGTCACGCGGTGCTCCACCAGCGTGACGACGGCTTGACCAACCTCTCGATCCTGCACCGGACCGAGACCGGCTTCGGTGAGCCGACGCCGATCAGCTTCGACGAGCCGATCTACCGGGTCGAGCCGGGTCGCAATGATCAGTGGCAGGCCAGCAGCTACCGCTTCACCTTCGGCTCGATGGTCACACCGGACACCGTCTATGACTACGAGCTGTCCTCGGCCACCCTGCACCTGCGCAAGCAACAGCCGGTGCTGGGCGGCGTCGATCTCAGCGTGTACCAGCAGCAGCGGGAGTGGGCGCAGGCGCCGGACGGCACCCGGGTGCCGCTGTCGGTGGTCCGCCGGGCCGGCACCGCGCTGGACGGCAACGCGCCGGTGGTGCTCTACGGCTATGGCTCCTACGAGCAGTCCATCGACCCGTACTTCTCGATCCCCCGGTTGTCGCTGCTCGACCGGGGCGTCGTCTACGTCATCGCGCACGTCCGCGGCGGTGGAGAGCTTGGCCGGCACTGGTATGACCAGGGCAAAATGTTGTTGAAGAAGAACACCTTTCTCGATTTCGTGGCAGCGGCCGAGCAGCTGGTGGCGGCCGGCTGGACCCGTCCCGAGCGGATCGTGGCGCACGGTGCCAGCGCCGGCGGCCTGCTGGTCGGCGCCGCGGTCAACCTGGCCCCGCGGGCGTTCGGTGGTGTCGTGGCCCAGGTACCGTTCGTGGACGCGCTGACCACCATCCTCGACCCGTCGCTGCCGCTGACCGTGACCGAGTGGGAGGAGTGGGGCAACCCGCTGGCCGACCCCGAGGTCTATGCCTACATGAAGTCCTACACGCCCTATGAGAACGTGGCGGCGGCGGACTATCCGGCGGTGCTGGCGCTGACCAGCCTGAACGACGCCCGGGTGTACTACGTCGAGGCCGCCAAGTGGGTGGCGGCGTTGCGGGCGACCGTGACCGGCTCGGCCCCGATCCTGCTCAAGACCGAGATGGACGCCGGCCACGGTGGCCGCAGCGGTCGCTACGACAAGTGGCAGGAACTGGCCTTCGTCCTGGCCTGGCAGCTGGCTACCCTGCAGGTTCGGTGAGCTGAAACTCCACCAGCAGCGGCCGGTGGTCAGAACCGGTCCGGACATCGGGCGAGTCGATCACCTCCGCCCGCAGCGGTTGCAACCGCGGGTCTGCGAAGAAAGCATCGATCCGGCGTACCGGGTCCAGCGCGGAGTAGGTGAACCCGTTCCCGGTACCGGCCACCGCGAACGCGTCCGGGCCGAAGCGCTCCAGTCGCTGCCAGGTCGCGGAGTCCGGAACGGCGTTGAGGTCACCGCCCACGATCAGTGGCGCGGCCGGCGGCAGGGTGGCCGAGACCGCGGCCAGCTCGTCCAGATGCAGCAATCGCGGCGCCTCGATCAGGTCCAGATGGGTTCCGGCCACCGCGAACTGCGATCCGGCCAACCTGAGCACCGCCACCGCCGCTCCGCGCTGGTGAAGATTGCGCTGAGCGGTAAAGGTGATCTCGCGCCGGTCGAGCACATCGACGGCCAGCGAGGACAGCACCAGGTTCGCACCGCTGGCCCGGCCGCCACACACCCAGACCAGGCCGGCCCGCCGCGACAGCGCCGCGCAGGCGGTCCGCCAGCGCAGGAACCGGGGTGCCTCCTGGATGATCGCCACGTGCGGGTCGGCCGCACGCATCACCCGGGCCACCGCGGCCGGGTCATCACGCAACGATCGGACGTTGTAGGACAGCAGCCGGAGGACGGTCACCGCCCCATCCTGGCATGCGGCCTGCGACCGGACCGGTAGCTGCGCCGGACGGTCCGGCGGCGGCTGGGCGGCTCAGTAGCGCCGGCGGGCCAGGTCCGCCGCGCCGACCAGTCCGGCGTCCGGGCCCAGCTCGGCCAGCCGGACCTCGGCCACCGGGCGGAAACCACGGCCGGTCAGCCCCTCGGTGAAGCTCTGCAGGGCCGGCCCGAGCAGCAGGTCGCCGGCCTCGGACACCCCGCCCCCGATCACGAACACGGTCGGGTCGATGACCGCCGCCAGGTTGGCCAGGCCCCGACCCAGCCACCGTCCCATCGCGGTGTAGATCTCGATCGCGGCCGGATCGCCCTCCCGCGCCGCCTGGGTGACCAGCGGCCCGGTGAGCAGGTCCCGGTCACCGCCGGCCAGCTGCATCAGCCGGTGCGCCGAGACCGGTGCGATGTCGGCCAGCTCCCGCGCGTCCCTGGCCAGCGCGGTGCCGGAGGCATACATCTCCCAGCAACCCCGGTTGCCGCAGGCGCAGCGGCGCCCGTCCGGCACGATGCTCATGTGCCCGTACTCGCAGCCCACCCCGTAGGCGCCGCGGTACAGGATGCCGCTGACCACCAGGCCGCCGCCGATGCCGGTGCCGAGGGTGACCATCACGCTCACCCGGGCACCGCGCGCCGCACCGAAGCGGTACTCGGCCCAGGCCGCGGCGTTGGCATCGTTTTCCACCACCACGGGCACGCCGACCGCCTCGGCGAGGGCGTCCCGCAGCGGTTCGTTGCGCCAGGCCAGGTGCGGTGAGAACAGCACGGTGGCCCGATCGTTGGCGATCCAGCCGGCCGCGCCGATGCCCACCGCCGTCACCTCGTGTCGACTGGACAGCTCCCGCACCACCTCGGCGATGACCGCCTCGGTCGCCGCGACGTCGGTGCCCGGAGTGGGTCGGCGGGTGCTGTCGATGATGCTGCCCTGGTCATCGACCACGCCAGCGGCCACCTTGGTGCCCCCGATGTCGACCCCGATCGCCAGCGGCATCAGAGCTGCCCGTCCTGTTCGGTGTCGGTGTCGGTGTCGGTGTCGATGTCGATGTCGATGTCGGTGTCGGTGTCGGTGTCGATGTCGGTGTCGGTGTCGGTGTCGGTGTCGGTGTCGGTGTCGTCGAGCCTGATCCGATGTACCCGGGATGGCCCGGCCGGCTCGTCGACACCGGCACCGGAGGGTCCGGCACCAACTGCCTCGGCCAGCGCGCGCAGCAGTCCGGCCAGCGCGGTCTGGGTCTCGGCCAGTCGTTCACCGATCTCGGGCCGGCCACCGCGCAGCGTCGCGATCACCTGGCACAGCGGGCACCAGCAACACTCCGGACTGCCCGTGGCGATCCGCGGTGCCACCGGCTCGCCCAGCGTCCGGTGCAGCCATTCTTGCGCCGCGCCGATCAGTTTGGCGGCCTCGTCGGCCAGCGGGCCGGGCTGAGATTCGGTCATGCCGGCCGCCAGAATCGCGGATCGGGCCGAAACCACAGCACCAGCTGGCCATCGCCCACCGAGCCGCCGGTCACCTCGCACCGGCGCAGCCCGCTGGGCAGCGCCAGCACCCGGCGGTTGCCGGCCACCGTCACGATCAGCTCGTCGCCGCTGCGGCTGGCGCTCACTTCGCCCCGCTCGGCCAACGGCAGGTTCACGCTCAGTTGATAACGGGGTCCGATGACGTCCTGCCCGGTCCTGTCCTGCCCGGTCCCGTCCTGCTCGGTGAGGTCCGGTTCGGCCAGCACCGTCACGCTCAGCAGCGGGCCGGCCTCGACGGACGCCGCCGGGTCGCTACCCGGCTGCGCGCCGTAGAGCTCGTCGGCGACCTCGCGCAGGGCGGTCAACCCGATCGGCTCGCGTGGCCGGTAGCCCAGCTGCCGCAGAGGCAGGCCGGCGAAAGAGTCCCTGATCGCGGCAAGCTCGGTGGCCTGCGCGCTCACCCAACTCTGCTGCCAGGCCGAGCCGTCCGGCGCCGCCGGGAAGATCCGGTTGGCCACCACCTCGTCCACCTGGTAGCCGTAGAGCGCCAGCGCGGTGAAGGTGCGCCGGGCCTTGGCCGTCACCACCGCCTCGGGGGTCAGCACCAACCGCACCGAGCACAGTCGTGGATCGGCCAGCATCGCCCGGACGCCGGCCAGCTCGTCGGTCAGCCGCAGCACCGCGTCGAAGGCCGACTCCGGTGGGATGGCCGAGCCACGCCCCAGCAGCGCGGTCAGCGGCCGGATGCCCCGGGCCAGCGTGCGATGCAGCGGGAAAACCCGTTGCAGGTACCAGGCCAGTGCTTCGGGTAGCGCCAGCAGCCGCAAGGTTTCCGCGGTCGGGGCGCAGTCGAGCACCAGCACGTCCCATCGGCCGTGCTCGGCGTAGTCGCGCACCGCCAGCAGCGCCAGCACCTCCTCGATGCCGGGCAGGACGGTCAGCTCCTCGGCCGTGATCGGGTCGACACCGCCCTGGTTGAGCAGCTCCAGCAGGTAACGCTGCACCTCGTGCCAGGCGGCCTCGAACCGGCGCTGGGTATCGATCTGGACGGCGTCCAGGCCCGGCGCGATCGGGCTCGGCTCACCGCTGAGCTGCAGGCCGAGGGCGTCACCGAGCGAGTGGGCCGAGTCGGTGGACAGCAGCAGCTTCTTCAGGCCCCGATCGGCCAGCCGGAGCGCGGTCGCGGCGGAGGTGGTCGTCTTGCCGACGCCACCCTTGCCGGTATAGAGGATTATCCGCAACGCCGTGGCCGACTCAGCCGGTCGTCGATGCTCGCCCGGCGCCGCTCTCGACCTGCTTCTTGAGCTCCTTGAGCGCGGTGTCCATCACGACCTTCTCGGCCTTGCGCTTGAGCATGCCGAGCATCGGGATGGCCAGGTCCACCGACAGGTTGTAGGTGACCTCGGTGCTCTCACCGGCCGGCCGCAGGGTGTAGGAGCCGCGCTGGGCCTTCTGCATCTGGCCCTTGACCAGCGTCCAGCTGACCCGGGCGTCGCCGTTCCACTCGTAGGCCAGCTCGTACTCGTCGCGGATGACGCCGGCGTCGATCTTGAACGCGACCTTGCTGGCCCGGCCACCCTCGCCGGGCGCGGTGATCTGGGCGGACTTCACCGATGCGGCCCACTGCGGGTAGGCGGCGAAGTCGGCGATGACCGCCATCACCTGCGCGGCGGGGGCGTGGATGGTGATCGACTGCGTTGACTCATCGGCCATGCGCGACACGTTACCGCCGCGCCGGCCGGTCAGGGCCGTGGACCCGCGCAGCCGCCGATGGCGGTTACCGCGACGGGCCGGCCTCCAGCTCGTCCTTGAGCTGCCAGAACGCCCGCTTGGCGTGCCAGGCCAGCCGCCGGGTGCCCACGGCGGCAGCCCGGGTGCCGAGCTGGCGCCCGCCGATCGGGTCCAACCGCAGGTAGTGGTGCAGCAGCACACCGTTTCGCAGGGGTTCCAGCCAGATTTCGACGGTTCCGCCCACCGGCACGACACCCCGGCGGCCGGCCGGGGCCGCTACGGCGGCCCACTGGATGCCCTTCACACCCCGGTCACGGGTTACCGTGAGCTGCAGAGTCGGCCACCAGAGCCGCCAGTTCGCCGGATCCGCGACGACCGCCGAGACCCGTTCCACCGGCGCGTCGATCCAGGTCTCGTCGATGAGGTGGATTTGCGGCTGCATTACGGCAGGATGACAGGTCAGCGCGGTGGGCCGCGACGGCCGCCCTTGGTGAAAGGCGTGATCGAGTGCGTGAGTTGACCATCCCCAGTTCTGGTGAGCCCGCGCAGCGCAACGCCGCCCAGTACGTCTACGACAACGCGCGGACCCGGCCACGGCAGGTCTCGCTGCGGGTGCGGTCGGGCCAGAGCTGGTCGGACGTGACCGCCGCCGCCTTCGCCGATCAGGTGCTCGAGCTCGCCCGCGGCCTGATCGCCTCGGGTATCTCACCCGGCGAGCGGGTGGCGCTGATGAGCAAGACCCGCTACGAATGGACGCTGTTCGACTTCGCGATCCTGTCGATCGGTGCGGTCGTGGTGCCGATCTATGAGACCTCCTCGGCCGAACAGGTCGAGTGGATCCTGGGCGATTCCGAGGCCAGTGCCGCGGTTGTCGAGTCGGTCGAGCACGCCAGCATCGTCGACGAGGTGCGCGGGCAGGTACCGAAGCTGCGGACGGTCTGGCAGATCGACGCCGGCGCGGTCAGCGAACTGGTGGCGGCCGGCAGCGCGGTGGCGGCCGAGCAGGTGCACCAGCGGATGGCCGAGATCGAGCTGAACTCGCTGGCCTCGCTGATCTACACCTCCGGCACCACCGGCCGGCCGAAGGGCTGCGAGCTGACCCACCGCAACTTCGTGGCCGAGGTTGCCGAGGTCTCGGGCAGCCTGCAACAGCTGTTCAACGAGAACACCTCGACCCTGCTGTTCCTGCCGATCGCGCACGTGTTCGGCCGGGCCATCCAGTTCGGTGCCATCGCAACCGGCTGCACGCTCGGCCACACCGCCGACATCCGCCACCTGATCGCCGACTTCGGGGTGTTCAAGCCAACCTTCGTGCTGAGCGTGCCGCGGGTCTTCGAGAAGGTCTACAACACCGCCAAGCAGAAGGCGCACGCCGATGGCAAGGGTGCGATCTTCGACCGGGCCGAGGCGGTGGCGATCCGCTACTCCGAATCCCTGGACGCCCGGGGCCCGGGCCTGGCCCTGAAGCTGCAGCACGGCCTGTTTGACAAGCTCGTCTACTCCAAGCTGCGCGCCGCGCTCGGCGGCCAGTGCACCGCGGCCATCTCCGGCGGCGCGCCGCTGGGCGCCCGGCTCGGCCATTTCTTCCGAGGCGTCGGCGTGACCATCTACGAGGGCTACGGCCTGACCGAGACCACCGCCGGCGCCTGCCTGAACGTCCAGGACAAGATCAAGGTCGGCACCGTCGGCCGGCCCATCGCCGGCATGAGCGTGTCCATCGCCGATGACGGCGAAGTGCTGCTGGCCGGGCCGATCGTCTTCGACGGCTACTGGCGCAACGCCGAGGCGACCAACGAGGCGCTGGAGGACACCGGCGGCAAGCGCTGGTTCCACACCGGTGACATCGGAGAGATCGACAACGACGGCTTTCTCAAGATCACCGGGCGCAAGAAGGAGCTGATCGTCACCGCGGGCGGCAAGAACGTCGCCCCAGCGGTGCTGGAGGACCGGGTCCGTGCGCACTGGTTGATCAGTCAATGCCTGGTGGTCGGCGACCAGCAGCCGTTCATCGCCGCGCTCATCACCATCGATCCGGAGGCGCTGCCGGGCTGGGCAAGCAAGGCCGGCAAGTCCGATGCCGAGATGGCCGAACTGGTCGATGATCCAGAGCTACGCGCCGAGGTCCAGCGCGCCATCGACGATGCCAACAAGGCGGTGTCCAAAGCCGAGGCGATCAAGAAGTTCACCATCCTGCCGGCCGACTGGACCGAGGCCACCGGTCAGCTCACCCCGTCGCTCAAGCTCAAGCGCAACGTGGTGCTCGCCGAGTGCGCCGACGACATCCGGGCCCTGTACTCAGGTCCCGGTAAGGACTGAGATCGGCCGAACCCTACAGCTGCAGCAGTTCGGCCAGCCGATCGGCGATGGTGTCCCACCGCCAGGCCTGCTCCACCCAGGCCCGGCCGGCGGCACCGAGCTCGGCGGCCCGGCCCGGCTCGGTGAGTAGCAGGGCCAGCCGGGCAGCCACCGCGGCCACGTCGCTGCCGTCCACCACCTCGCCGGTCCGTCCGGCCAGCACCGCGTCCGGCGC
Source organism: Jatrophihabitans sp. (assembly GCA_050999655.1). GTDB lineage: Bacteria > Actinomycetota > Actinomycetes > Mycobacteriales > Jatrophihabitantaceae > Jatrophihabitans_A. The sequence continues at coordinate 18,815 of JBPCPA010000148.1, forward strand.
GCCGCCGGAGTCGCCGGCCAGCACCGCCAGACCGGTCGCCGACGCCTCCAGGAAGACCATGCCCAGGCCCTCCACGTCCAACCCGAACCGCCGGGTCCGGCACGGCACCGCAAACACGTCGCCGGCCGCGAAGTGCCCCGGCAGCTCGGCGAACGGCACCGGACCGGTGAAGATCACCTGCTCGGTCACGCCGGCCCGCTCGGCCAGCCGGCGCAGCTGCTTGTCATACGGACCGCCGCCGACGATCAGCAGCGCGGCCTCGGGCACCTGCTCACGGATCGCCGGCAGCGCGCGGATCAGCACGTCCTGGCCCTTACGCGGCACCAGTCGGGACACGCACACCAGCACCGGACGGCCGGTCAGACCGTACCGCCGGCGCACCGGCTCCCCGGAGACCGCGGGGTTGAAGGTGTCCACGTCCACCCCGGGGGTGAGTTGCGCCAGCTCCGTCCGCTGGCCCAGTGCGGCAACCAGCCGGCGGCGGGTGTAATCACCCAGGTAGGTCAGCACGTCCACCCCGTCGGCGATCCGACGCAGGGCCTGCCGGGCACCCGGCAGCATCGCCCAGCCGACCTCGTGGCCATGCGTGGTCGCCACCAGCCGGCGGGCACCGGCGGCCCGCAACGGCGCGGCCAGCAGGCCCAGAGGCGCGGCGGCCCCGAACCAGATCGAGGTGGCGCCGAAGTCCTGCCGCGCCTGCAGCACCCGTCGGCGCGCCGCCGGGCTCGGCAGCAGCAGGCCGGTCGGGTGCCGCCGGACCGGAAAGGACAGCTGCGCGTCGAAGGCCTCGGCACCGGGATAGTTCGAGCTGTACACCGCGACCTGATCTGCGGGTAAGCGGCGGGTCAGCTCGTAGAGGAAGGACTGGATGCCGCCCTGCCGAGGCGGAAAGTCGTTGGTGACCAGCAGCAGTCGCCGGCTCATCGCAGCTCGACCTGCAGCCAGCGGCGCCAGGCGGCGGTGAAGGCCGCGACGTCGGTGTGCAGCACCTGGCGCAGCCCCTGCGTGGCCGCGGTGGCCGCATCGATGCCGGCGGCTCGCGAGACCGTCCGGTAGAAGCTGACCAGACCCTGCTGGCCGACCTTGCTGGCGATCAGCCGGCAGGCCAGCCACGACTGCTCGTAGATCTGGGCGAGCCGGCTGTTCGCACCGTCGAAGTCGGCGCTGTTCGGCAGCGCGGTCGGCAGCCTGCCCCGGCGCACCTCGGCGGCGAGTTCGGTGGCCGCGGTGCGCAGCGGTTGGCCCGAGCCCAGGTTGCCGACGTAGTCGGCGAAACCCTCGATCAGCCAGGTCGGCATCTGGTCGGAGGTCTGCGCCCGGGTCGCGATGTGGGTCAGCTCGTGCTGCACCACCAGCGTGCGGCCGGTCTGGTCCAGCCGGGACAGGTTGGTGGGGTTGAGCACGATCCGGGCGCCCAGCACCGTGCCGTCACCGGTTACCGAATCGGCCACCGCAACCGCCGCGATGTCATGGCTGTCGGCTCCGTCCCCGGTGACGGCCGTGAACTCGGCCGGCGTATCGGGGATCAGCACGGCCACGTGCTCGTTCCAGTTGTTACCCCAGACCGCGCCCACCACGGGGACCGAGTGTTCCACCAGTGCCTGAAAGGTCCTGGCATCGCCCGCGTGCGCCGGATGGGCCAGCACCAGGGTGTGCGGGCCGACGCTGGCCCGCAACGGCCCGAAGTCCCACGGCCCCTGCCAGGACGGGCCGCCGGTGCTGGCCGCGTCGGTGTCACCGGCCAGCCGCCAGCCAGCCGGACGGCGCACCGCGGTCAACCACAGGTCCTTGGCGGTGGGTGCCGGATCGACCACCGCGAAGCCATACTGCAACTGGACGTGCAGCAGCACCACCCGTGCCCCCAGCCGGGCCGCCGCAGGTGCGATGACGGTCGGGTCGGTCACCGGAGCGCTCAACACGTAGCGCCAGTTGGCCAGCGGCACACCGGCCAGGTTGTCGAAGACCGCCCGCTGGCGGGTGGCGTAACCGGCCGCCGCCGGCGTCGCGTCCAGGTCGGCCGTCCAGCCCGACCCGTCCCGGCTGATGAGTTCGCCGGCGTGGCGTTGCAGCAGCCGCATGACCGCCCCCACGTCGTCCTGGCTGGGCGGGCCCGACCCGGCGATGGCCTGGCCGCTGGCCCGGCCGGGGTGTGCCGGACGCAGGACCAGCCAGCCGACACCGGCGGCCAGCAGCATGCTCAGGCCCAGCGCCAGCGCTGTCACCAGCCGGCGGTGGCCGGTTCGGTGCCGGGACGCCCCAACGGGCGGGACCGTTTCCGGTTCCCGCCCGTTGGCTCGATTGTCTGCCGGCTGCCGGCTCACCCGACGCGAGTGGCCCCTGAATAGTCGCCCATCGAGGACAGCGCCACGATCTTGACCACGTCGCCGGAGGTGGGTGCGTGGATGATCAGGCCCTGGCCGATGTAGAGGGCCACGTGGTAGGCCGGCGAGCCGAAGAACACCAGGTCGCCCGGCGCCAGGTCTGCCTCATTGACCGGCGTGCCCAGGCCCTGCTGGGCGGCGGCGTTGTGCGGCAGGCTGACCCCGGCCTGGCCCCAGGCGTAGGACGTCAGCCCCGAGCAGTCGAAGGAGTCCGGGCCGCTGGCACCGTAGACGTAGGGCTTGCCCAGCTCAGAGCGGGCTGCCGCGATCGCGCCGGCGGCACCCTTGGATGCGGTCGTGGGCGCCGCGGCGAAGACCGCGACCACCTTGGCCGGCGCCGGTGCGGCCACCGGGGTGTAGTACTTGGCGCGCTCGACGGCGGTCAACGTGGCCAGCAGTGCCTTGTACTTGCTGACCTCGGCGTTCATCGCGTTGCGCCGCGTGTCGAGATCGGCCCGCTTGGTGGTGGCGGTGGCGACCGCGGCCTGGGCCTGCTTGGTGGCGGTCGCGGCAACCGTGATGGCGTTGGCGGCCATCGTGGCCACCTGGCTCTGGTGCTCGGTCAGCAGGTTCATGGTCTGCACGGTCTGCAAGTAACCCTCGCCGGAGTTGCTGGCCAGCAGCGCGGCGGTCCGGCTGAAGGACGCCGCCTTGTACTGCGAGGAGATCGAGATCGCCAGCGCCCGCTGGGCATCACGCAACCGGGACTGTGCCAGATCGGCGGATCGGGTCGCAGTGAGGACGGCCTGCTGTGCCGAGGCGATGTCGATCTGCGCCCGGTCGAGCTGCTCGGCCAACTGCTCGCTGCTCTTGGCGAGGGTGGCCAGCTTGGCGGTGACCTGGGCGGTCGTGGTCGGCGTCGGCTCCTGCGGGTGCGGAATGGCCTGCGCGGCCAATGGCACCGCGAGCAACGCGCCGAGGACGACGATGGAACCGATCATGGTGCGGCTGAGCCGCGTAACTCGAGTTGACGCCACTGTTGGCGGAACTCCTCTTCCACTCGACCGCCTACCGAGTTAGCTGTCGGGTTCGGGCCTGGAAGTTGCCCTACGGCGCATCGCGTGCGGGATCTCGGTTACAAGCCCCGTACTGCACCGATTCACCCCAGAAAACCTGGGTCCCCGGTTCGACCATCCGCGCGGTCAGCCTGGTGGGCTGTGCTGCTCGGAGGAGCTGTCGACTCGGCGGTGAACTTCGGCGCTCCCCGGATCAGGAAGCGGCTTACCGAAGGTCTCGGAAAGATTACGTGACGAGGGGCCGCCAGGGCAATCAGCCCCGCCGTGTCGCCACACCGATCTGATACCAGACCAATGATTTCAGGCGATTGCGCTACGCCTGCCCGGTTTCTGATGCGGTGGACCCTCGGTCGGCGGCGCGTCCGGCACCGGCCGGGTCGGCACCAGCCGTAGCGGGGGCAGCAGGCCGCCACTGGCCAGCGCACCCAGCGCGTCCTGCTCGGCGCTGTCGAGTTCTACCGAACCGGCACGCGGGCCGAGCAGCACAGCAACCACGCAGTCACCGCAGGCGATGTCGCGCGCGGCGCAGGTGTCGCAGTCGATGAGCATCTTTCTGTCCTCCAAGTCCGCAACCCGCCGGGCTGTCACCCGGTGCCGCAGACGTTAGGGACCGCCACCGACAGTTTTCCGTATGCCTTGCCACCGAGCCTTCTCACTGAGCCTTCTCACTGAGCCTTTTGACGGACGCGGCGATGGCTCAGGACCGCTCCAACCGCGACAGCAGCACGGTCGCCGGCGTCGGCCAACCCCCGGCGGCGCGCACGCTGGCCGCGACCGCCTGATCAGAGCTGGCCACTACCACCGTCCGGCCCGGTGGCTCGGCCCGCAGCAGGTCCCGGATCAGGTCGTCGGCGAGCTGGCCGGCCGCGCTGAACAGCACCCGGACCCCCCGCGGGGTCGGCAGGCTTGCGGCCGCTCCGGTCGGGGCGGCCGTCCCGTCGAAGGCGACGGTGACCTCGACCCCGGTCCGCGCCGCCAGTGGGCCGAGCGAGGAGACCAACCGGCTGCGCTGGTCGGCCAGCGGCAACGAGCCGTAGCCGGTCTTGGTCAGGTTGTAGCCATCCACCATCAGGTGGACGTGTCCCCCGTCGAGCAGCCGTTCCAGCAGGACGGAATCCACCGTGGACGGGCGGTTTCCAGTCACCTCAACGTGGCTGGCCACCGTGTCGGCCGGCCGGAGCGTCGGCTCGGCGATGTCCAACTCGCGGCGCAGGCCGCCGGCGGCGGCGCTGATCGTCTCCAGCAGCACCCACAGCCGGGCGTCGTCGTGCTCGCGGTCGGTCCGGGCACCCCGCCGGCCGATCTCCAGATCCGCCTCCAGCGCCGAGATCCGGGCCCGCAGCCGCCGGATCTCGCTGGCCTCGCCCGCCGCCTCGCGGAGCCGGTCGGCACGCAGCCGAGCCAGCTCTGCGGCGGCCTGCTCGGCGGCCCGCTGGGCGCTCTTGAGTTCGGCCTGCAGGCCGCGCAGCCGACGCCGGAACTCCTCGACCTGGCCCAGCTGTTCGGCGGCGGCCGACTTCATCGCCGCCCGGGCCAGTTCCCGATCGCGGGCCAGTGACTGGTTGGACTCGGTGAGCCGGGCGAGCTCGGTCCGCAGCCGCACCAGCTCGGCATCGAGCTGGCGGTGCTGGGCCAGTTCGGTCAGTTCGGCGGCGATCCGGGACAGCAACGCCGACCAGCCGACCGGGCGAACCAGGTAGGCGATCACGGCCACATCGATCGGATCCGCGGTGGTCGGTGGCCGGCCGGCGCTGACCTGCTCGACGAGCTCGGGTGAGGATTCGCTGACCACCTCGGCCACCGAGCCCCGAAAGCCCTCGTCAACTGCCAGCGCGGCAGCGATCTCGGACGCGCCGAGCCGCAATCGTTTGGCCGGGGCGAACCGCGCGAAGCGGCGGATCGAGGCGGGCAGCTCGGAAACCGGCCGGCGACCGAGCACGTCCGCGGCGATCGTCACCAGTTGCTGGCGCACCTCCACCGGCAGGACCGGTTGCTCGCCGTCCATCCCGCTCATAGGCCCTCCTGCCCGCCGGCGCCCGAGTTTCGGGTGCCCTGATCTGGCCACCGTCCATTCTCGTCAGACCCCGAGGCTAGCGTCGCGCGGCGTGACAGCAATCAGCCGAGCGCAGTTGAGTCTGGATCGCCTGGACGAGCCGTTGCAGGCGACCACCTTCGTGGTGGTCGACCTCGAAACCACCGGCGGCGGCAGTTCCGATGACGCGATCACCGAGATCGGCGCGGTCAAGGTGCGGTCCGGTGAGGTGATCGGTGAGTTCGCCACGCTGGTCGACCCGGGCACCGCGATCGCCCCGTTCGTCAGCGTGCTCACCGGCATCACCGACCAGATGGTTGCCCGGGCACCGAGCATCTCGGCAGTGCTGCCGGCCTTCCTGGAGTTCGCGGCCGGCGCGGTGCTGGTGGCCCACAACGCCCCGTTCGACATCGGCTTTCTCAAGGCTGCCTGTGCCCGGCACGGGCACGGCTGGCCGCGGCCGGCGGTGGTGGACACCGCGCTGCTGGCGCGCCGGGTGCTCACCCGCGACGAGGTGCCCAATTGCAAGCTGGGCACGCTGGCTGCCTTCTTCCGGGCCGAGACCACCCCCAACCACCGCGCGCTGGCCGACGCCCGGGCGACCGTGGACGTGCTGCACGGGCTGATCGCCCGGCTGGGCAATCTCGGCGTCCATTCGCTGCCGGAGCTGCGGGCCTTCAGCGCCCAGGTCAGCGACGCCCAGCGTCGCAAGCGACACCTGGCCGACCCGCTGCCACACGCACCCGGGGTGTACCTGTTCTGCGACAGCACCGGCGGCCCGCTCTACGTCGGCACCAGTAAGGATCTGCGCAGCCGGGTGCGGCAGTACTTCGTGGCCTCCGAGACCCGCAGCCGGATCGGTGAGATGGTCGGCCTGGCCGAGTCGGTGTCAGCCATGGTCTGCGCGCACCCGTTGGAGGCACAGGTCCGCGAATTGCGCCTGATCCACTCCCTGAAACCTCGCTACAACCGCCGCTCCAAGAACAGTGATCGCACCATCTGGCTCAAGCTCACCGACGAGCCGTTCCCGAGGCTGTCGGTGGTGCGCCAGTTGCGGGCCGACGGCTGCCAGTACTTCGGCCCGTTGCGCTCCAGCCGGCAGGCCGAGCAGTTGCGCGACGCCATCTATGACGCGGTGCCGCTGCGCCGGTGCACCGAGCGGCTCAGCCCGGGCCGGCCGGTGCGCAACGCCTGCACGCTGGCCGGCATCGGCCGGTGCCCGGCGCCGTGCGAGGACCAGATCTCACCGGCCAGTTACCGCCGGCTGGCCGACACCGTGGTGCAGGCCTGGCACAGCGACGTCTCGGCGCTGATCGAGCCGCTGCGGCACCGGCTGGACTCGCTGTCGGCCGCGCTGCGTTACGAGGAGGCCGCCACCGTCCGCGACCGGATCGCCACCCTGGTGCGTAGCTGCGCCCGGACGCAGGCACTCACCGCGCTGACCCGGATCGAGGAGCTGGTCGCGGCCCGGCCGGACGGCGTCGGCGGCTGGGAGCTGTCGGTGATCCGACGCGGCCGGCTGGTCGCGGCGGCGGTGGCTGCCCGGGGCGTGCCACCGATGCCGATCATCGCCTCGGCGGTGGCGACTGCCGAGGTGGTCTCCGACGACGGTCTGGCGCAGGTGGCCAGCGTCGAAGAGACCGAACTGTTGCTGCACTGGCTGGGACAGCCCGGCATCCGACTGGTCACCGCCAGCCAGGCCTGGGCCTCCCCCGCGGCCGGCGCGGCCCGGCTGCGCAACTGGCTGGCCTCGGCCGAGGTCGCCCGACGCGGTAGCGACCCGTTCGCCGACCGGCGCAGGTTGCCAATGGCTCACCAACCGGCCCGCGGCACCGCCTAGGATCGGCGCATGATCACCACCATCGTCATGGTCAGTGTCGAGTCGCATCGCATTCCCGAGGTCGCCCAGGCCATCGCAGACCTGGACGGCGTCAGCGAGGTCTACAGCGTGGCCGGTGACGTCGACCTCATCGCGGTCGTGCGGGTGCGCGAGTTCGAGCAGATCGCCGAGGTGATCGCCGGCCGGCTGAGCAGGATCGAGGGCGTGCTGCACACCGACACCCACGTCGCGTTTCGCGCCTACTCCCGCCACGACCTGGACGCGGCGTTCTCGATCGGTCTGGCTGACACCGACTGACCGCGCCGCTCAGCCGGCCTTGAGCTGCTGGCTGAGCTCCACCCAGGCCCGCAGCAGGGTGGCGGCCGAGCCGTCGTCGATGGCGGCCGCCGCGATCGGCAGCCCGTACTCGATGGCCGAGCGTGCCGAGTCCAGCCGGCCGTCGAAGGCTGCGATCGCCCCGGCGGCATTGAGCAACACCGCCTCGCGCACCGGCCCGGCCGCGCCGGTCAGCACGTGGCGCACCACGTCGGCGTTGAACCGGGCGTCGCCACCGACCAGCGCGCTCGGTTCGGCCGGCGAGATACCGACCTCGGCCGGGTCCAGCAGCTCGGCCCGTACCTGGCCATCGACCACCAGCCAGACCCGGGACG
>JBPCPA010000181.1:0-4066 GCA_050999655.1 Jatrophihabitans sp.
GGCAGGCCCCAGCGGGCTGAGGCCCCGGCGGGCTCGGCCCGGCAGCCTCGGCCCCAGCCCGGACCCCGGCCCCAGCCTGGACCGATTGCGGCCGGCCCGACGCGGTCGGCCATTGCGGTCGCCGAACCTGCCGGCCGGCCGATCTCGCCGGCCCTGCTGGCGCTCGGCTACGCGCTGTTCGCCGTGGCCGGCGTGCTCTGCGCGGTGTTCGAGGTGCTGCTGGTGCCGACCAGGTGGGGTAGCACGCTGATCCCGCTGGCACCGGTGCTGGCCGTGATCAGCAATATCGCGCTGCCGGCGATTGCGCGGGGGCTGACCGACACGCTGCCCTCGGCGCTGCCGCCGGTGCTCGGCTGGCTGATCGCCGCGTTCGTGCTCGCCAGCTCGCGTCCCGAGGGCGACGTGCTGCTGCCGGCCGGCGACACCACCTGGGTCTCCTACGCCGTGCTGTTCGGCGGCGCGCTCGCCGGGCTGGGCACGTTGGCCATGAGCGGCCGGCCGGGCCGGTGGACCGGGCTGCGGTTCAGCCGGCCGGCTCGAGGCGGTAGTGGTAGCGGTGATGCTCGGTGAACCCCAGGCCCGCGTAGAACGCCAGCGCCGCGCTGTTGCCGGCGTCCACCTGCAAGTAGCAGTTGTGGGCCTCCTGCGCGGCCGCCCAGCCGGTCAGCCGGCGCATCAGCAGGCCGGCCACGCCACGCCGGCGGTGCTCGGGCACCACCTCGACCGCGGTCACTCCCAGCCAGCCCTGGTCCAGCGCGCCCCGGGCGATGGCCACCACCTGACCGTCCAGCCGGACGGTGCCGAAGCGGACGGTGTCGTGCCGGGTGAGCAGTTCGATGGCATGGTGGGGCAGCGCGGCGCCCCGGTAGTGGTAGCAGGCCAGCCAGTCCTCGGCGGGACGTCCGGCCAACTCCACCTGGTAGCCGCTGTCGCTGTCAGGCGGTGCGACAACAGCGGCTGCGGCAACGGCGGCGTGACTGGTGGCGGTACGGGTCAGCACGATCGCGGCCCGCTCGATGCGCCAGCACCGGCCGGCCAGCTCGGCGTCGAGCAGGCCGCGGGCCGGCAGCGGGATCTGGATCTGCAGGGGCAGGCCGTGCCCGGCGTAGAAGTCCCGCGCGGCGTCCAGCAGCGAGCCCAGCGGCCGGGCCGGCGTGCGCAGCGGTAGCACCGAGTTGGCCCGTCCGGTCCACCCCCGGTCGGCGTACATCAACCAGCCGTCCAGCTCGACCGAATGGGCGGCCCGCCAGCCCAGCCGGGTGATCCGCTCCAGCTCCAGGATGTCGCGCCGGTTGGCCGCGACCGGACGCACGATCCGCACTGCCGAGCGCGCGATGGTGACCGGTCCGCGCCGTCCGGTCACCGTCACGGTGTCGGCCGTCAGGCCGGTGAGCTCGCCGACGAGATCGGAGTGAGCCGGTTGCGCGCCGGCATCGGAGCGACGGTAACGCAGCACGATCCGGTGCCCCAGCAAACTGTCGGAGAGCATGAACGGCATACTATTCAGCGGCCTGCTTTGAGAGCATTCTGGACAGAAGCTCTGCGCCGTACCGGGAGGATTTTCAGTGACCTACGTGATCGCCGAACCGTGCGTCGACGTCTTGGACAAGGCCTGCATCGAGGAATGTCCGGTCGACTGCATCTACGAAGGCAACCGGATGCTCTACATCCACCCGGACGAATGTGTCGATTGCGGCGCCTGCGAGCCGGTCTGCCCGGTCGAGGCGATCTTCTACGAGGACGACCTGCCGGACAAGTGGCGCGAGTACACCCAGGCCAACGTCGACTTCTTCGACGAGATCGGCTCACCGGGTGGTGCGTCCAAGGTCGGCAAGACCGAATCCGACCCGGCGCTGGTCGCGGCGCTGCCGCCGCAGGCCAGCGAGCACTGAGCCAGCACTGAGCCAGCACCGGGCGAGCACCGGGCGAGCACTGAGCAAGCACCGGGCGAGCACTGAGCAAGAGACCGAATAGGCACCGAGCCGGGCGTCCGGCAGCCGGCCGTCAGCGCGCCAGGGTGGCGGTGACCGCGGTCATCGAGGTGGCCGAGTCGGCCCGCCAGCCCTTGGACCTGGTCCATCGCTTGCCGGCGTAGCCCACCGACTCGATCCCGAGCCGATCGGCATTGCAGACCAACCAGGCACCGGTTGCCCAGCCCGCGCCGGGCACGCTGATGCCCGCGGCCGACAGCGCCGGCGTGCTGACCGGCAGGTCCTTGGTCACCGCGCTCGACACCGCTGCCGGGCTGGCGATCACGCTCGGCTTGCTGAAGCGGCAGCTCACCGAGGCCGGTGTGCTGCCGGTGAGCGCATCGGCGATCTGCTGCGCCTGCGGCTCGTGCCTTGCATAGGCCGAACCGTCGGCGGAGAACTGGACGGTCTGCACCACGTCGGCCAGCGAATCCTGCTGCCAGTTCGGCACCTTCACCACCGCGTCCAGGAATTTGCCGGTGGCGTACTGGACGTCGGCGATCTGGGCGGCGGTGCCCCAACCCTGGGACGGCCGCTGCTGCAGGATGCCCACCGAGTCCCGGTCACCGTCGCCGGCCGGGATGTTGCGCAGCTTGGACTCCTGCAGCGCCGCCCCCAGAGTCAGCACCGCGGCCCGCTCGGGCAGCTTGCGCTGCAGCACCACGCCAACCACGGTCGAGGCAATCTGGGCCTGGTCGATGTCCAGGCTGTAGGAGCCGAAATCACAGCCGTCGGGATGAACCGCCGACTGGGCGGCGTGCCACAACGCCCGGCCGCCGACGGCCAGCCCGCCGACAGCGGCCACGACCACGACCAGCGCCACCCCGGCCCGGGTTGCTCGACCTGCCACCTGCCTGCCGCTCCCGTTCGTCCCGGCGCTCAGTTGGCGTGCAGCGCGGCGTTGAGTTCGATGCCCTGGCCGCTGCGCTGGCGTACCTCGAGCGCTCCGGTGACCGAGTTGTGCCAGAACAGCAGGCCGGACGCCCCGGAGAACTGCGCCGCCTTGACCACCGTTCCGTCCGGTAGCGCCAGCTTGGAGCCGGCCGTGACGTAGCAGCCGGCCGCCACCACGCAGTCATCGCCGAGGGAGATGCCGATACCGGCGTTGGCGCCGATCAAGCAGCGCCGGCCCACCGAGATGACCTGGCTGCCACCACCGGACAGGGTGCCCAGGATGGACGCGCCACCGCCCACGTCGCTGCCGTCGCCGACCACCACACCGGCCGAGATCCGGCCCTCCACCATCGAGGTGCCCAGGGTGCCGGCGTTGAAGTTGACGAAGCCCTCGTGCATCACCGTGGTCCCTTCGGCCAGGTGCGCGCCGAGCCGGACCCGGTCGGCGTCAGCGATCCGGACACCGCCGGGCAGCACGTAATCGACCATCCGCGGGAACTTGTCCACCCCGTACACGGTGACCGGGCCGCGCGCGCGCAACCGGGTGCGGGTGGCCTCGAAGCCGTCCACCGGGCACGGGCCGTGGTTGGTCCACACCACGTTGGCCAGCAAGCCGAAGATGCCGGTCAGGTTCTGCCCGTGCGGGGCCACCAGGCGGTGCGAGAGCAGGTGCAGTCGTAGGTAGACGTCGGCCGCATCGACCGGGTCGGCAGCCAACTCGATCCGGGTGCTGACCAGCGCGGTGCGCACCCCGCGCACCTCGTCCGCGCCGACCAGGGCCGCCAGCTCGGCCGGTGGGCCGGCGCCGTCGGCGGGTTCGCCGAGCGCCGGCGCCGGGTAGTAGACGTCCAGAACGGTGCCGGAGGAGGCGACGGTGGCCAGGCCGAACCCGTGGGCGGAACGGGCCGTGGTGGCTTCGGCGGCTGCTGGTTGAGCGCTGGTGGTCACGCCGACACCCTAGCCACCGTAGCTAGGACTAACCTGCTGGCCGTGGCTAGCGCTGATTCCGACGTCGTCGAACTGGACCTCACCCGGCCGGCCGGCGAGCTCACCGCGGCCCTGGTCGACATCGAGTCGGTCTCGGGCAACGAGGACCGGATCACCGACGCCGTCGAGCGCGCACTGCGGGCCTGCCCGCGGCTGGCGGTGCAGCGGCTGGGCAACGTGGTGATCGCCCGCACCGATTTGTTCCTTCCCTCTCC
>JBPCPA010000274.1:0-6373 GCA_050999655.1 Jatrophihabitans sp.
GCACTGAGCGAAGCTCCGGAAGCGCATTCCTGGCAGCCTGCCGGCTGGCCTTCCGGACGTCCCCGATCAGCTTTGTCGTCATCATCCTGGCCGGTGTCGCCGCCGGTTCGGTGCTCGCGCCGGCGGCGGTGCTGACCAAGCATCTGATCAACGACCTCGCCGACGAACAGGCCCGTCGGCACGCCGGCACCCTGGTGCTGCTGGCTGTGCTGATCGCCGTGCTGACCGCCCTGGGCAAGGTGACGACGTCGCTGGCCGGCATTCCTGCCTACCGGCTGGCCGGACGGGTCCGGGTGGTCACCGAGACCGAACTGGCCCGGGCATGTGCCCGCTTCCCAGGCACCGAGGCGCTCGATGACCCCGCGGTGCAGGACCGACTGGGCCTGGCTCGGGAGGGCGCGCACGACGGGCCGGCGATGGTCGCCAGCACCATCGTGGGGACGTTCAGTTCCTGCTCCCAGATCGGTGGGTTCGTCGGGGTGCTGTGGGCCACCTCTCCCGCGATGCTCGGCGTGCTGCTGGCGACGGTCATCCCGCTGGTGCTGCTGCGGCGGGCGGCCACCGCCCGGTCCCTGCGATACACCGAGTTGGCCAGCACGGCCTACCGCTGGCGGGATTACTACACCGCACTGTTCAACACGCCGGCCCCGGCCCGGGACATGCGGCTGTACGGCGCCCAGGAGGATCTGCTCGGCCGGCTTCGGCATCACCTACGGACCGCCGTCCGGCTGGACGTGCGCCGATCCACCCTGCAGTCGCTGACCCAACTGGTGTTCGTGCTGCTCGACGCCGCGATCGCCGGAGGCGGCGCGGCCTGGGTGGTATGGCAGATCGCCCACGACCGGCTGAGCATCGGCGACTTCCTGCTGTTCACCAGCGCGGTGGCCGCGGTGCAGACCGCAATCGCCGGCCTGCTGTACGCGCTGATGGAGGTAGGCCTCTACGGCGGCATCTTCGCCCGATACCTCGACCTGATCGCACTCGCCGAAGCCGCCCAGGCAACCGGCGGCAACACGCCGGCACCGCCGCTGCGCCATGGCATCGAGTTCAGCGATGTCTGGTTCCGTTACCCCGGCTCGGCCGACTGGGTACTGCGCGGGCTGAACCTCAGGCTGACAGCCGGCGAATTCACTGCGCTGATCGGGTTGAACGGCGCCGGTAAGTCGAGTCTGGTCAACCTCCTACTGCGCTTCTACCACCCGCACCGCGGCCAGATCCGCTGGGACGGCATCGACATCGCGACGTTCGAGCCGGCCTCGCTCCGTGCTCGGATCGCCGGGGTGCTGCAGGAGCACACCAACTTTGAGCTGACCGCGCTGGACAACGTGCTGATCGGCTATCCGGACGGCACACCGGAGCAGGCCCGTCAGGCGGCCGATGCGGCCGGCGTGCTGGAGGCGATCGAGCGGCTGCCACACGGCCTGCAGACGATGCTCAGCCCGCGCCGGGCCAACGATGAGGGGAAGACCGGCTCGTCGCTGTCCGGCGGCCAGTGGCAGCGGATCGCGCTGGCCCGGGCGCTGCTGCGGAGCGACCGCGACCTGCTGGTCCTCGACGAGGCCAATGCCCGGCTCGATGTCAGCGCCGATGCCGCGCTCAACCGGTTGCTGCACTCGCTGACCAACACCCGGCTGGTCATCAGCCATCGGTTGCGGGGCGTGCGAGATGCCGACCTGATCTACCTGATCGCCGACGGGGTGGTGATCGAGCAGGGCGACCACCAGCGACTGATGGCCAACGAGGCCGAGTACGCCCGGCTGGTGGCCGGCGACGACCTGTCGCCGGCGCAGCCATGAGGCGCACGCTCGGCCCGGCTGTAGGCCTGCTGCTTGCCGCACTGCTGCTGGCCCGCCGATGCTGCACCATGGTGACCGTGCGCGGACACAGCATGAACCCGACCCTGTCCGACGGCCAGCGGGTGCTTGCGATTCGCCACCCGCACTACCGCGCCGGACAGATCATCGTGTTCCACACGCCCGGCGGTACCGGCACGCCCGGTGACCCCGACTACCGGGTCAAGCGGGTGATCGCAGTCGGCGGCGAGCCGCGGCCCGACGCGCTCGCCGACCCGGCGCTGCCCGCAGTCGTGCCGCGCGGTCACCTGGCGGTAGCCGGAGACAATGCGAGACACAGCCAGGATTCTCGACACCTCGGTTACATACCGACATCGAAGATCATCGGACGGGTCCGCCGCTAGCTCCGCTCGGCGTCGGTAGAAGCACTTCGCGCGATGTTCACTCAGCCGGTGCGGTACGGGCTGGTCATGCTGCCCACCCCGTCGGCGTAGCGGTATACCTCGTGGCCGCCGATGAAAACCCGCTCGGCGCGCTGCAGGACGTCCAGCGGGTCACCCGACCAGATCACCACATCGCCGTCCTTGCCCCGGGCAAGCGAGCCGACCCGATCGTCGAAGCCGAGGATCCGCGCCGGGTTGATGGTGATCGAGCGCAGCGCGTCCGTCCGCGACATCCCCTCCCGGACGGCGAAGGTCGCCTGGTGCACCAGAAAGTCGATGGCGACCACCGGATGGTCGGTGGTCAGCGCCACCGTCACGCCGGCGTTGGCAAGCTTGCCGGCGGTGGCCAGGCTGCGGTTGCGCACCTCGACCTTGGACCTGGTGTGAAATAGCGGGCCGACGATGCACGGGATCTCGCGCTCGGCGATGACATCGGCAAGCAGGTAGGCCTCGGTGGCGTGGTTGATGACCAGCCGGTACCCGAACTCGTCGGCCAGCCGGATCGCGGTGGCGATGTCATCTGCCCGGTGGGTGTGCTGGCACCAGGGCAGTTCACCGCTGAGCACCCGCACCAACACCTCCAGGGAGGAGTCACGGTCGAACGGCTCTTTCTTCTTGGCCGCCGCCTCACGCTTTGCCTGGTAATCCTGGGCGTTGAGGAACGCCTCGCGGATCACCGCGGCCACCCCGAGCCGGGTCGAGGGCAGCTTGCCCTTCTCGCCGTACACCCGCTTGGGGTTCTCGCCCAGGGCGCTCTTCACGCTCGCCGGCGACTTGATCACCATCTCATCGACGATCCGGCCCCAGGTCTTGATGGCCACCGTCTGGCCGCCGATCGGGTTGCCGCTACCCGGCTTGATCACGCACGAGGTCACCCCGCCGGCGAGTGCGTCGGCGAAGCCCTGGTCGGCCGGATTGATGGCGTCCAGCGCGCGCAGCCGGGCACCGACCGGGTCGGTCATCTCGTTGACGTCGTCGCCGGCCCAGCCCTCGCCCTCTTCCCACACCCCGAGGTGGGCGTGGGCGTCGATGAGGCCGGGCAGCACCCACTTGCCGGCGGCGTCGATGACCCGCACGCCCTTGGGCAGCCGCACCTTGGCGCCGAGAGCGGTGATCTTGCCATCGGTGATGACCACCGTGGCATTGTCGATGGGCTCACCGTCGATCGGCACCAGGTAGCCACCGACGATGGCCACGCTGCCAGTCTGCTGAGTCATGGCGGGAGCCTATCCTGGCCGGTCGGCGGATCAGCCCAGGTCCCAGCGGTGCCGCACGATCCGCACCGGCGTCGGCTCGCCGGCCGCCAGCGCCCGCAGCAACGAGTGCCGGGCCCGCAACCACCAGCTGATCATCTGCACCAGCCCGAACAGCTGGACGGTGACCGCCATCGCGAAGGCGGCCCGGTAGGCCGATCTATCCAGCGAGCCGGCGAGGTCCAGGGTCCAGCCCACCACCAGGCAGGACGCGATCGCCGCGGTGAAGCCGGCCACGTTGACCACCCCGGTGGCCGTGCCCACGATCGCCGGGCCGTTGTAGTCCCGGGCCAGCGCGAAGCCGATGCCCGACACCGGCGCGCCGGTGCCGGTCAACAGCACCAGCGCGATCAGCAACGGTCGCGGCACCGGGCCGTCGAACAGGGCCAGCACGGCATACCAACCCAGCACGGTCGCCAGGCAGCTGCCGATCGCCAGCGGCACCCGGCTGGCCGGATGCCGGCCGATCAGCCAGCCGACGAGCGGGCCCACCACGATCGCCACCAGCACCCCGGCCAGCAGCACCGTGCTGGCCCCGTCCCGGCTGAAGCCCTGGCTCTCGACCAGGAACGGCACGCCCCAGAGCACCCCGAACATCAGCGACGTGCTCATCGCGGTGAAGTGCAGCCAGAACCAGACCCGGGTGCCCGGAAGCGACCAGGCTGCGCGTACCCGACGCCCGACCCGGCCGATCGAACTGCGCAGCGTGGCCGGATCCCGCGGACCACGCGTGCGGCGGGCCGCGGCCGGCAACAGCAGATAGACCGCCGCCCCGCTGGCCAGCGACAGCAGGCCGGCCGCCAGGAAGGTGGGCGTCCAACCGACATCGTGCAGCAGCAGCGCCAGTGGCACGGTCGCCACGATGTTGCCGATCGAACCCAGCGTGCCGGTGATCGCCACCACCACCGGGTAGCGGCGCGGCGCGAACTGCCCGGCAGCGAAGCGCAACACGCTGACGAAGGTCAACGCATCGCCGAGGCCGAGCAACGCCCGGGCCAGCAACGCCACCGGGTAGCTGTGCGCCAGCGCGAACATCGACTGCGCCACGCCCATGGTCAGTGCCGCCACGATCAGCAGTCGCCGCGGCCCGTAGCGATCGACCAGAATGCCGGTGGGCACCTGCATCACCGCGTAGACCCCGAGTTGCAAGAGCACGAACGCGCTCAGCTGGCTGGGACTGATGCCGAACCGGCTGGCCGCCTGCAGGCCGGCCACCCCGAGCGAGGTGCGATGGAAGACCGCGACCAGGTAGACGGTGACCGCGATCGCCCAGCGCTGCAGGACGATCCGGCGCCGGCGGCGGTTGATGATCGACCGCCGATCAGCAGATGACGTTGCCACGCAGCACGATTCGCTTCGGATCGTGCAGGGTGGCCAGCTCCCGGCGTGGATCCTCGGCGTAGGCCACCAGGTCCGCCGGTCCGGACTCGACCAGGCCGTCGAAGCCGAGCCACTGCCGGCCGAGCCAGGATGCTTGGGCGATCACCTCGGCCTGCGGGATGCCGGCCTGCACCAGGGCGGTGATCTCGTCGCGGATCAGGCCGTGCCGAAGCGAGCCGCCGGCATCGGTGCCGGGATAGATCGGGATGCCCGCCTCGTGGGCCCGCCGGATCCGCTGCCGGGACGTGGCATGCAGCGCCAGCATGTGGCTGGCGTAGCGCGGAAACTTCTCCGCCCCGGCCGCGGCGATCCCGGGAAAGGTGTCGATGTTGATGAGCGTCGGCACCACCGCGATGCGGCGACGGGCGACCTCATCCAGCAGGTCGTCGGTCAGCCCGGTGCCGTGCTCGATGGAGTCCAGGCCGGCGCTGATCAACCCCGGCAGCGCGTCCTCACCGAACACGTGCGCGGCGACCCGGACACCGAGTTGGTGGGCGCGGGCGATGGCGGCCTGCAGCGCATCCTCGGGCCAGGTCGGGCTGAGGTCGCCGCTGTCGCGATCGATCCAGTCCGCGGCGAGCTTCACCCAACCGTCGCCACGGGCGGCCTGCCGCTCCACCTCGGCGACCAGCTCGTCCGGTTCCACCTCCACGCCCAGGTAACGGATGTAGCGCCGGGGCCGGGCGATGTGCCGGCCGGCGCGAACCAGCCGGGGCAGCTCCGGGTGGTCCTGGATGGCGGAGTTGTCCACCGGCGAGCCGGCGTCACGCAGCAGCAGCGCGCCCGCGTCCCGGTTCAGCAGCGCCTGCTCGACCTGCTCCTCGGCGTCGGCCCAGCCCTGTGGCGTGAGCCCGATGTGGCAGTGCGCGTCGATGAAACCGGGCAGGATCCAGCCGCCGTTCAGCACCGTGTCGGCCCCGCCGACCGGCTCGAAGCTCAGCCGGCCGTCCACGATCCAGGCGTCGCGTTCGGCCTCCTCGGGTAGGAAGATGCCGCGCAGGTGCAGCGCCGTCACCGGCGACGTTTCGCGATGCCGAAGAGGGAGCGGGAGATCTCGCGGCCGAGCACGGTGGCCGCCGACCGGGTGAGGGACTTGAAGGCGCCGGACTTGAGCACATCGGCCACCACCTCGCCGGCGCCGTGGTGCTCCTCGGGCCGGGACTGTTGCGGTTTCGGTTGCGCCGGCTGTGCTTGTTGCTGCGTGGCGGGTGTCGCAGCCGGCGCGAGCTTGGCGGCCAGCCGCTCGTAGGCCGAATCGCGATCGACGGCAGTGCCGTACTTGGCCTGCAACGGCGAACTCGCCACCGCCTGCTGCTGGGCGGCCGGCTCGAGCTGGCCCATCAGCGAACGCGGCGCTCGCAGCCGAGTCCAGGCCACCGGCGTCGGCGCGCCCTTCTCCGACAGCACTGTGACCACCGCTTCGCCGGTGCCGAGCTGCTGCAGCAACTCCGACAGGTCGTAGTTCTCCGTTTTCGGATAGGTGCGAACGGCCTTGGCAAGGTTG
>JBPCPA010000292.1:0-3564 GCA_050999655.1 Jatrophihabitans sp.
TCACCGAGCGGGGCGTGGCGAACACCGGTGGTCAGACCCTGGTGACCAACGGCGCCCAGCACGGCATGGACCTGATTTTCCGGCTACTGCTCAGCCCCGGTGAGCGGGTGCTGACCGAGTTGCCGACCTATCCCGGCGCGCTGGATGCCATTCGCGCGCACGGCGGCCGGGTCCTGGCCATGCCCTTCGCGGCCGACGGCAGCTGGGACGTCGCGACCGTGAGCAGCACCCTGGTGCAGACCTCGCCGAGGCTGGCGCTGCTGATGCCGGACTTCAACAACCCGACCGGCGTGTTGATCGGCACCGCGCAGCGACGGGCAGTGCTGGCCGCCGCCCGCCGGGCCGGTAGCACCGTGGTGGTAGACGAGTCCTTCGTCGAGCTCGACCTGCGCCAGCCGGCGCCCACGGAACCCGAGCCGTTCGCGTTGCCGATGGCTGCTCTTGACGCGGGCGTGCTGAGCATCGGCTCGCTGTCCAAGCCGATCTGGGGCGGTTTGCGGATCGGGTGGATCCGGGCCTCGGAGGACACCGTGGCCCGCCTGGCGATCCTGCGGGCACAGGCCGACATGAGCGGCTCGGTGTTCGACCAGCTGCTGGCCTGCGACGTGCTGGAAGACTTCGCCCGGATCGTGGCGGGCCGCCGGGGTGAGCTGCGGGTCCGGCGCGCCGCGCTGCTGGACGCCCTGGCCGACCAGCTGCCGCAGTGGCAGGCCAGCCAGCCAGCCGGTGGCATGTCCAGTTGGGTGCGCCTGGACGCGCCGGCCGCCACCGCCCTGACCCACCTGCTCGAGCAGCGCGGCATCCTGATCACCCCTGGCTCCCGGTTCGCCGTCGACGCCGGCCTGGAGCGTTACCTGCGCATCCCGTACGCGCTGCCTGCCGAGACCCTGCGCCACGCGGTCGGAGTCATCGCGCAGGCCTGGTTCGACCTGGATCGCAGCCGGTTGCGACGCCCGGAGTCGGCGGCGCTGGTACCGGCCTGAGCGAGTAGCCACTCACGAGTCCGCCCGGGCCGGGGACCACTCACGAGTTGTCGGGCCGTGATCTTCCGAAGTCTGGACGCTCAGCGGGTCGCGATGCCCTCGATCCGGGCCTGCTCGGCCACCGCGAGCCGGACCGCCGGCGCCACCCGCTCGTCGAACGGGGTCGGCACGATCCGCTCCGGGGCCAGTTCGGCGGCGACCACCGCGCCGATCGCGCCGGCCGCGGCCAGGTTCCTGCCCTCGGTGCTCTGGGCCGCGCCGGCGTCGAAAGGGCCGGCAAAGACCTGTGGAAACGCAAGCACGTTGTTGATCTGGTTGGGCAGGTCGCTGCGTCCGGTGGCAACCACCGCGGCATAGCGGTGCGCCAACGTCGGGTCGACCTCCGGTGTCGGATTGGCCAGCGCGAAGATGATGGCCTGCTCGGCCATGCCGGCAACCGCCGTCTCACCCACCACGCCGGCGCTGACGCCGATGAACACGTCCGCTCCGTGCATCGCCTGCTCCAGCGAGCCGGTCAGGCCGGCCCGGTTGGTCGACACCGCGAGCTCGCACTTGATCGGGGTCAGGTCCGTCCGACCCGGGTGCACGATGCCCCGGGAATCAGCCACCGCCAGGTCGCCGACGCCGGCTGCGAGCAGGATCTTGGCACACGCGACGCCGGCCGCACCGGCGCCGGAGATGACCACCCGCAGCTGGGCCAGGCTGCGTCCGGTCAGCAACGCCGCGTTGCGCAGCGCCGCCAGCACCACGATGGCGGTGCCGTGCTGATCGTCGTGGAAGACCGGGATGGGCAGCAGTTCACGCAATCGGCGCTCGATCTCGAAGCAGCGTGGCGCGGCGATGTCCTCGAGGTTGATGCCACCGAAGGACGGCGCGATCCGCACCACGGTGTCGATGATCTCCTGGGTATCGGTGGTGGACAGCACGATCGGCACCGAGTTCAAGCCCGCGAACTCGGCGAACAGCGCGCACTTACCCTCCATCACCGGCAATGCCGCGGCCGGGCCGATGTCGCCCAGTCCCAGCACCGCGGTGCCGTCACTGATCACCGCAACCAGCCGGGACCGCCAGGTGTAGGTGTCGGCCAGGGACTCGTCCCCCGCGATGGCGGCACAGACCTCGGCGACACCGGGCGTGTAGGCCAGCGACAGCGCTGCCCGGTCGGTCAGCCGCATGGTGCTGCTGACCCGCAACTTGCCGCCCTCGTGCGCGGTGAACACCGGACTGGCCGGATCGAAAGGCTGCGCCACCTCTAACTCCCCACGGATTCACACCTCACCCGACGGACGCCGACGTCTGCGGGCGGGATCTGGCCTGCGCAGCCGGTCGGCTCGACAACCGCGAGCCTAGCCACCAGGGATGCCGGGCTGCCCACCTCTGCATTGTCACTGCATACCCATCCGGGATCACCGGGTGAGCGTGCAAAGTCTGGCACGGCGTGGCCCCGATTGGCCGCCCTGCGCGCGGTCGCAGTGAGTAAGGCCACCTGGCAACAGCCGGGCCAGGCCGAGCCGAATTGACTGCCGGGTGCGCTCACAGCCCGCCCGGCGCGCCGGCCGGGCGACGGCCCGTCCACCTGAGCGCCAGGGAATCCCCGCGCCGGCAGGCGCCGCGCGGCCAGAGCCAGACCACCACCGCCTGGACGTCGGCGACACCGTGTTGCCGCGAGTCAGCGCCGGCCCGGTCGTTGTCACTGACCAGCAACCAGCCGCCGTCCTGCTCGGCGCGGGCGCGCTTGACCACGGCGAGTTCCGGACGGCTGCGGAACCGGGCCAGCACGATCGCACCCGGCCGGACCCGGCCGCCGTGCAGCACCAGCAGCCAGTCGCCGGCCAGCAGGGTCGGGGTCATCGACTGGCCCTCGACCCGCACCCGCTGCCACGGGATCAGGGCGTCCATCCCGATCATGCTGCCGCAAGCCGGTCCGCCGGCCGGGAGTAGGGTCGAAAGCCAGATCCCGCATCGGGATATTTCCTATTGCGACTGGAGGAATGTCATGCGTTTGATGCGTCATCCGATCATCGCCTCGGCCCACTGCGACCTGCCGTGCGGTGTGTATGACCCGGCACAGGCCCGGATCGAGGCCGAGTCGGTGAAGGCGATCCAGGAGAAGTACCAGGGCAACGAGGACCCGGTCTTCCGTACCCGGGCGATCCTGATCAAGGAGCAGCGCGCCGAGCTGGTCAAGCACCACCTCTGGGTGCTGTGGACCGACTACTTCAAGCCGCCGCACTTCGAGAAGTACCCGCAGCTGCACGAGCTGTTCAACAAAGCCACCAAGCAGGCCGGCGCAGCCGGTGGCAAGGGCTCGATGGATCCGGCCGACGGCCAGCAGTTGCTCGACCTGATCGCCGAGATCGACACCATCTTCTGGGAGACCAAGAAAGCCGCCTGAGCCGCCAAGTCCCGCGGCAGCCATACATTCCTGACGAGCGAGAGCCCGGCCCCGATGATGGCCGGGCTCTCGCTCGTTGCTGGGTCTCCGGATCGCTGGTGGGTTCGATCGGGCCGCGATGAGGCCGCCCGGGCCGCCAAGGGCGCTGTTAGGGTCAGCCGGTGTCCGAACCTCCAGCTGATCGAC
>JBPCPA010000320.1:0-10850 GCA_050999655.1 Jatrophihabitans sp.
CTGCTGGGTCTCGGCGAGGTCGGTGGCCACCGGCCGGCGCGGTGGCACGCCGACGATCGGCAACCCGAGGTCCACCCGGACGTCGTGCAGTTCGGCCAGCAACGCCCCGGCGTCCAACGGACGGCCGGACGGCTCCCGGCTGGTGGCCCGCAGCACGATCTCGTCCAATTGTGCCGGAATGCCCCCGCGCCGGCTGGACGGCGCCGGCACGTCGGAGTTCACGTGCTGGTAGGCGACCGCCATCGCGCTGTCGCCCACGTAGGGCGCGCTGCCGGTCAGCAACTCGAACAGCACGACGCCGGCAGAGTAGACATCTGAACGGGCATCGGCCGCGCCGCGCGAGATCTGCTCCGGCGGGCAGTAGGCGATGGTGCCCATCATCAGGCCGGTCCGGGTGCTGCTGGCATCGGACTCGATGGCCCTGGCCAGGCCGAAATCGGCGACCTTCACGGCCCCGTCGTCGGAGAGCAGGATGTTCTCGGGCTTGACGTCGCGGTGCACCAGGCCGGCCCGGTGCGCCGCTGCCAGCGCGCCCAGCACCGGTTCCATGATCGAGACCGCCTGGGCCGGGCTCAGCACCCCGCGCTCGCGCATCAGGTCGCGCAGCGTCCGGCCACGCACCAGTTCCATCACCAGGAACACGTGCTCGCCGTCGGTGCCCTGGTCATAGACCGAGACCGCGTTCAGATGCGACAGCCGGGCGGCCACCCGGGCCTCCCGGGCGAACCGGTCGGCGAAGGCCGGATCGCTGGACAGGGCAGCCGACATCACCTTGACCGCAACCGGGCGGTCAAGGCGCTCGTCCAGCGCGCTGTAGACGGTCGACATGCCACCCCGGGCCAACCGTTCCAGCACCCGGTACCGACCTTCCAGCACCCTGCCGACGATCCGATCTCCTGGAGCCGTCTGCACGAGTGGATTCTAGGTCGCCGGGCGCACCGCTGGTTGCGCCGCACCGGCCGGACGTGCCGCCAGGCACCACGCGATCGACGCCAGTAGGGTGGCCGGCATGGCTGAGCCGTCCCCGACGCGCCCGCGCATCGAGCTGGTCGCCGACGTCGAGCACCCCGGCGGCACGATGCTGTTGATGGATGATGTGCGCCAGTCCTACGTAGACATCACCGATCCGACCTACCTGGACTTCGAGTACGTGCAGTACTTCGCCAGCGTGCTGGCGACCCTGCCGGACGGTCCGCTGGCCGTCACCCACGTCGGCGGCGGCGGCCTGACGATGCCCCGCTACCTGCAGGCCTGCCGTCCCGGCTCGCCGCAGATCGTGCTGGAGCCCGACACCGAGCTGACCGACCTGGTCCGGGCCAGGTTGCCGTTGCCGCGCAACCACCGGATCCGGATCCGGCCGCTGGACGGGCGCACCGGGGTGGCCCAGCTCGCCGACGCCAGCGCCGACGTCCTGGTGCTCGATGCCTACGCCGATGGCCGGGTGCCTGCGTCGCTGACCACCGCTGAGTTCTTCGCCGAGGTGGCCAGGGTGTTGAAGCCGGACGGCCTGCTGCTGGCGAACCTGGTGGACGAGCCCGGTTTCGGCTACCTGAGCCGGGTGCTGGCCGGGCTGCGCGAGGTGCTCGGCCAGATCGCGCTGGTCAGCTCGACCGAGGTGCTGCGTGGCCGCCGGTTCGGCAACGTGGTGCTGGCAGCGTCCGCCGGTCCGCTGGAGGTGGTCGAGCTGCGCCGCCAGATCGCTCGCCAGCCCTTTCCGGCCGGGGTGCGGGCCGGCCGTGAGCTGCTGGCCCGGATCGGCACCGCCCGGCCGTGGACCGACGCCGAGTCAGCCGAGTCGCCGGAGCCGGTGTGGGGTTGGCGGATCCGCTGACCGGTGGCCGCTGGCTTTGCAGCCGCACATGGCAGGCTGGTCGGCATGTCCACCGAGACCGACTTCGATCTGATCACGCTGCCCGAGGTGGCCGAGCTGCTGGGCCTGCCGATCACCAAGGTGCACCAACTGCTCAAGGACGGCCAGTTGGTCGTCACCGCCGATGAGCAGGGCCGGCGGGTGCTGCCCCGGCTGCTGGTCGCCGAAGGCGTTCCGGTCAAGGGGCTGCCCTCGGTGATCACCCTGCTGCGCGACGGCGGCTTTGCCGACCCGGAGATCATCGACTGGCTGATGCGTCCGGACGACTCGCTGCCGGGTAGCCCGGCACAGGCGCTGGCCGACAATCGCGGTACCGAGGTCAAGCGACGCGCCCAGGCCTCGGCGTTCTGAGCCCGCGCAGCGCCCGGTGAGCGTGCTGGCGCACCTGAGTTACCTGGGGTTGCTGGCCGGCTGCCTGCTCGGCACCGCGCCGCTGGAGATCGTGCTGCGGACCAGGGTGTACCGGCGGTGGCGGCGGCTGCTCGCGGCGCTGCTGCCGGGCCTGCTGCTCGGGGTCGGCTGGGATCGCTACGCCATCGAGCACGGTCAGTGGAGCTTCGACGGGCGGTACCTGGTCGGGCTGCGGCTTGCCGGCGTGCCGCTGGAGGAGCTGCTGTTCTTCCTGGTCGTGCCCACCTGCGCGGTACTCACCCTGGAGGCGGTCCGCCGCCGCCGCCCGCACTGGCGCATCGGCGACGAGCCGAGCGGGCCGGGCACACCGGACGGGCCGGGCGGCCCGCGATGAGTTACAGCTGGCTCAGCCTTGCCGCGATCGTTGTCGTCGTCGCGGTCGACCTGCTGGTGCTGCGCACCTGCCTGCTGCTGCGCAAGGCGTTCTGGACCGCCTACGCCATCCTTTTCGGCTTTCAGTTGCTGGTGAACGGGACGCTCACCGGCCTGCGGATCGTCCGGTACGACCGGTCGGCGATCCTCGGTCCGCGATTGGCCTATGCGCCGATCGAGGATCTCGGCTTCGGCTTCGCGCTGATCCTGCTGACGCTGTCGTGCTGGGTGACGCTCGGCCGGACCCGCCGGACCGGCCGCTGAGCTCCGATGCCTTTTACGTATGCTCAGGATCGCCGGGCCCGCACCGCTCGCAGGTAGCCGGTGGCCCCGACCTGAAGCCGCCGGCGCCGGGACACCCGGGCCCGGCGGGCCAGCACCTCGTAGCCGGAGCGCTCGATCTCGTCCAGGATCTCGCCGTAGAGGGTGAAGGCGGTCCGCACGCAGTCACGGGCGGTCGGCGCCAGCAGGGCGATACCCGGTTCGGCGCGCCGGTAGTACGTCCGGGCCCGCGCCACCTCGGCAGCGAGCAGCCGGCGCAGCGGCGGCGAGCTGGTCCGGGCGGCCAGCATCGACTCGGTCACGCCGTACTCGGTGAGGCCGTCCTGCGGCAGGTAGATCCGACCACGCCGGTAGTCCTCACCGACATCGCGCAAGAAGTTGGTCAGCTGAAAGGCGATGCCCAGCTCACTGGCGGACCGCTCGGCGTGTTCACGGTCGCCGACCACGCCCAGAATCGGCAGCAACTGCAACCCGATCACCGATGCACTGCCCCACATGTAACCGCGTAGTTCCTCGAAGCTCGGGTAGCGGGCGACGCTCAGATCGGCGGCCATCGCAGCAAGAAAGTCGGTCAGGTAGCGCTGCGGAATGTCGAAGGTCCGCACGGTGTGCACCACCGCCCGCACCACCGGATGCTTGGCCCGACGACCGATCAGGCCACGTTCGAGGTCAACGGTGAGCTCAGCGAGCCGCTCGCCCGGTGGCCCAGGTGCCGGACGATCGACCAGGTCGTCGGCGTAGCGGGCGAAGCCGTAGAGGGCGTGGACGTGCTGGCGGGCCGGCGCCGGTAGCAGCCCGGTCGCCAGGTAGAACGTCTTGCCATGCCGGGCGTTGAGGGTGCGGCAGTACCGGTAGGCGGCGTCAAGCTGTGCCGTCACGTCGCTGCGCTCCTCCCTCGCTGACGCTCGGTCGATGCTCGCTCAGCTGTGCCGTCACGTCGCTGCGCTCCTCCCTCGCTGACGCTCGGTCGATGCTCGCTCCGCTTGCCGCCACGGTGGGTGACCGGGCCGAGCAGCGCCCGGGCGGCCAGGCCCGCGGCGAGCACCGCCGGAACGTAGGCCGAGGCTTCCAGGCTCGAACCCATCGGTCGGGTCAGCAGGGTGAGCGAGATCGAGGCGGTGGCGATCCACAAGATCGCCCGGGGCCGGATCAGCAGCACCGCGGCGATCGTCAGCGCCCAGGTGAAGTACCAGGGTTGCACCGCCGGCCCGAGCACCACGATGCTCACCAGGCCCACCGCGAGCATCGCCACCGCGACCTGCCGCTGCTGATAGCTACGCACCGCGCGGAACCAGAGCCCCACCAGCAACAGACCGCTGACCACCGTACCGGCGTCGCGGAAACCACGAACCGTCCCGTCGACCAGGGTTCCCGCGTGCGCCGCACCAATGATCGCGCGATAACAGACCGCCAGCAGGGTCGGCAGCGACATGAAGTTGATCACCGGGACACCCGAGCTGACCTGGCGCACCCAACCCAGGCCCACCCCGGCCACCAGCGACACCGCCGCGAACACCGGCACTGCGACGGCGAGGGTGGCCAGACAGTGCCGCCACCAGTCCCGCCGGGACAGCCCGGACCGGCCGGCGAGGTAGATCGGCACCGCGAAGGCGGCGGCCACCAGACCGGGCGATTTGACCGCCGCTGCCAGCGTCATCAGGGCCACGCCGGCCAGCAGGTGCCGCCAGTCCGCCTGCGGCCGGGTGATCACGACCAGCCCCGCGACGATCAGCACCACCATCACCGCGTCGTTGTGGCCGCCGGCCACCGCGTGCACCAGGATCAGCGGGTTGGCCACGGCCAGCCACAGGGCCAGGTCGGCCCGCTTGTTGAACTGCTGGGCCAGCACCGGCAGCAGCCGGGCGGTCAGCAACACGGCGGCAAACGGCAGCAACCGCAGCAGCAGCACGCTGATCAGCGCATGGTTGCCGGTCGCGGCCGCCACCCACTTGGACACCGCGACCCACAGCGGCCCGTACGGCGACGGGGTGTCCACCCACTTCCACGCGACATTGTCCAGAAACTTGCCCAGGTCCACCGCCGGCAGGTCGGCCGGGGTCCGGGTGTAGGGGTCCAGGCCGTAGCGGGCCAGTTGAGCCTGCGCGGCATAGCTGTAGAGATCCGAGCTGGCCAACGGCATGCCGACCAGCAGCGGCGCCATCCAGCGGATCAGCATCCGGCGCAGCGCGATCGGGCTGACCACCTCGGCCCCGACCTCACTGTCACCGGACGTCGAGCCGGTGAGCAGCAGCCGGCCGAGCACCAACCACGCGGCCACCAGCACCATCAGCCCCAGGTAGTACAGGCCCAGCGCGACGTGCAGGCCGGTACTGCCGTGTCGCAGCAGCCCGATCACCGGAATGTGCCGGGTCGGGTCGTTGGCCGGCAACGCGCCGGCGCCGAAGCTGCCCAGCGTGATCAGCACCGTGCCCAGCAGGCCGACCCGGCCGATCGTGCTCAAGGTCCAGCCCTGCACCAGCTGGCCGAGCCTGCCGGGGTCGGCAGCCGAGCCCACCGGGGCTCCGAAGTTCCGCTGCGCGCTGACCGTCACCGGCTCATCGTCGCAGACTCCGGCGCGGTTGCCTGCCGTCCCCGGTAATCCGGGCGGCCGCCAACCGGCCGGAGATCAGCACGGTGGGCACGCCGACCCCGGGCTGGCTGCCGGCCCCGCAGAACAGCAGGTTGGGCACGGCCGGGTGCTGGGTCCGGTGTCGCCACGGACCAGTCTGGCTCAGCGTGTGCGCCAGCGCGAACGGGCTGCCGGCCGTCAAACCCTGGTCGGCCCAGTCCGCCGGGGTGATCAGCTGCGATGCCTGCACGCCCGAGGAGAACGCGCCGTGCAGGTCAAAACCCCGCCGGTCGAGCACCCCGGCCAGCTCGTCGACGTAACGCGGCCCGATCGCCGGCCAGTCGATGGCACCGGTGGCGGTGTTCGGGCACGGCGCCAGCACGAAATAGCTGTGACCACCGTCCGGTGCCAGGCTGGGGTCGGTCACGGTGGCCGAGGTGATCAGCAGGGACGGATCGCTCATCAGCCGGCCCTGCTCGATGATCTCGCTGAAGGTCCGCGACCAGGCCGCGCCGAAGCTGATGCTGTGGTGCGCGGGCATCGGCAGCCGGCCGCGCGAGCCGACCAGCCAGACCAGCGCCGACGGCGAGTAGCGGGCCCGGGCCAGCCGGCGGGGACGCAGCCCGGCCGGCAACAGTTCGCGGTAGCCGGTTGCCAGGTCGCCGTTGAGGATCACCACGTCCGCAGGAATCCGTTCTCCGGCCTCGGTGATCACCGCGCGCGCCCGGTCGCCGCTCACCTCGACCCGGACGGCCCGGCAGCGATAATCGATCCGCACCCCGTGCTTGACCGCGGCCCCGGCCAGCGCCTGCGCCACCGAGTGCATCCCACCGCGCGGAAACCACACCCCGGCCACCGAGTCCAGGTAGGCGATGACCGCGTAGAGCGCCCGGGCCCGGCTGGGGGAGACCCCGGCGTAGAGCGACTGAAAGGTGAACAGCCGGCGCAGCCGCTCGTCGCTCAGGTAGCCGCCGACGACCTTCTCCAGGCTGCGCAGGCCGCCGAGGCGCAACACGCTGGCGGCCTGCGGGCGGATCAGGGCGGCCAGCGAATCCAGGTTCGCGTCCATGAAGCTGTCGAATTCGGCCCGGTACAGCCGGCCCAGGTAGGCCACCAGCTGCAGATAGCGCTCGGCCTGGGCCGGCCCGCAGACCTCGGCCACCTCGGCTGCCATCCGGTCCGGGTCGGAATAGGAACGCAGCACCGAGCCGTCGGCGTAGTGCGCCTGGTAGGACGGTTCCAGCCGGTCCAGCTGCAGCCAGTCCGACCGCGATTCACCCACGCAGGCCAGGGCATCGTCGATCAACGAGGGCAGCGTGAGCACCGTCGGTCCGGTGTCGAAGGTGTAGCCGGCGCGGTGCCGGCGACCCATCAGCCCGCCCGGCGCGTCGCCGGCCTCGACGATCCGCACGTCCCGGCCCGTCCCGGCCAGTCGCAACGCCGCCGACAGGCCGCCCAGGCCGGCCCCGATGATCACCACTCGGCCGGACGGCCCGCCCACCCCGGCCGCCGAACCGTTCACCTGCGCCAGCACCGCCGCTCAGAAGCTGCGGTGCGCCGTGGTGTGGGCCAGCTCCAGCAGCGCGTCCTGGGCGTCCGGGCGCAACGGGCCGCGCCCGTCCTGGCCACCGGAGGACAGCCGCGCGGTGGCCTCGGCGGCGCACTCGGCGATCCGCTGCTCCACCCGATCCGGCGCACCGGTCGCGCGCAGCACCCCGCGCAACTCCTCGACCTGGCCCTGGTCCAGCTCCGGATTACCCACACCGGCCCGCAGCAGGGCGCCCTGCCGTCCGTCGGCGGTCTGCATCGCCAGCGCCACCAGCAGGGTGCGCTTGCCCTCCCGCAGATCGTCGCCGGCCGGCTTGCCGGTCTGCGCCGGGTCGCAGAAAACGCCCCGCAGGTCATCGCGCAGCTGGTAGGCCTCGCCGAGCGCGTGCCCGTAGCCCGACAGCAACTCCAGCGTCGCCGGGTCGCCGCCGGCCGCGGCCGCACCGAGCAGCAACGGACGCTGCACGGTGTACTTACTGGTCTTGAACCGGATCACCCGCAGCGCCTCGGCCGGATCGAACTCGCCCCGGGTCTGGGCCAGCACGTCCAGGAACTGCCCGGCGACCACCTCGGTGCGCATCAGGTCGAACTCCCGCTCGGCCGCCGCCGCACGCTCGGCCGGCAACAGGCTGATCGCGCCGGTGAACATCTCCTCGGCCCACGACAGCAGCAGGTCGCCGAGCAGGATCGCTCCAGAATTGCCGAATGATTCGGCAGACCCGGGCCAGCCATGTGCCTGGTGTAGCCGGGCGAACCGGACATGCGCGGCTGGCTGGCCACGCCGGGTGTCGGAGCAGTCCATCACGTCGTCGTGCACCAGCGCGCAGGCCTGCAACAGTTCCAGGCTGGCCACGGCCCGGACTAGTTCGAGCTCGCCGGCCGCGCCGGCGGGCTGCACGCTGCGCCAGCCCCAGTAGCCGAAGGTGGGCCGGATTCGCTTGCCGCCGTCGAGCACTGCCGCCCGTACCGCCTCGGCGAGCATCTCCAGATCGGGATGCAGCGAGACCAGCGCGGCGGTGTGCTGGTCGATGAACCGGCCTAGTTCGGCAGTCACCCGCTCGGTCAACGGGCTGTCGAAGTCAGAGGGGTCGTCACACGCAGCCACGCTTGCGGACATTACGCTGGAAGAATGGCGCGCTCGGTGAGGGACTGTTTCGCTGCGGGAAAGACCACGTTCTCTTTCGAGTTCTTCCCGCCCAAGACAGCTGAGGACGACCGGCTGCTGTGGACCACCATCCGCGAGCTCGAGTCCCTGCAGCCGGACTTCGTCTCGGTCACCTACGGCGCTGGTGGGGCCACCCGGGACCACACCATCGAGATCACCGAGCAGCTGGCCAGTGACACCACGTTGCTTCCCGTTGCGCACCTGACCGCCGTGGGGCACTCGCTGGCCGAACTGCGCTCGATCATCGGACGGCTGGCCGACGCCGGCATCTCCAACGTGCTTGCGTTGCGTGGTGACCCGCCGGGCGATCCGATGGGCAACTGGGTGCAGCATCCGGACGGTCTGGCCTATGCCAGCGATCTGGTCGAACTGGTCCGGTCCTACGGAGACTTCACGGTCGGGGTGGCGGCCTTTCCGTACAAGCACCCGCGGTCGGTGACGGTCGAGGACGACACCGCGCAGTTCGTGGCCAAGTGCCGCTCGGGTGCGGACTATGCGATCACCCAGATGTTCTTCGTGGCCGATGACTACCTGCGGCTGCGTGATCGGGTGGTCGCGGCCGGGTGCGAGATCCCGATCCTGGCCGGTCTGATGCCGGTGACCAGGATGGCCACCATCCAGCGTTCGGAGCAGCTGTCCGGCGCGCCGTTCCCGGCCGACGTGCAGGCCCGCTTCGAGGCAGTGGCCCACGACCCGAAGGCGGTCCGGGCGCTGGGCATCGAAGAGGCGTCGAAGCTGGCCGAACGGTTGCTGGCCGAGGGCGCGCCCGGGATCCATTTCATCACCTTCAACCGTTCCAAGGCGACCCGCGAGGTCTGGCGCAATCTGGTGACCGCACCGACCGGTCCGGTGACAGAACCCATTGGTCTGGCGACAGAACCCATTGGTCGGGCGACAGAACCGGTCAGCCGAGCGATGTGAGTTCGGGCGGGGTGAACGGCAGCTGCGCGCCGAGCACCCCGAACGGCCGATGGTCGCCGGGAAACAGGTGGTCGCGGGCCAGGTCGACGAAGCCGAGCCGCCGGTACAGCCGCCAGGCGCGGTTCTCACCCTCGGGGGTGGACAGCAGCATCGTCCGGTGCGGTAAGCCGTCGGCCAGCGACCTGAGCACCCGGTCGCCCAGGCCGCGACCCTGCATGAGCGGAGCCACGTGTAGCTCGGACAGCTCGAAGGCGCTGCTCAGCCAGCGCTCGGCATCGCGGGTCACCGCGCGGCGGACCAGGTCATGCCACCACTGGCCGGGCAGGCTGGTGTAGCCATAGCCGAAGGCGAGCATCGTGCCCCGGCTGTCCAGCGCGGCCCGGCACCGAAAGGAGTCCAACTCGGCATGGCGCAGCACGTGCACGCCGCGCTGGCTACCGCTCATCGCCGGGTAGCCCATCGCGGCGACGTAGATGGCCATCGCCTCGGCCAGCCGCTCCCGGATCTCGCCGGCCGGGATGTTGACGATCATGACCGTCGAGGCGCCACCATCTCCCGCGGTCACCTCACCCATGCCGTGCAGAGTAGGCGATCCGGCCGGCGGGCCGGACTCAGGTTCGCGGGCAGGTGCGTCGCCGCGCCGCTGCTGGCCGTCCTGCTGGTGTTGCTGCCGGCCGCCACGCCAGCTGTGGCCGCCGGTCAGCGGATCGCGATCCTGGCCGACCCGCGGATCGACGAGGCCAGCGGTCTGGCGATCGGCCACCGGTCGCCGTCGGTGCTCTACGTGCACAACGACAGTGGTGATCGGGCCCGGTTCTTCGCGGTGGACGCCGGTACCGGACGCACTCGTGCGGTCTGCACGGTGACCGGTGCGCGCAACATCGACTGGGAGGACCTGGCCACCGGGCCGGACAGCCACGGTGTCGCATCGGTGTGGCTGGCCGATATCGGCGACAACGATTCGGTGCGCTCGGAGGTGGATCTCTACCGGGTGGACGAGCCGGTGATCGGCTCGGCGGCGACGATCAGCACCGGCCCGGCCGAGCGCTGGCGGCTGCGTTACCCGGACGGCCCGCACGACGCCGAGTCGTTGATCGCTGACCCGGTGCGGCACCGGCTGTACCTGGTCACCAAGTCGCTGCTCGGTCACAGCCAGGTCTTTCTGGTACCGGCCGCACCGGACGCCGGTCGGGTCCAGCCGATGACCCAGGTCGCGACGGTGACGTTCGGATTCACCGGCACCCCCGGCGGCCCGAACGTGCTGGGTCAGCTCACCGCGACCGGGGCATCGATGTCGACCAGCGGGTCCTTGCTGGCCATCCGGACCTACACCGACGCCTACCTGTGGCCGGTCGTCGACGGCGATGTCGCCGGGGCGCTGCGCCGGGCTCCGGTTCGGGTGCCGCTGCCGGACGAGCCGCAGGGCGAGGGCATAGCGCTGGGCAGCGGATACCTGCTGGTGGGCAGCGAGGGAAGCGGCAGCGCGATCTACCGGCTGCCGCTGCCCGATCTCGGCCGGGCCGGTGCGGCGGTGTCCCGTTCGGTCTCCGGTGCGGCGGTCGCGTCCGGTGCCATCACGCCAAGCACGAACGCCGGCCATCGCTGGGTGTTGCGGGTGGTGGCGTTCGGCGCCGGCCCGGTGTTTGTGTTGGTCATCGTGGGCCTGGTGTTGCAACGGCAGTTCTGACGCTGATTCCGTTATCCACACCGAC
>JBPCPA010000009.1:0-4190 GCA_050999655.1 Jatrophihabitans sp.
AACAATCACCGCAGGCACTCAGCCCTGGGCTACCAAGCACCCGCCCGATACGCTGCCACCTGCACCCACCAATGAAAACCAGGCGACTCTCACAAACCCTGGATCACTTCACGGGGTCCTGCCAGGTCAATTACGCCGTACTACACGGCATCCCGACCCGCTACCGGCTGCGAGACGGCGACCTGCTCAGCGTCGACTGCGGCGCCACTGTCGAGGGATGGACGGGCGACGCCGCACTCTCCTTCTTCGTGGGGCACACCAGCACCACCGATGCCACGCTGTTGGAACGCACCGCCGCGGCACTTGAGGCCGGCATCGCCGCGGCGCAGCCAGGTGCCCAGATCGGTGATATCTCTGCGGCCATCGGCAGTGTTGCCCGCGATGCCGGCTACGGGCTGCACACCGATTTCGGCGGCCACGGCGTCGGGCGCACCATGCACGAGAGCCCGCACATTCCGAACGACGGTCGTCCCGGCCGCGGCCTGCGGTTGCGACCCGGGCTCACTATCGCCATCGAACCCTGGTTTCTCGCCGGTGGCCAGAATGCCTACCGCGTCGACGACGACGGCTGGACCATTCGCAGCGCCGACGGCTCCCGGGGTGCGCACTTCGAACACACCGTCGCGATCACCGACGAAGGACCGCGCGTCCTGACCGCGTGGTGAGTGTGACCGCCACCGGGCCAATCCCGTCCGCACCCCTGAGCGTCGCCGGTTATGATGCCGGGTTGATCTCGAGCTGGGGAGCGCCACGTGAAAGATCTCGACATCGGGTACGCAGGCCCGGCGGCCTGGCCGAACGAAGCTGCCCAGGGGCCGGGCGTGCCGAGATGGTGATGTTGCCGAGTTCGTACAGCTCGCTGTTGGTCCGGACCGATTTCGGTAGCGAGGACCGGTGGCTCGAGGTCAGCGAGCAAGCGCTGGCCGCCAACGAGCTCGGTTTCCAGGCCTACGTCCGGCCGGTCAGCAACCGGGACTTCGATGGCGCCAGCTGGCACACCGTGGCGGCCGCCATCCCGCCGACCGACCAGGGCGCCGCGGTGCTGTTCATCGCCGACCAGACCACCCTTGCCTCGCCTGAGCTACCGATCCTGGTCATCGACATTCTCGTCGACGCTGCCGAGGACCACCCACCATTCCGGTGCCTGCCGGCACACCTGTGGAGCGTCGAGAACAACCTCAACGTCTTCAACCTGGACTGGCACGACTTCGCGGCCAACCTCAGCCCGGACGGCGTCTTCCGCGGCTTCCCGAGCTAGGGCTTCTTCCACACGCCACGAGTGCCGACTGGGACGAGACCACTGACCAGCTTGCGCTGCGACCCCGCAACACCTCAAGGCTGCCCGCGTCGCTGAGACCGGTGGTCGTCGTCCACTCAACGCCCGAGCCCACCACATCGCTGGCGAACACGATCTCTGTCGCGAGCAAGATCCGAGTCCTCGAACTCAACAACCTCGTCACGCTCAGCCACGCCGCGATGGTCGCACGGCAGCACACCCCGGGCCGCTTCGGGCGATCGGCTAGTTCACGACAACGGGACGGATCTCCAGGACGCAGCGCAGGGCGAGCGGATGGGCCAGTGCGACCTCGGTTGCCTCGGCCAGGTCCCGGCATTCGAGAAGGTCGAAGCCCAGCAAGGCGCCGTCGGTGGGTAGGAATGCGCCGTCGCTGATCTGCGGGGTGCCCTCGCGCAGCCGGACCGTCACCGCGTCGGCGTCGGACCCGAGCTGGTCACCGGTGACGCGCAGCCCCTTGCCGTCCATGGTCCTCACCCACTCCTCGACGTCTCCGCCGTCCGGCGCCTCGGGCACCGGCTGGTTGTCGCGGCACACCAGCATGAGGAATCTCATGTCGTCCCTTCCCCTCGTTCGCGCTTGCGTTATGCATTCATTGGGCTGGATCCTACGTACCAGGACAAGCCTCCTGACGGGGCACTTTCCCGATCCGGGTTTCGGCCCGGCGGCGGCGCAATGAGAAAAGGTTGGCCCAGCGATCGTGACCGAGAAGCTGCGCCCGCATCATCGTCGAGTCATCGCCAGCCTGTCGCTGTCGCTGGACGGCAGGGTCAACGGTCAGGGCGGTGACTACGACATGGGCTGGATCGTGCCGCACGCGATCACCGACGCCGCCCGGGAGCACCTGCTGCGGGTCACCGGCTCGGCGACCACGGCATTGCTGGGCCGCAAGAACTACCAGGGTTTCGGCGGGTACTGGCCACCGGTTGCCGACAGCGTCGAGGCCGATCCGAGGGATCGGGCGTTCGCAGGGTGGCTCAACACGGTGGACAAGGTGGTGTTCTCGGGCACCCTTACCGATGCGCCGTGGTCGAACTCGCGAATCGTGGCCGGCGACCCGGTTGCTGAGGTCGGCCGGCTTCGCGAGCAGGATGGCGGGGACATCATCGTGCTGGCCAGTATCGACATCATCCAGACGCTGCTGGTCGCCGACCAGCTGGACCGGTTGAGCATCACCTTGTGCCCGGCCGTGGTCGGCGGCGGTCGACGGCTGTTCGAGGACGGCGTGCCGGCGTCGGCCTGGGCGCTGGCCGAACTGACCAGCGCCGACTCGGGTGCGATCCACCTGCTCTATGACCGGGTGCGCGAGCCGGCCTGAACGGCCCGCCGCTAGCCCTGCTGGAACTCGATCCGGTTGCCGAACGGGTCGAGCACGTGAAAGCGCCGCACGCCGGCGATCTCGCCGTCCGCTCGGACGCCCGGGTAGCCGGCCGCGGTCAGCCGCTCGTACAGCGCGTCCAACTCGGTGACAACGAAGGCCGGATGTGCTTTACCGGCCGGGCGAAACGGCTCGTCCACGCCGAGATGCAGCACCGCCGTGCCGGCGCTGAACCAGCAACCGCCGCGACCGGCGAGTGCGGCCGGCTTGGCCAGTTCGGTCATGCCCAGCAGCGAGTAGTAGAACGAGCGGGCCTGCGACTCGCCGCCCCGGGGGATGGCTACCTGGACGTGGTCGATGCCGATGATCATGTTGCCACGCTCCGGTGCGCGACGACGAACGTCCGCAGAAACGCAAAGACCGTCCCGGACGGCTGGCGGGGATAGGCGGTGCGCAGCGACTGACGGTAGCTCGCCTCGAACTCGGCGGCATCCGCGGGCTCCAGCGCAGCCAGCACCGGACGTAGCCCGGTGCCGCGCACCCATTCCAGCACCGGATCCTCGCCCTGCAACACGTGCAGGTAGCGGCTCTGCCAGGCGTTGACCCGCAGGCCGGCCGCTGACAGCAGTTCGAGATAGCGCTCCGGCGAGCTCACCGCGTCCTGGTGGCGTAACACGCCGTGCAGCGAGTCGGCCCAGCGCGGTGACTCCGCCAGTTCGCGCATCAGCACGTGGGACGGCGAGTCGAAGTTGGCCGGCACCGCGAAGGCCAGCCAGCCATCCGGGTTCAGCTCGCCGGCCCACCTGGTCAGCAACCGCGGGTTCCTGGGCACCCACTGCAGCAGGGCGTTGCTGATCAGTACGTCCACCCCGCCGGCGTCGAAATCCTCGGCGGCGGCCAGGCCGAAGCTGACCCGTTCGCCGGCATGGTCTGCGGCCCGCGAGATCATCTCCGGTGAGGAGTCCAGGCCGCGCACCGTCGCGGCCGGCCACCGTTCGGCCAGCGTGGCGGTCAGTTCGCCCGGACCGCAGCCCAGATCGACCACCGACCGGGGCGCGCCGGCCGCCACCTGGGACAGTAGATCGAAGAACGGCCGGTTGCGCTCTGAGTCGTAACGGGCGTATTGCGCCGGATCCCACCGCATCGTGATCCTCCTCGTTTAATCTCGACATCAAGATAATATACCTCGATGTCAAGATGGTTGCTACGATGCTGCGATGCCTGACGAAGTGGACGCGATCGTCGCTGCCTGGGCCGGCCAGCGGCCCGACCTGGACACCTCGCCGATCCAGGTGCTGAGCCGGATCAGCCGGCTGTCACAGCTGCTCGACGAGCGGCGCGGGCAATCCTTCGCCGAGCACGGCCTGGCCGCGCACGAGTTCGACGTGCTGGCCGCACTGCGCCGGTCCGGACCGCCGTTCCAGCAGACGCCCGGGCAGCTGATCGAATCTACCCACGTCACGTCCGGCACCATGACCAACCGGCTCGACCGGCTGGCCAAGCGCAATCTGATCCTGCGTCGGATCCACCCGGACGACGGCCGGCAGGTGCTGATCACCCTGACCGGGGCCGGTCGCA
>JBPCPA010000024.1:0-9020 GCA_050999655.1 Jatrophihabitans sp.
GGATCTGTTGCGCGATGTCAACATGGACGTGACCGCTCAGATCGGCAGCACCCGGATGACCATCAGCGAGCTGCTCGCACTCACCGAGGGCGCCGTCGTCGAACTCGACCGGGCAGCCGGCGCACCGGCCGACCTGCTGGTCAACGGCCACCTGATCGCACGCGGCGAGGTGGTCGTGATCGATGAGAACTTCGCGCTGCGGATCACCGAGATCGTCAGCGACGAGACGGCGCCGCATTCATCGTGAACACCGTCGCCGTCATCGGCCGGATGCTGCTGGCCCTGGTCTTCGTACTGGGCATCATGTGGTGCCTGGCCCGGTGGGCTCGCAAGCCGATGGGCGGTGCCAAGACCGACCGGGTGATGACCGTGCTCGCCCGGCAGCAGATCAGCCGGACGTCCTCGGTCACCGTGCTGCGGGTAATGGACCGGGCGCTGGTGCTCGGCGTCACCGAGCAAGGCGTCCGGCTGATCACCGAGACCGAGCTGTCTCCGATCGAGGAGGCCCTGGCTGTCGAACCCTCGCCGTCGCGAAGCTGGAGTCGCCGCCGGCCGGCATTGCTGGGCGCGGCCGCCGACCTCGACGACGAATTCGCGGCGGGGGAGTACCCGGCCGCCGAGCTGGACGTCGATGCTGACGAATCCGCTGCGTTTATCGGTGCAAAGCAGGTCGTGCGAGGCAACCTGCGGCCACCGGTCAAGCGCGGCTCGTTGGACGGGTCGGTGCTGTCGGTCAACACTTGGCGCCAGATGCTCGGCGCCGCTCGGGACCTGACGGTGCGCCGATGACCGCCCTGCTGCGCCGGTTGTTGTTCCTGACGCTGCTGGGACTGGCGCTGCTGGCCGGCGGCCATGCCAGCGCCGGCGCCAGCACCCTGCCGGTCGCCACAGTTCCGATGACGGCAGTGCCCCTGACGGCAGTGCCCCTGACGGTGGTGCCCCTGACGGCGGTGTCCCTGACTGCGGTGCCCGTAACGGCGGTGCCCGTAACGGCGGTGCCCGTAACTGCGGTGCCCCTGACGGTGGTGCCCATCCTGGCACCCGCCGGTCCGACCGGGCCGGCCGCTCCGAAGGACCCGTCGGGGACCATCGGGCTCAATCTCACCCCGAAGCCCAGCCAGTCGGTCAGCATCCTGCTGCTGCTCACGCTGCTGTCGGTGGCGCCGTCCGTCCTGCTGCTGATGACCAGCTTCACCAAGATCTTCGTGGTGCTGGGCCTGACCCGTAATGCCCTCGGCCTCAATGGCGTGCCGCCCAACCAGGTGCTCGCCGGGCTGTCACTGTTCCTGAGCCTGTTCGTGATGAGCCCGGTGGTCAAAGCCGTCAACAACCAGGGTGTTCAGCCCTACCTGCATGGGACGAAGACCCAGGCGGTCGCGTTCAAGGACGGCATGGCCCCGATTCGGACGTTCATGCTGCAGCACACCCGCAGCGAAGAGATCGCGCTGATGCTGCGCGCCGGGCACCTGCCCAATCCGCCGACGCCGGACAAGCTCGAGCTGACCACCCTGATCCCCGCGTTCGTGCTGTCCGAGCTGAGGTCGGCCATGATCATCGGCTTCGTGGTCTACATCCCGTTCCTGATCATCGACATGGTCGTCTCGTCCTCGCTGATGTCACTCGGCATGATGATGCTGCCGCCGGTGTCGGTCTCATTGCCCTTCAAGCTGCTGCTGTTCGTCCTGGTGGACGGCTGGGGCCTGATCATCAACTCCCTGATCACCAGCTACAACACCTAGCTACCTTCCACCGCCGCCCACCTGCCCCGGCAGCCGCCACCTTCCCTGAGCTGAAACGGAAAAACTGATCGATGACCGACACCGCGATCGTGCACCTTGGCCTGCAGGCGATGCTGATCGCCTTCGAGCTCGCGGCACCGACCCTGCTGACCGCGCTGTTCATCGGCTTCGGGATCTCGCTGTTCCAGTCGGCCACCCAGATCCAGGAGTTCACGCTGTCCTTCGTGCCGAAGGCAATCGGGGTGGGCATCGCGCTGCTGCTGTCGGGCAGCTGGATGATGCACTCGATGGTGACCTTCACCCAGCAGCTGTTCAACCAGATCCCCAGCCTGATCAGCAGCTGAGACTCAGCGACCGGACACCGCTCGTGACACTGCAACTGGGCACCGCCAACCTGGTGGCGTTGATCCTGTGCTCGCTGCGGATAGCGGCCTGGATGCAGATCGCGCCGCCGTTCGCGACCTCGGGGGTGCCGCGCACGGTCCGGTTGATGCTGTCGGCCGCGATCGGCCTGGCCGTGTCGGCCAGCACGGTGTCACACGCGCCGGTCGCCGATCTCGGCCCGCTGTTCACCAGCGCCGTCGAACAGATCTTCATCGGGGCCTCGCTGGGCTTTCTGACCCGGCTGCTGTTCAGCGCGGTCGAGTCGGCCGGTTCGCTGATCGACCTGTCCGGCGGCTTCTCGCTTGCCTTCGCCTACGACCCGCTGATGGCCACCAACACCTCGGTGTTCGGCCGGTTCTACGGCGTCATGGCAACCACCCTGATCTTTGCCACCAACGCCCATCTGGTCATTCTGCAGGGCTTCCTGCGGACCTTCAGCACGCTGCCGCTGGATGGCACCATGTCGCTGTCACACCTGGATCAGGCACTGGTGCACGGGGTCACCAGCATGTTCGTGGCCGCCCTGCAGATCGCCGCCCCGCTGATGGCGGTGCTGTTCCTGGCCGATGTGGCACTCGGCCTGCTGAGCCGCATCTCGCCCCAGCTCAACGTGTTCCAGGTCAGCTTTCCGCTCAAGATCATGCTCACCCTGGGCCTGGTCGGCACCGGCTTTGCCACCATGCCCAGGATCATCACCGAACTCGGCAACTCCGCGGCCTCGCTGATGATGCGGGTCGGTACCTGATGGCGGGCAAACCGGCCGGTGAGAAGACCGAGAAGGCCACCCCGCGCAAGCTGAAGAAGGCCAGGCGGGACGGCCAGGTCGGGCACACCCCGGAGCTGGGTTCGTGGGGCAGCGTGCTGGCGGCCAGCTTCGTCATTCCCAGCGTCGGCAGGTCGTTGATGGGCATCTCCCAGACCTGCCTGGTGCAGGTGGGCGCCACCATCGAAAACCCGGACGTCGGCCGGGCGATCGCGATGACTCGCAGCGCGATGACGAATGCGGTGCTGGCTACCGCGCCGCTGGCGATCCTGGTGCTGCTCACCGCGGTGGCGACCGCCGGCGTGCAGGGCGGCATCTGGGTCGCGCCGAAGCTGCTGGTGCCCAAACTGACCAGGCTCAATCCGCTGAACGGGTTCAAGCGAATGTTCGGTCCCCAGGGTGCCTGGGCCCTGCTGAAATCGCTGGGCAAGCTGGCCGTGCTGACCGCCGTGACCTACCTGTCGGTGCGCCAGTTGGTGCCGACGCTCACGGCGTCCGGGTCGTTGCCGCTGTCGGCGGTCATGCAGGCGGCCATCACGGCCGCACTGAGGCTGATCCGGATCGGCGCGCTTGCCGGCCTTGGCCTGGCAGTGGCCGACATCGCGGTGGTGCGCAAGCGCAACAACAAGCAGTTGAAGATGACCAAGCACGAGGTGAAGGAGGAGATGCGCAGCAGCGACGGCGACCAGTTGCTGCGTGGTGCCATGCGCTCGCGCGCCCTGGCCATCAGTCGCAACCGGATGATGGCCGACATCCCGTCCGCCGACGTGGTGATCGTGAACCCGACCCACGTCGCGGTGGCGTTGAAGTACGACCCGGCCAGAGGGGCGCCACGGGTGGTGGCCAAGGGTGCCGATCATCTGGCCGCCCGCATCCGGGAACTCGCCGAACGGAGCAGGGTCCCGATGGTTGCCGACGTGGCGCTGGCCCGGACCCTCTACGCCACCTGCGATATCGGCCAGGAGATTCCCGCAGACATGTACCAGGGTGTCGCGACCGTGTTGGCGTTCGTGATGCGGCTCAGGCGCAAGGGTTCGGCGGCCGGCACCCACACCCTGCCCGGTACCCGCACGCTACAACGCGCCTAGCGAGCAGCCGCAGGGCCGTAGCGCCACCGGCAATCAAGGATCAGGACGGCGGGGCCAGCTGCTGACGCGCGGGAGGCTATCGGCGGTTCTGCCGGCGGATCACGAAGGGCCGGAAGGCCCGTCCGGTTCCTCCGCACAGCTCGCCGTCGCGGCGCTGGAAGTGCAGCGGATCGTCCCGGTCGGCCGGGGTGAAGGTCTGGCCGCACCGATCACAGCACACCTCGGGTAGGTCGGTCTGCGGCCGGCGGTCGCGCTCGGACATCGGAACTCCTCGTGGTCTCGCCTTCCCATCGGCCCGAGTGCCGCCCTCCTTAGCCTGCGCAAGCATCCGGCGCGCGGGCCGGCCAACGCACGAGCTGACCGCCGCAGCTCAGGTGCCGGCCAGGCATGCCGATATGTCCTAAAGCCAGGACGGCGACCAGCGCGGACCACGGACCGGCCCGCACCCCCAGAGCTAGCAATTTCTGTCGCCGCGATGAGCTGAAGGTGTTGTGAATCCGAAACGCATGAGCCAGCTGGCAGTGCCGGTGGGCGTCGTCGCCATCATCCTGATGATGGTCGTGCCGGTACCGTCGGCGCTGCTGGACTTCTTGATCGCGATCAATATCACCGGTGCCCTGCTGATCGTGCTGGTCAGCATGTACGTCGAGCGGCCGCTGGACTTCTCCAGCTTCCCGTCGCTGCTGCTGGTGGCAACCCTGTTCCGTCTCGCGCTCAACATCTCCGCCACCCGACGGGTGCTCGGCAACGGCTACGCCGGACAGGTGATCAACGCCTTCGGGCACTTCGTGATCGGCGGCTCGCTGATCATCGGGTTGGTGATCTTCGCGATCCTGCTGGTGATCCAGTTCGTGGTGATCACCAACGGTGCCGGCCGGGTCGCCGAGGTCGGCGCCCGCTTCACCCTCGACGCGATGCCCGGCAAGCAGATGGCCATCGACGCCGACCTGAACTCCGGCCTGATCGACGAGAACGAGGCCCGCCGGC
Source organism: Jatrophihabitans sp. (assembly GCA_050999655.1). Classification (GTDB taxonomy): domain Bacteria; phylum Actinomycetota; class Actinomycetes; order Mycobacteriales; family Jatrophihabitantaceae; genus Jatrophihabitans_A. The sequence continues at coordinate 4,962 of JBPCPA010000024.1, forward strand.
GGCGCAGCGAGGTCGCGTCCGAGGCCGACTTCTACGGCTCGATGGACGGTGCGTCGAAGTTCGTCAAGGGCGACGCGATCGCCGCGATCATCATCACGGTCATCAACCTGGTCGGCGGAATCTCGATCGGGGTGCTGTCACATCACCTGTCGGTCACCGACGCGATCAGCAAGTACAGCCTGCTCAGCGTCGGCGACGGCCTGGTCTCCCAGATTCCCGCGCTGCTGCTGTCGGTGGCCACCGGCCTGATCGTGACCCGGGCCGGCGGCTCCTCCGATCTGGGCACCGTGGTCGCGGCCCAACTCGGCAGCCAGAAACGGGCGCTGCAGATCGCCGGCTCCGCGGCGCTGGCGCTGTGCCTGGTGCCGGGTCTGCCGAAGTTGCCGTTCTTGTTCGTCGGCGGTGGGTTGCTGTTCCTGGCCCAGCGGATGTCGGCGGCCACCAAGGCGGAGGACAAGGCCGCCAAGGCCGGACCGAGCGTGCTCGCCGAGCAGGTGCCGGACAGCCCGGAGGCGATCATGGGCGACCTCGCGATCGACCCGCTGGAATTGGCGCTGTCCTCGGACATGATCTCGCTGGTGGACGGCTCGGGCGCGGACCTGCTGGACCGGGTTCGGGCGCTACGCCGCAAGCTGGCCCTGGAACTCGGCGTGGTGATGCCCCCGGTGCGCACCCGCGACAACTTCGACCTGCCGGCCGCGAGCTACGCGATCCGGGTCAACGGGGTCGAGGTGGCTCGTGGCAAGGCGCCGGCCGGGACCGTGCTGGCCCTCGGCGACGGCCTGGGCAACCTGCCCGGCATCATCGGCCAGGAGCCGGTGTTCGGCCTGGAGGGCAAGTGGATCGCCCTGGAGCTGCGTGGCCAGGCAGAGCTGCTGGGCGCGACCGTGGTGGACCGGTCCTCGGTGATCATCACCCACCTGTCCGAGGTGGTGCGCACCCACGCCAGCCGACTGCTCGGGCGCGAAGAGGTGTCGGCGCTGACCAAGTCGCTCAAGCGCAGCCATCCGGTGGTGGTGGAGGATCTGACGCCGGCCATCCTGAGCCTGGGCGAGATCCAGCGGGTGCTGCACGCCCTGCTCGACGAGGGCGTCTCGGTGCGCGACCTGGTCCGGATCTTCGAAGCACTGTCCCTGGCTGCCAAATCAGGCACCGAGCCGGATCGGCTGGTCGAGGCCGCCCGGCTGGCACTGGCGCCCTCGATCACCGCGGCGCACACCGTGGACAGCGTCCTGTCGGTGATGACGCTGGACCCGCGGCTGCAACAGAGCCTGCTCGAGGCGGTACGCCCGTCCGAGACCGGCGTGCAACTGCTGCCTGGCCCGGACCTTGTCGAGGCGCTGGTCACCGAGACCGCCCGGCAGTACCAGGCGGTGATCGAGCGCGGTATCCGTCCGGTGCTGGTCTGCGCCCCGCAGATCCGGCTGCCGCTGCGCCGGCTGATCGCCACCACCGCCCCGGACCTGCCGGTGCTGTCCTACTCCGAGGTCTCGACCAACGCCGCAGTCGTCGACACCGTGGGGGTGATCTCTGATGCCAGAACCGTTGGTGTGTGAGGGTCCTGAGCTGTCCCGGCTGCTGGACGAGGTGCACAGCCGACCCGGTGCCCGGGTGCTCTACCAGGACACTGTCCGGCGGGGTGGCGTGCTCGGTTTCTTCGCCCGCGAGGTGCACCGGATCGCCTACGACCTGCCGGCGCCGATCAGCCCCGATCTGCCGGACGAGCCGGGCGCCGTCGCGGCTCCGCAGGTTGCCGATGGCGGCGCGGAGCTGATGTTGGAAGACCTGCTGGCCCGCACCGACGCGGTCGAGAGCGCGGCGAACGCTGGTGCTGAGACCCCGGTTCCTGACTTCGCAGAACTGCTTCGCCGGCTGACCGACCCGCCGCAGTTGCCGTTCGAGAGCCAATCGGGCGAGCCGGTGGCGGTGCCGGAGCGGCCGGCGAGCGTGCCCGCCGAGCCGGCGATGGCGCTGGTCACCCCGCTGGGCCGGCCGGACGCCCGGGCCCGGCTGGAGATGCTGATGCAACTGCGCCAGATCGGCGTGCCGGTATCGGTCAACCCGCGCGGTGAAGCGCACAGCCTGCACCAGGCGCTGGAAGAGATCCTGCAGGAGCTGCCGGCCGCGCCATCGCCGCCGCGCCAGGCTGGCGACGTGCTGGCAATCGTGGGCGAATCGACGGCGGCGGTGCGGGCGGCCCGTACCTGTGCCGACCAGCTCCGGATCCCGCTGGACAGGATCGGAATCGCTGGGCTGCCCCGCGAGTCCGCGGCCGGGCTGGGCCACTGCTACATCAGCGGTGTCGGTGAGGCGGCCTGGCTGCGCGCCGAGCTAGGCGTGGCCGACACCCCGTCGGTGGTGGTCATCGCGACCGATGCGACCACCAGCGACCCGGGCGATCCCTGGGCTCGTGAGCTGCTGGGGGCGCTGCGACCCACCGCCGCCTGGGCAGTGGTGGACGCGCGCTGGAAGACCGAGGACGCCCGGGTGTACCTGGAGCGGATCGGCGGGGCGGACGCCCTGGTGGTGCACGCTGCCGAGCTGAGCACCAGCCCGGCCTCGGTATGGGACCTGGATCTGCCACTGGCGCTGCTTGACGGCCGCGCCGCAACCACCTTTGCCTGGGCCGGATTGCTGTTCCGGTTGCTGGCAACCGAGGCCCGGCATCGGGCCAGCGCCTGAGCACGGTCGGCGCGAGACGCAACGAAGGCGAGGCACGATGTTCAGACCGTCGGTGCTCGGGTTGGCCCTGGCACTCAGTAGCACCGCACTCTGGTCGGCGTTCGTCACCGCCTCGATGAGCGTGACCACTGCGCTGATCCGGTTCCTGATCGCGGTGCCGGTGGCGGCGCTGATGCTGCTGTTGCTCCGTGCCGTCGTCGCCGGCTACCACACGTTGCCGTCGCTGGAGGCTGCCGGTGTGGCCGCCGACGCCACCGCCGAGCCGGTGGACGGTCAGCGGTTGGGCCAGCCGACCCACTGACGCCGCGGCACGATCGTCCGGTGGGTCCGCCCCGCCGGCACCGGGCTGAGCGGCCACCGGGCTGAGTCGGCCACCCGGCTGAGTCGGCCACCCGGCTGAGTCGGCCACCTCATGATCCGACACACACGGTGCCGGCCACGAGCGGTGCCGCCAACCGGTGGAACCGGCGCAGCGGCAATGATGGAGCCATGACCAATGATCCTTCCGCGCCACGCCGCCGCCGGGGCCGGACGGGCCGACCGGCCCGTCCGGGCGAGTTGCTCGGTATCGACGCGCGGCACCCGATCGAGGCGCTGCGGGCAATGGACGCGCGAGCCAAGCCCAACCTCAAGCGTGCTGTTCCGGCGGTGCTCATCGCCTTGGCCAGCTTCGGTTTCGGCGATCACCTCGGTGGCATCGACCAGACCCGGCCGGCCCGGTTCGCGCTGGTCGGCCACCAACTGGATCTGAGCAAGAACCAGGTCAGCCTGCTGGTACTCGGGCTGGTGGTGGTGTTCGTGCTGGCGGGTTTCGTGGCCACTCGATCGGTGGCCGGCGAGCTGGCCCGGGTCAGCGAGCAGCGGGCCGGAGTGGCGGCCAGCTCGGCGATCCGGTTGATCTGCCGGATCATCGGCTACGGCACGGTGTTGCTGGGTCTGCTCGACCTGCTCCGGGTCGACCTGGGCAACCTGCTGGTGGGAGGTGCGGTCACCGGCGTGGTGATCGGCATCGCGGCCCAGCAGACCCTCGGCAACTTCTTCGCGGGCCTGGTGCTGCTGTTCGCCCGGCCCTACGTGCCCGGCCAGCGGGTCAAGGTGCGCACCGGCGCGATGGGCGGCCCGTTCGAGGGCGTGATCCTGGGCGCCGGGCTGATGTACACCAGCATCGACACCGACGAGGGTGTGGTGTCGATGCCCAACGCGGGACTGCTGGCGGCCGCGATCGGGCCGGTGCCCGAGCCGGACGAGCCCGGCGGGTCACTGCTGGGCTGAGTGCTGTGGCGACGGGGCTGCTCGCACGCGCACCGGGATGAAAAGGGCCCGGATAGGGAAAGCCCGCGCACCCACGGGGGGTGAGGTGCGCGGGCTGCCTGTGCC
>JBPCPA010000091.1:0-3783 GCA_050999655.1 Jatrophihabitans sp.
GCGTTGAACTCCGCCCCGAGCAGCACCCCGAGGGCCAGCAGGTAGAAGAACAGCAGCGCCGCGATCGGGGCTGCCAGCGTCCAGTCGGCGTGGTTGTGCGCCACGATGAAGGAGATGTAGGCACGCAAGCCGGCGGACCCGGCCAGAAAGATCACCATGGCCAGCACCGCGCCCGGCACGCCGCGGCGCCAGGGCAGCCGGCGCGGCGGAGCCAGGTGATAGAGACTGGTCAGGCCCAGCAGCAGCAACAGGATCACCACCGGCCAGTACGCGGCGCTGATGACATCATCGGCGCTGCTCCGGGCGCTGTCGGGAAAGAGCTTGGGCAACTCGGTCGGGCCCAGCACCATCGCCGGCAGGACGATCACCCCGACCACGATCGAGCCCAGGTAGATCCACAGCGCCAGCAGCCGGCTGCGCACTGCGCCGCGCAGATCGCGCATCCCGTAGGCGATGGTGATGGTGTTGACGAACGTGGCGGTCGCCGACGAGCCCGCCCACAACGCCAACAGGAAGCTCACCGAGATCACGTCGGCCCGGCCCTCGCGCAGCACCTGGCGCACCACCGGCGCGATCAGCTGATCGACCACCTCGGCCGAGAAGGCCCGGGAGAAGCCGTTCAGCAGGTTCTGCTGGACCTGGTCGATGCTGCCCTGGCCGGCCAGGTCGGAGAAGTAACCGAGCGCGGCCAACAACCCGAGAAACAGCGAGGGCATCGATAGCAGCTGCCAGAACGCAGCCTCGGCCGACAGTCCGAGCACCCGGTCGTTCCAGGCACGGGCGATGGTGCGTCCGGCCAGCGTGCGGACCGAGCGCTGGTTGATCACGGTTGCAGAGTCTGCCCAGTCAACCTGTGCATGCCGGTGCCGGACACGCCGCAGTGATGACATCGGTACCGCCCGGCTAACCTGCGCGGGTGAGCCCGTCGACCACCCAGCTCAGCCTGGACCTGGTCGGCGTGTTCGTCTTCGCCCTGTCCGGCGGCCTGGCCGCGGTCCGGGCCAGGCTGGACCTGTTCGGCGTGGTGGTGGTCGCGGCGGTCACCGCGCTCGGTGGCGGCGTGCTGCGAGACACCCTGCTCGGCGACAACCCGCCGTACTCGTTGCGGCACGAGACCTACCTGATCACCGCGCTGCTGGCGGCGGTGGTGGTCTTCTACTGGCACCCGCAGGTCGCCCGGCTGCGCAAGCCGGTGCTGGTGCTGGACGCCGCCGGCCTGGCGCTGTTCACGGTGACCGGTACCCAGCGCTCCTTACAGGCCGGCCTGGGCGTGGCGGGTGCCTGCGTGATCGGGGTGATCGCCGCGATCGGCGGCGGGGTGATCCGCGACGTGTTGCTGCGCCAGATTCCGGTAGTGTTGCGCCGGGAGATCTACGCGGTCGCGGCGCTGGTTGGCGCCGGGCTGATCTGCCTCGGCCAGGCCGTGCACCGGCTGGCCGCGCCCTGGCTGATCGGTACCGCCTTCGTGGTGTTTGCCTTGCGGTTGCTGGCATTGCTGCGTCACTGGTCGGCCCCGACAGCGCGCAACCTGGAGGATCAGGCCGGCGGCTGAGCCGGGTTGCGGTGAAAATCACGCCGGTCGCGGGTCGGTCGCGGCACCCGGTCGGCCGGGCGGTTAGCCTGGCACGGGTCGCGGGTCCGGCGCGCGGCAGTCACGGTTGAGCAAGCGATGAGGGGCGGCGTCGAGTGCCAGAACGCCGCTCGTCGGGCACCGGGCTGCGCCTGTGGCAGCGGGAGGCGCTGGCCAAGTACCACACCGAGACCCATCGGGATTTCTTGCTCACCGCCACCCCCGGTGCCGGCAAGACGACGTTCGCGCTCAGCCTGGCGGTGGATCTGATCAGTCGGCGGGTGGTCGATCGGCTGGTGGTGGTGGCCCCGACCGACCACCTGCGCAGCCAGTGGGCCCAGGCTGCCGAGCAGTTCGGGATCGCGCTGGATCCGACGCTGTCCAACGCGGTCGGGCCGGTGCCGGCGGATCTGCACGGCTATGTCACCACCTACGCCCAGGTGGCCGGCAAGCCGACTTTGCACGCGGCCCGGGCCACCCACCGGCGCACCCTGGTGATCCTGGACGAGATCCACCACGCCGGCGACGGGCTGTCCTGGGGCGAGGCGGTGGCGCTGGCCTTCGACGGCGTCAGCCGGCGCCTCTGCCTGACCGGCACGCCGTTTCGCACCCGGGTCGGTGAGCGGATCCCGTTCGTGCGCTACGAGCCGGACGGCGACGGCGGCCTGGAGTCAAGCGCCGACCACAGCTACGGCTACGCCGAGGCGCTGCGCGATCACGTGGTGCGCCCGGTGGTGTTCGCGGCCTACACCGGCGTCTCGCGCTGGCGTAACTCGGCCGGTGAGGTGATTGCCGCGTCCCTGACCGAAGCCGGCACCAAGTCGAACGAGCAGGCCGCCTGGCGAACCGCCCTGGATCCCAGGGGGGACTGGGTACCGCACGTGATCGCGGCAATGGACGAGCGGCTCACCCAGCTGCGGGCCTCCGGAATGCCCGACGCGGCCGGCCTGGTGCTGGCCTCGGACCAGGATGACGCCCGTGCCTACGCCGAGATCGTGCACCGGGTGACCGGTGAGAAGCCGTACCTGATCCTGTCCGACGACCCGAAGGCCAGCTCCCGGATCAGCGAGTTCGCCATCGGTGGAGCGCGGATCGCGGTCTGCGTGCGCATGGTGTCCGAGGGCGTGGACGTGCCCCGGGCAGCCTGCCTGGCCTGGCTGACCAGTTATCGGACGCCGCTGTTCTTCGCCCAGGCCGTCGGCCGGGTGGTGCGCTCCCGGGGGCGGCACGAGTCCGCTACGGTTTTCCTGCCGGCGGTCCGGCCGCTGCTGAGCCTGGCCGCCGATCTCGAGGTCGACCGCAACCACGTGCTGCCGCCGCCCGCCGGTCCGCAGGACTCGCTGGAGCTGGTGGACGAGTTCGACGAGCAGCCCGAGCGCGCCGAATCCAGCCTGCTGGCCGAGTGGGAGGCGCTGGAGGCCGAGGCCCAGTTCGCGCACGTGCTGCACGGCGGCCGGGCGGTGACCCCGGACGCCAGCGCACCCGCCGAGCCCGGTCAGGACGACGAGGAGTTCCTGGGCCTGCCCGGCCTGCTGACCCCGGAGCAGACCGCGGCCCTGCTGGCACAGCGCGATGGTGCGCTGCGCAAGCGGGCCAGCCGGTCCCGGCAACTGACGGGCGCCGAACCGCTGCCGATGGAGGCCGGTCCGGTCGGTGAGGTGGTGGTCCCGCACGGGCTGGCCAGCGGTGGCGGTGGTTGGCGAGCGGCGGCGGAGTTGCGCCGCGAGGTGAACCGGCTGATTGCGGTACTGGCTGCCCGAACCGGCACCCCGCACGGGGCGCTGCACGCCCAGCTGCGCGCGGCGGTGCCCGGGCCGGCCTCGGCCTCGGCCTCGGCGGACCTGCTGGAGGCTCGCCGCGAGCACCTGATGTCGATGCTGTGAGCGGACCGCCGGAAGGGGTTGAGCGCCCGTGTTTCCGGGAGGTTTCGGCGTTCGCTACGGGCGAAATAGCTCTCAATCCGGCTCGATGAGGAACTACGGCGCGCCTCAACTGGTTGTATGTACTGAGCGGACACGATAAGCCTCTGAACCGTTGAGGCCCGAGTCCGTGAGACCGACCGCGAGCACCTTTCGCAGAAAACGAGGGATCCGTGACAAGCACCCTGGCCGTGGCGCCGTTGACCGCAGTGGACCGCTGCGATCGTTGTGGCGCCCAGGCGTACGTGCGCGTCACCCTGCCGGCCGGCAGCGAGCTCATGTTCTGTGCTCATC
>JBPCPA010000241.1:0-3124 GCA_050999655.1 Jatrophihabitans sp.
TGGTCAACGCCGATCTGGTCGACAGCTTCGCTGAGACGGTTGCGGCCGGCGCGCTGCCGGCCGAGGCGCGCAACTGGTGGCTGGGTTACCTCGCGCAACTGGCCAACGCCCGCGAGATCGACGCCGCCGAGTTGGCGATCACGCCGGCGCAGGTGGCCAAGGTGATCAGCCTGGTCGGCGAGGGCAAGCTGACCACGGCGCTCGGACGGCAGGTGGTCGACGCGGTGCTGCAGACCGGTGCCGACGTCGAGGCGGTGGTCGCCGAGCGCGGGCTGGCGGTGGTGTCGGACACCTCGGCGCTGACCGAGGCCGCTGACGCCGCGATCGCTGCGAACCCGGACGTGGCCGACAAGGTGCGTGGCGGCAAGATCCCGGCGGTCGGGGTGCTGGTGGGCGCGGTGATGAAGGCAACCCGCGGGCAGGCCAATGCGGCCGGCGTCCGGGCCGTGCTGCTCGAGCGGCTCGGGGTCACCGAGCCGTAGTCAGCTCACCCTTAGTCAGTACACACAGTCGGTACACACAGTCAGTACACACCTAGTCAGCACGGATAACCGCCGGCTGACTGCTCTGGCAGCCGGCCGACGCTCAGACCACCGGGCTGGACACGTCCAGATCGGTGATCCGGATGACCCGGTCGTCGGTCGCGATCGGGCTACCGTGCCCGTCCCGGTTGCGGGTGGTCAACCACAGCGCTCCGTCGCTGCCGGCGACCACCGTGCGCAACCGGCCGTAGTCGCCAACCGGGTGCACCGCGAACTCCCCGATGCCGGAGTTGCCGGCGATCGGCGCCACCGCCAGCGCCTTGCCGGTGGCGCTGGCCACCAGCAACTGGCCACAGGCCAGCGCGCAGCCACCGGCGCCCCGCGCCGTGGCCGGCAGCGAGGCAGCCGGCTTGTCGGTGCTGTAATCGGCCCCGGAGGTGACCGCCAGCACCGTGTCGCCGGAGATCGCGATCCGGGCCCCGGACTGCGGGTCCACGCACAGCCCGGTCAGGCCGTCCGCGCCATGCACCCCGCGGGCATACACCCGGGAGCCGGCGCTCGGATTGTCGGCCAGCGGCTTGCCGATGTCGTCGGTCCGCAGGATCTTGCCGGCCAGGCTGGTCGCCGAGGCCGCCAGCGCCGGCTGGCCGGCATCGCCGGTGCCGGTGAGCAGCGCGCCGGTCGCGTCGAAGGCGATCCGGCCGGTATTGCCGGTGCTGCCGTGCGGTATCCCACCGATCACGGTGGACGGGGCAGAGCCCAGCGCGAAGTGCACCACCCGGTTGTCGGTGGCCGTGCTCAGGTAGGCATAGATCAGACCGTCCTGGTCATAGGACGGTGAGATCGCCAGGTCCAGCAGCCCGCCGTCCCCGCTGCCGTTCACGCCGACCAGCGTCTGCACCAGCGTCGCGGGCTGGCCGGCCTGGGGCTGCACCCGGTAGATCCGACCGGACCTGCGCTCGCCGACCAGGGCGGTGCCGTCGGGTAGCACCACCAGGCCGGTGGGCTCGACCAGCTTGGTGGCCACCACGTTCGGATCGCTGGCCGGGCTGGGGCCGGACGGCGCCGAACCACCGCCGGACGGCCCGGTCGGCGGCTGCGGCACGGCACTGCCGGGCAGCGACGGGGCGGGAATGCCGGGATTGGACAGCTGCGGGTTGGGGTCGTTGTTGCCCTGATAGTCCGGCTGCGGCGTCCAGCTCGGGGTGCTGCCGGACGCGCCCGCCCCGCAAGCGGCCGCTGCGCCCAGCAGCAGGACGGCGGCAAGGCTGGCCGCGAGCCGGGGCAGCCGCAGTCGTGACACGCCCCCAGTCTGCCTCCTCGGGCTGTGACTTGGCTGTCCGACCGGCCGGCACCGGCCGAGCGTGCCGTCCGGCGCAGGCTAGGTTGGATCGGGTGAACCGCTTGTGCGTGCCGTCCACCGCCATCCGAGACCGGTTGCAGGCCCGCGAGCCGGCGCCGGAACTGGCCGCCGAGGTGCTGGTCTGGCAGGACCTCCGCCAGATTCCGGCCGGGGCGGCCGAGATCGAGTTCTGGGTACCGCCGTTCCTGCTGGCCGACGCCGGTTCGGCGCAGGCGGCCTTCGCGGCGATGCCAAGGCTGAGCGTGATCCAGACCCAGTCGGCCGGGGTGGACGTGATCCTGCCGCTGGTGCCGGCCGGAGTGCAGCTCTGCGACGCCCGCGGCGTGCACGGCTCGTCCACCTCGGAGTGGGCCTTGACCGCGATCCTGTCGGTGCTGCGGGAGTTCCCGCGCTTCGAGCAGGCCCGGGCGCAGCGCCGCTGGGACACCGCCTACACCGACGAACTGGCCGGCAAGGACGTGCTGATCATCGGTGCCGGCGACGTCGGCCAGCAACTGGCACGCCGGCTGCGGGCGTGCGATGCCAGGGCGATCTTCGTGGCCCGGACCGCCCGCGAGGGCGTGCACTCGGTCGAGCAGTTGCCCGAGCTGTTGCCGAGCGCGGACGTGGTGGTGCTGATCGTGCCCAAGACCAGCGAGACGGTCGGGATGGTCGATGCCCGGTTCCTGAGCCTGATGGCCGACGGCGCGTTGCTGGTCAACGCGGCCCGGGGCCCGGTGGTCGACACCGCGGCGCTGCTGGCCGAGCTGCAGTCCGGCCGGCTGCGGGCCGCCGTCGACGTCACCGATCCGGAGCCGCTGCCGGCCGATCACCCGCTGTGGAACGCTCCGAACCTGCTGCTCACCCCACACGTCGCCGGTTCGGTGTTCGGCCTGACCGACCGGTTCGTGACGCTGCTGGGCGAGCAGGTCGACCGGTTTGCGACCGGCCAGCCACTGCTCAACGTGGTGGCCGGCCAGTACTAGCCGGCCGGCGGCTGCGGCAGCTGCGGCAGCCGACCGGCGCCGGCGGCGATCAGCGGGTCCAGCCGGGTGCTGCGCACGCACGGCAACCGCAGCTGGGTGCCGGCGAGGTCCACCGCATAGACCGCGCCGCGGGCGTCCAGTCGCAGACCGCGCAGCTCGTCCCAGCCCACCCGCTGGCTGCCGAACACCGCCCGGGCGTGCAGGCCCTGCTCGTCGACCACGGTTGCGGTCCGGGCGATGTAGAGCGCGGCGGCGGCCGGCACCAGGTAGACCAGCGTCTGGAGCGGTGAGCGGACCACGGCAGTCATGCACAG
>JBPCPA010000219.1:0-3819 GCA_050999655.1 Jatrophihabitans sp.
CACCTCGGCGCGCACGGCACCTACGTCGGCACCGACGGCGCGACGATCGGGGTCGAGCTGACCGCCAACCCCTCGCACCTGGAGGCGGTCAACCCGGTGCTGGAGGGAATCGTCCGCGCCAAGCAGGACATTCTTGACAAGGGTGAGGACGGCTTCACCGTGCTGCCGCTGCTGATGCACGGCGACGCAGCCTTCGCCGGCCAGGGCGTGGTGGCCGAGACCCTGAACCTGTCGCAACTGCGCGGCTACCGCACCGGTGGCACCGTGCACGTGGTGGTCAACAACCAGGTCGGCTTCACCACCTCGCCCGCCCAGTCGCGGTCGAGCCTGTACTGCACCGACATCGCCCGGATGATCTCGGCGCCGATCTTCCACGTCAACGGCGATGACCCCGAAGCCTGCGTCCGGGTCGCCACGCTGGCGGTGGAGTACCGGCTGCGGTTCAAGAAGGACGTCGTCATCGACATGGTCTGCTACCGGCGACGCGGCCACAACGAGGCGGACAACCCCTCGTTCACCCAGCCGCTGATGTACGACATCATCGACAGCAAGCGCAGCGTCCGCAAGCTCTACACCGAGGCGCTGATCGGTCGCGGCGACATCACGATGGCCGACGCCGAAGAGGCGTTGAAGGACTTCCAGCAGCAGCTGGAGAAGGTGTTCATCGAAACCCGGGACGCCTCCAACACCCCGCGGCCACAGCCGGTGATGGACGAGAACGAGAACCAGCCGACGGTGCCGACCGCGATCTCGCCCGAGATCATCAAGACCATCGGCGAGCTGTATGCCAACCATCCGACCGGTTTCACCATGCATCCACGGCTCAAACCGCAGATCGACCGCCGGGTCGCGCAGACCACCGGTGGCGATGTGGACTGGGCCACCGCCGAGCTGCTCGCCCTCGGCTCGGTGACCATGGCCGGATACCCGGTGCGACTCGCCGGGCAGGACTCCCGCCGTGGCACCTTCACCCAGCGCCATGCCGTGCTCATCGATCGCAATACTGGCGAGGAGTACACGCCGCTGCGCCACATCCCCGGCGCCACCGCCCAGTTCCGGGCTTATGACTCGCTGCTGTCGGAGTACGCGGCGATGGGCTTCGAGTACGGCTATTCGGTCGCCAACCGGGACGCCCTGGTCCTGTGGGAGGCGCAGTTCGGCGACTTCGCCGATGGCGCGCAAACCATCATCGACGAGTTCATCGCCTCCGGCGAGGCCAAGTGGGGTCAGCGCTCCTCGGTGACCCTGCTGCTGCCGCACGGCTACGAGGGCCAGGGACCGGACCACTCGTCCGGCCGGCCGGAGCGTTTTCTGCAGTTGGCGGCCGAGAACAACCTGACGGTGGCGATGTGTTCCTCACCGGCCAGCTACTTTCACCTGCTCCGCCGGCAGGCCTTGGGCCGGCTGCGCCGGCCGCTGATCGCGTTCACGCCGAAGTCACTGCTGCGGCTCAAGGCCGCGGTCAGCCAGCTGGACGACTTCACCACCGGCACGTTCCGGCCGGTGATCGGCGATCCGGCTGCCGACCCGGCCACGGTCACCCGGGTGGTGCTGTGTAGCGGCAAGATCTACTACGACCTGCTGGCGGCGCGCACCGAGGCTGCTCGGTCGGACGTGGCGATCGTCCGGCTGGAGCAGCTGTACCCGCTGGCCGGCGAGGAGATCGCGGCGGAGCTCGCGAAATACCCCAACGCCCAGCTGATCTGGGCGCAGGAGGAACCGGCCAACCAGGGTGGCTACCCGTTCATAGCCCTGAACCTGCCGGAGCGGTTGGCCGCCAGCGGTGACACCCGGCCGATCTACCGCGCTTCGCGCAAGGCCTCCGCCTCCCCCGCGGTCGGCTCGGCCAGCGTGCACGAGACCCAGCAGCGTGAAGTGGTGGCAACCGCCCTGGGTTAGATTGATCGCCATGCCCGTGATCGCAGCAGACCGTCCGGTGCGTTGGGGATTTATCGGGGCCGGTGGCATCGCCGCCAAGCTGGCCGGTGACCTGGCCCGGTCGCAGTCCAACGTGCTGGGCGCCGTCGCGGCCCGCTCGGCCGACCGGGCCGCAGCGTTTGCCGAGCAGTTCGGTGCCGCCAGCAGCTACGGCGACTACCGGCGGCTGGTGGCGGACCCCGAGGTCGACGTGGTCTACATCGCCACCACGCACCCGCAGCATCGCGAGCAGGCGTTGCTGGCGATCTCGGCCGGCAAGCCGGTGCTGATCGAGAAGCCGGTGTGCCTCAATGCCGCTGACACCGCCGAGGTGTTCCACGCCGCGGCAGCAGCTGGTGTGTTCGCGATGGAAGCCATGTGGATGCGGACCAACCCGCTCATCCGGACCGCGCAGAAGCTGATCGCCGACGGCGTCATCGGCGACCTGCGCTCGGTGCGGGCCGAGATGTCGTTGGGGCTGCCCTACGACCCAACCCACCGGCTGTATGACCCGGCCAACGGCGGCGGTGCGCTGCTCGACCTGGGCATCTACCCACTGACTTTCGCCTGGATCTTTCTTTCTAACCCCGCCGAGGTCAGGTTCAGTGGCCAGCTGGCCGACAGCGGGGTGGACGAGACGGTGGCGATCCAGTGCGACTACGACAGCGGCGCCACTGCCCAACTGTGGTGCTCGGCGTCGGTGCCGGGGCCCTACCGCGGGTTGATCCAGGGCACTGACGGCTGGATCCGGACCGAGGGCCGCTTTCACCGACCGGCCGGTCTGACCGTCACCACCCGGGACGGTCAGACCACCGTGGACGATCCGCTGGATCGGCAGTTGCGCGGCTACCTGCCAGAGATCGAAGAGGTGGAGCGATGCCTGCGGGCCGGCGCGCTGAGCAGCACGCTGGTGCCACCGGACGAGTCGATCGCCATCATGGCGGTGCTCGATGACATCCGGGCCGGGCTGGGCGTCCGGTACCCCGGCGAGTAGGACGGATCAGGCGATGTACTTCACCGATCGGGGCCTGGAGGAACTGGAGTCGCGGCGGGGCGACGAGGAGGTCACGCTGAGCTGGGTTGCCCAGCGTTTGCAGACCTTCGTCGATCTCAATCCCGAGTTCGAGACAGCGGTGGAGCGGTTCGCCACCTGGCTGGCCCGGGCCGACGACGAGGACGACTAGCGCTGTGCGCCCGCGCGCAGCGCCAGTGCGGCGAGCGCGAGCAGGGCGACTACCAGCATTCCGATGCCGGGTCCGGTCATGGTGATCATGGCGATCACCTCCTTTCGGCTCCCATCATCCTCGCCAGGTTTACACGAATGCAAGTTTGTAAAGTATGTCGTACGTTACTGCCTGTGTGTCTATTGATCAGACTGATGTCGAAACAGCGTCCGGATCCGGCAGCTTTCCGGCCCCTATCAGCCCCGGAATCCGGAGCAGCCGAAGAAAGAACTGGCTCAGCGGGCCGATGGTGACCGCGAACAGCACCGTGCCCAGACCTACCGAACCCCCAAGTAGCCAACCGCCCACCAGCACCGTGAGCTCGATCGAGGTCCGGGTCAATCTGATCGACAGGCCCGTCCGGCGGGCGATGCCGGTCATCAGCCCGTCCCTCGGTCCCGGGCCGAGGCCGGCTGCGATGTACATGCCGGTGGCCAGGCCGCACAGCACGATGCCGCCGGCCAGCATGCCGAGTTGCGCCGGCCACCGGTGCTGGGACGGCAGCACCACCAGGGTCTGGTTCATCGCCAGCCCGAGCACCAGCACGTTGCTCACCGTGCCCAGGCCGGGCCACTGCCGCAGCGGTATCCACAGCAGCAGCACCAGCACGCCCACCACGATCGAGACGGTGCCCATCGCATGCTGGCTGCGGTTGGCCAGCCCCTGGTGCAGCACGTCC